>VXOI01000051.1 GCA_009840175.1 Chloroflexota bacterium | reverse complement strand
GCCCTTCACTCCCTTCAGTATCCCATACTCCTCCCTTTATTCAGAGGTTCCCTAGTTGCCCCGCCTTATACACTGTTGACCGTCCGGTCGAGAGCGGCCTATGCTGGATTCCGTAATTCGATAGCCCGCGCTCGCACAGGAGACGAGGAAACATTGGACAGCCGAGACCTTGATCTGCACGGCAAGACCTGGCCTGAAGCATTGGAAGAGTTCGTGGACGCCTATAACCGGGCCGTCCAGCCCGGCGGCCACACCTGCCGCATCCTGCGCGTCATCCACGGTTACGGCTCCACCGGCGGCCCCGGCATCCTTCGCGCCAGGTTCCGCAAGTTCCTTGAAAAGCACAGTGCGCGACTGGACTTCACCCTCGGCGAAAAGGCCGACGGCAACCCAGGCCATACCATAGTCAAGCCGGTCTACGCTCTCCCGGGAGCCGACGCCGCATTGTCCGAACTGGTCTGGGAATACTGCGAACAGCCCAGGACCCTGAGCAAGATAGCGGGACAGTTCCGCCGCTACGGAACTCCCCGAGTGCAGCAGGTCGTCCGTTCCCTCGAATCCCAAAAGAGACTTCGCAAGGCCGCGCGGGCGAAAAACAGCGTTTATCAAGCGGTGTAGAAAGGCGAGTAGGGGCGGGTTTGAAACCCGTCCCTACGCAGGCTGCCACTGACCTGTTGGTATAATCTCTCGAAAGAAAGCCGTGGAGGTCGAGTTATGGGCGAAATGTTGCAGCAAGGGGGCCGCTTCCCCCGATTGGAATTGAAACTGCTGGATGGCGGCACGCTGACCCTGCCCGGCGATGCGCCCAGCCGCTACACGGCGCTGCTCTTCTACCGGGGCCACTGGTGACCCTACTGCCAGCGGCAGTTGGCCGCATACGAGGCAGCGAAGGCAGAGTTGGATGCCCTTGACGTTACCGTCATCGCCGTCAGTACCGACAACCATGAGCAGGCGACGGAGGTGAAGGGCAAGGGCCTCTCGTTCCCAGTGGCTTACGGCGCCACCAAGGCGGATGCCGACACCATTGGCGCCTGGTGGTCTGATGACCGGGACGGCTTCGTCCAGCCTGCCGAGTTCCTCCTGGGCCGTGGCGGTGTGGTGCTGGGTTCGATGTACGCCTCCGGCCCGGTGGGGCGCATGGCCGTAGAGGAGGTCATCCATGCCATACAGTCTCGCGTAAATCGCCGCCGACAGCTTGAGAGCGAATCTGCCGGTTAATCATACTGTCTGAACTGTGATTTATGTGATTCTTAAGGCTAATCTGATTTCCTCCTCCCTAATCATGGCAATCCCATAATCAAACAAATCACAGTTCAGACTGAGAGTAAAGGGACTCACAATGAACGAAACCAATCAGCAACTCGTTGACATGATGGAACACGTCTGGCGCTCCATCGGCGAACTCTGCGACGGCCTGACCGAAGCCGAGTGGAAGACTCCCACCGACTGCCCCGGCTGGTCGGTGCAGGACCAAGTTTCCCACCTCGCTGGCTCCGAGACCGGCATCCTGGGCGACCCGGATCCCGATCACACCCCCGGCGAGGAAGCCCTGGCCCACACCCGCAGCGAGCAGGGCCAGCGCAACGAAATCGTGGTGGACTTCCGCCGTCCCTGGGCCGGGGCGCAGGTGCTGTCGGACTTTCGCGCCAAGACCTCCCGCCGGGTGGACTTCCTCCGTAGCCGCTCTGACGACGACTTCGCCGCCGAAATGCAGACTCCCGTCGGCCAGGCCCCCATGTCCGAATTCATCAGCATCCGCATCATGGACGCTTGGGTGCACGAGCAGGACATCCGCCGCGCCGTCGACCGCCCCGGCCACTACGACAGCCCGGCGGCGGCCCATGCCTTGAACCGCGTCATCCGCGCTATGCCCTTCGTCGCCGCCCGCCGCGCTCAGGCTCCTGACGGCGCGACGGTGGTCATTGACATCTCCGGCACTGCCAGACGCCTTATCTCCATCGGCGTCGAGGGCGGCAGGGGCCGTGAGTTGGATCAGCCCCCGGACGCGCCGACAGTCCGCATCAGTCTTGACGATGAGACCTTCGGCTGCCTCGGCTGTGGCCGTTGGGACCCGGACGAAATCCTGCAATCCGGCAAAGTGTCCATCGAAGGCGACACGGCTCTCGGCGAGTCCATCGTCCGGCAAATGAACATAATGCCTTGACGCCCCATTTTTGGCGCAAAGGGCGCAATGGACAGGTAATCCGCTGCGCTCTTTGCGTTTAATCCGAGGGATTTTAGTGCTATCATTGTATTCTTAGATAAGAGTGCGGCCCATTCATCACAAGTAGAGTCGATATGTTGCGCAGGCGCACCCCCGCCGACACCCCGGCCGCCTCACTCGAAGCCAGGGGCTTGGCGGCGCGGCTCCCTTTCCACTATAGCTGGATAATCATCGCCATCCTGGCCACGGTGCAGATATTCGCCAGCTCCATCAGCATGGCCGCAGGCATCATGCTGCCCCCGCTGACCGACGAGAGCGGCCCCTTCGGCTGGAACGAGAGCCTGGTCACCCTCGGCATAGCGGCCTATTACGGATTCGGCGCGCTCTACGCCCCCATCACCGGTTGGATGGGCGACCGCTTCGGTTCCCGCATTATGCTGCTGGCAGCGGCGATTCTCTACCTGATAAGCATGTTGCTGTTGAGCCAGATCAGCGAGGTCTGGCACTTCTTCCTCTTCTTCGGGGTGCTGCTTTCCCTCACCCAGTCGCTGGGCATGGTGCCGCTGATGGCATCCATCAGCGGCTGGTTCCGGCGCCGCCTGGGTCTGGGCATCGGCATCCTGTGGGCCGCCGGGGGTATCGGCACAGGGGTATTCGCTCCCATCGCCGGTTATCTCATTCAAACCTTGGGTTGGCAGGGCAACTTCATCGTCATCGGCCTCGTCGGAGGCGGCGCAATGCTGGCCCTGGTGCCCCTGATGCGCAACCGCCCCGCCGACATCGGCATCGAACCCTACGGCGCCCGGGTCGGCGATCCGATTCCCGTGCGGCTGGAAAAGGGTATGGAGCGCCTGCGGATGGCCGTGTTCAACAAGAACATCCGCCGCACGCGCCCCTTCTGGAACCTGCCCTTGATTCACGGCTTGGGCTGCGCCGGCCACGGCATCATCCTGATTTACGTCGTCAAGTACGCCATTGACTCGGAAGTGTTCACCGGCCCCAACTCCCTGGCCACCGCCGGCATAATCCTCACCATCATCTCGCTGGTGAGCATCGTCAGCCGCTTTGGAACTCCGGTTCTGGCGGAAATCTACGGCACCCGCCGGATGATGGCCGTGAGCCTGGCCATCCAGGGTATTACCGTCCCCATCATAATGTTCGGCCCGGCGGAACCCTGGCTCTTCTACCTCTTCGCCGTCAGCTTTGGCATCGGATTCGGCGGCGAGTGGACTGGCTACCTCATCATCAACCGCCAGTATTTCGGCGACGGCCCCATGGGTACGGTTTACGGCTGGCAGACCACCGGCGCTCTGATGGGGCACTTCATCGCCACCGCCCTGGCCGGGCTGATTATGTACACCACTGGCTCCTACATGGCCGTCCTAGGTCTGTCCATGGCCTACAGCCTCGGCGGTGTGGTCGTCATTGCCTTGCTGGACAACAACTCTCAAGTCCTGATACCCGACTGGGAGAACGAATTGCCCGACGAGGCCCGGCTGAGACCCGCCCCGACCACTGCTCCCGCTCATCCTGAGCCTGTCGAAGGACGCCCCGCTCCGGCCCCCGTTCCCGCCGGTGGCGACGACGACTGATTGGCCAATCCCCCTTGAGGGGGAGGTTAGGGAGGGGTTGGCTGTCATGCGCTCAGGCCGCCCGGCAACCGAGGCAATCAGGGTAATCCCGTAATCACGAGAATCACAGTTCAGACACCAGAAACTCTCGCACGAAGTCGGTCGCAGGCTCCTTGTCGTACAGGCTGTTGAGCAGCACCACGTTGCGGTAAGCATCGCCCTGGAAGAAGCGTTCGTAGAGAATCTGCCGCTGGGCGAAGGCGCTGCAACATGTGTCCCACGCCAGCCGGAACAGGCGCACCCGCTCCTCCGCCGTTGCCGTGTCGGTGTCCAGGTAGGCCCCCAGATCCCCGGCCAGTGGTCCCTGCAAATCTGCCTCAGTTGGCAGGGCCATCAGGCTGCTGGAACCCATCAGTTGCAGTATCTCCCCCATGCGCGGGTACATCCTGATGAACAGGTGCCGCGCAATCATCAGCGGCATTTCCGCCGGACAGAACACCCCCCACTGGTCAAATCCTGCCTCAGCCTCCGATGCCCGCAACAGGGCCTTCTGCGTCTCCAGCGCCTCGATGATTTCCGCCGTCATCTGGAGCATCTGCGGCTGCTGGCCCGACCCCAGCGTATCCTGCATCAAGTTCGCCAGCCCCAGCACGAACTCCAGCTTGACCACGTTCTTGGCCACCACCTGGTGCCCCGAGTGCAGGTACTGGTGGGTGTGCCGCGACATATTGTTGCAGCGGTCGGGGTCTCCCAGCAGGAACACCCGCTCCCACGGCACGAACACGTTGTCGAAGAAGGCCAGTGCGTCCATCTCCTCGAACCGCGACCCCAGCGGATGGTCGAACCGCGACCGCCCCAGGTCGAAGCTCTCCCGGCACAGGAACCGAAGCCCCGGCGCATCGCAGGGCAGCGCAAAGGCAAAGGAAGTCCGCCCCGGCGCGCCCGTGGGCAAACGGTGCGAGCGAGCGGGGTACACCGCAATCTCGTCGGCGATGGGCAGAGTCGCCAGCAGCCGAGCCCCGTGGACGATGATGCCTGAGTCAGTTTCCTTGACCACCGAGAGGGCGATGTCAGTGTTGTCGTTCAGGACCGACTCGGACGGCGCCCGACTGCGCTGCAAGTTGACCAGCGTATGCGTTAGCACCAGGTCTTCTTCGCGCACCTTCTCGTAGTAGCTGCGGATGTTCTGCTTGAACTCCGGACGGTCCTCGGCGAAGTAGTCCCCGGCGGCGGCCATGGCCATCAGCGAGACGTTCAGGAAGTCGGGAGTCCGCCCCATCATCCCGCACGATACCTGTGCCCACCGGCGCATCATGTTGTGCCGCGCATCCAGGTCCTCGACGCTCTTGGGGGTGATGAAGGACAGGCCCACCGGCTCCCCGCTGGTGGGAGATGTATATGTCATGTCCGGGCCGGACGGGTCGTTCTGCAAGTCATACAGCCGCGCCACCGTCTTCACTCCGCCGCTCAGCCCGGGGTGGGCAGTCGCGTCCTTCACCCGCTCGCCCCGCAGGTACAGCGCAGGCGGCCTCTCCCTGAGTCTTTCGATGTACTGTTGCCCGTTTCTGGCCGGCATGATGTTTTCTCCGTTACCCGCCCGCCCCTTCGACAAGCTCAGGGGGATCAGAATACACCCTTCCATTCTGGACACAAAGAAGCAAAGAAGCAAAGGATTAACGGGGCCCCTTCGGCAGGCTCAGGGCAAGCTCAGCGCGGGGTGCAGCCACTCACCGTGGCCACCAGAAATCTCGGCCCAGGCGTAGCTGAATCCCTTGACACTCCATTGAGTGTGTGATAATTTTCACTCGCTTTATGGCCCGGTGGTTATTCGGGCCGCTATTTTCGTAAGGCGAAGGCATTTCAGGGAGCAAACCCCGGCAAATTCAGGCGACAGGCTCAGGTGAACAGGCTTCCCGATGGACGACCCCAAAGCTCTAACCAGCGTTGACTGGAACAACATCCACCTGTTCCTACAGTGGTTCTGGATTTATTTTCCGCTGGTAGTCGTCTTTGCCGTCACGATGCTCACCGCCCACGCCTTGATCCCGTCGGCCGTAGCCACAGGACACCTGCCTCCTTCCGCATCCAGGCTGAAGATTCCCTTGACCGCCTTCGCCCTGCTTATAGCTGCGGCGGCCGTCGTGATCCTGATTTTCGGCATCAACCAGACCCTCGACGTGAGGAATTTCTGGGACCGCCTGCTGATCTAGCGATAGTCTTGTACATCCTGTTTATCCATGTGAGACCCCTGCAAGCATGAGACCCACAAGCAAAATGATCCCGCTAATGGTGGCCGGCGGCATTTTCACCGTCATCATAGGTTTCGTGCTTGTGGTGCTGTTTATTTCCTGGTTTTCCAACCCGCCGTTCGGACTGGGCAACGCCTCGGCGCAGCCCATCGCTTTCCCGCATACCGTTCACGTGGTGGACAACAACATCCAGTGCGAGTTCTGCCACCGCAACGTGACCAAGGGAGACGCCGCCACGGTTCCGGCAGTGGAGCAGTGCCTGTTCTGCCACAAGGACATCTCCGGCAGAACCAGCCAGGCGCAGACGGAAATCGCCAAGGTCCAACAGTATGGCTCCGACGAAGAGCCCATTGACTGGGAACGGGTGCACCGCCTCCCCGACCATGTGCGCTTCGTTCACGAGGCCCATATCCGCTACTTCACCAGCGACCTCGACACCGAGGGCGCCAGCGGACAGCGCTACGACATTAACGGCAACGAAGTCAACCGCCCATACAGCATCGCCGAAACCTGCTCCATCTGCCACGGCGACGTAGGCAGCATGGAAGAGGTGCAGCCCAAGGACGGCCAGTCCCTCAAGATGGGAACCTGCCTGGACTGCCACCGCGACAACAACGTACCCACCGACTGCACCATCTGCCACAAGTAAACTGTTAATCTGAACTGTGATTTTTGTGATTAAGGGATTACGCTGACAGGGTTGCCCTTCACTTGTACAGACGAGCAATCCGTTGAATCAGTGGTTCTGACAGAATGAAACTAAGTAGGCGACATTTCCTGGCATGGGCCGGCCTGGGCGCTCTCGGCGCCGTGGCCTGCGAGGGCTTCGGCATCCGCGAGGGCGAGCTCAGCATCCAGTCCCCCGTCAGCCTGCCTGAAGACCTGGTGCGCGGCAAGGACAACTGGTACGCCAGCCTCTGCCGCAACTGCCCGTCGTGCGAGGGCATCCTGGTCCGCGTCATGGAAGGGCGGGCCAAGAAGATTCAGGGCAACCCCTACTATCCCACCAACCAGGGAAAGAGCCACGCCCGCTGCGAGGCGGGAGTGCAGGCCCTCTATCACCCCGACCGGATCTCCGGCCCCATGAAACGCGGCGGCAATCGCGGCTCCGGCCAGTTCGACCCCATCGCCTGGGACCCGGAGGGGATGGACACCCTCACTCGCCAGATCAACGACCGCGGCATCAACGCCGGAGCGGGCCGGGCCGTGATGGTCACCAAGCCGATGCGTGGCCACCTGGGTATGCTGACCGCCCGCTTCGCCCAAGCCACCGGCATCGAGCACCTGACCTTCGAGGCCGTGGACAACAATGTCTACCGCGCCGCCGTCAAGAACGTGTACGAGCAGGATGTCCTCCCCGATTTCGATATCGAGAACGCCAATTTCATCCTCTCCTTCGGGGCTGATTTCCTCTCCACCTGGATTTCCCCCACCCGCTGGAACCGGGGCTACGGCGAGTTCCGCCAGGGCGAGGGCCGCTCCAACGCCGGCGGACGCGAACGCGGCACCCTGTACCACGTGGATTCCCGCTTCTCCATGACCGCGGCCAACGCCGACAAGTGGATTCCCGTCCGCCCCGGCTGGGAGGGCTACCTGGCCCTCAGCATCGCCCAGGTCATCGTCGCCGAGAGCCTGCAAGCCCCCGGCGTTGACGTGGAGATGCTGCTGGGCGGGGACGCCGGACGCCAGATGCTCAACTCCTTCCGCCCCGAAGTGGCGGCGCCCCTCGTCGGCATCACCCCGGAGATAGCCGGGGGAGACCCGGCCGAGTTCATCCGCAAGCTGGCCCGCGACTTCGCCGGACCCACATCCGAAAGAGGACGGAGCATCGCCATCGCCGGCGGCTCGGCGGGAGCGCACTCCAACGGCCTGTTCAACGTCGAGGCCGCCTCCGTGCTCAACTGGCTGGTAGGCTCCGTCGGCGCCAAGGGCGGCGTCACACTCAACCCCGCTGGCCCCTGGGACGGCATACCCTCCACGGCCTCTGCTTCCCCCATAGACGACTTCGAGCGCCTCGCCCAGCGGATACGCACCGGGGACGTTCGTATGCTCCTGCTGCACAACGCGGACCTGGCGCACGGCCTGCCGGGCTCCCTGCGCTTGCGCGACGCCATCGAGAGCGCCCAGGACCTGTACATCGTCAGCTTTTCGCCCTTCATAGACGACACATCTGCCCTGGCCGACCTGCTGCTCCCCGACCGGGTGTACCTGGAAGACTGGGGCGACGACATCCCCGATCCGGCCCCAGGCTATCAGACCGCCGGGTTCCAGCAGCCGGTGGTCAATCCCCTGTGGGACCTGGACCCCCGCAGCTTCCCCGATGTGCTGCTGGCCGCGGCCGACGGCCTGGGCTTGGGCGACCAGTTCCCATGGCGCAACTATGAGGCAATGCTCAAGGAATCCGCCACCGCCCTTTTCGAGGAAAATCGCGGCTCCATTGACGCCGCTTCAGCCGATGAGTTCTGGACCGCCCTGCTGCGCCGTGGCGGCTGGTGGGACGAATCGGCCACTGGCCCCAGCAATCCGCGGCCCCGCGCCGGGCTGCTGCGCGACATCGCGCAGAGCGCGTCCCAACCCGCCTTCGCCGGTTTCGGCGGCAGCGATACGGTGTACCTGGCCCCCTTCTCCCACAACTCGATACAGGACGGCGAGCTGGCCCATCTGCCCTGGCTCCAGGCCGCGCCCGACCCGGTCACCTCCATAACTTGGCAGACCTGGATAGAAATGAACGACGTCACCGCCCGCCGCTTCAGCATCCGGCAGGGCGACGTGGTGCGCATCGAGTCCTCGCAGGGATCCATCCGCGCCGTGGCCTTCCTGACGCCGGCCACTCCGCCGGAAGTGGTGGGCATACCCTTCGGTGGCGGACGCCGCCACGGTTCCGACTGGGCCACCCACCTGTCCTGGGGAGATGGTCGCCCCGGCCCTGAAAGCTCCAACGTGAACGATATTCTGGAACCCACTCGTGTCGCCGGGCCGGGATCGCTGGCTTGGGCCGGCACCCGCGTCCGCATATCCCCCACCGGTGAGAGCGTCATGCTTTCCAAGATGGAAGGCACCACCCGGGCCGTCGAAGTCGGCCTCAGCGCCGCCGAGGAAATCATCAAGACCATCCAACCCGGCAACTACTAATGATTAAATTCCCTCTCCCAGAGGGAGAGGGTTAGGGTGAGGGCGTACCCCATCCTGATAATCCTGTACCCGCGCTTGTACAAATGACGGGTGAATAAATAATGGTAACGAGAATAGACCACAAGTGGGGAATGGTCGTAGACCTGGACCGCTGCACTGGCTGCCAAGCCTGTGTCGTCGCCTGCCAGGCCGAGAACAACCTGCCCATCAACGACAAGGAATCCTTCCAGCAGGCCCGTGCCTACGAGTGGATACGTATCGAGCGCTACTGGGAAGGCGAGTTCCCCAACGTCAAGGCTCGCTTCATTCCCATAATGTGCCAGCACTGCGAGAACGCGCCGTGCGAGCCCGTCTGCCCGGTCTACGCCACCTACCACAACGACGAGGGCATGAACGTCCAGGTCTACAACCGCTGCGTCGGCACCCGCTACTGCGCCAACAACTGCCCCTACCAGGTGCGCTTCTTCAACTGGTGGGAACCCAAGTGGCCCGAGCGCCTGCGCAATCAGCTCAACCCCGACGTCACCGTCCGCAGCCGGGGCATCATGGAGCGCTGCTCCTTCTGCGTCCAGCGCATCCGGCGCGGCGAAATCACTGTCGAACGACGCGGCGTCGAGCCAATGACCGGCGAGAGCATCCCTGCCAGCGACCGTTACCTGAACTACCAGCGCATGAAGGATGGCAACTTCCTGCCTGCCTGCGCACAGGCATGCCCCACCAACGCGCTGAAGTTCGGCGAGCAGACCGACCCCAGCGGCCCGGTCTATCAATACTTCGAGAAGGCCAACGAACAATACGACAAGGCCCACCACGGGGAGTACATAGACGAGTCCAAGACCCGGGTGTACCGACTCCTTGAAGAAATGGCTACCAAGCCCAACGTCATATATCTCAAGAAGGTTGACAAGTATCCCATAGGCGGCGGAGCGGCCCATTAGTCAGTCTGAATCATGATTATCAAGATGAAGAGATTTATGGGATGCCGTCATCCGTACAAGAGCGGGTAACCATCCTGAAAATCCCATAATCCTGTAAATCCTGATTCAGACAAAAAGAGCGAAACATGGCAGCCAGCGAGAGCGAACATATCCACCACGGCCAAGCCCACGGCGAAGGGCACGGAGGCATTTCCGGCGGCCACTATCCTGGGATGTGGGTTTTCCCCAACCCGAGGGTGATGACGCGCGACATGGCGGACAAGGTATCCTCCATGCCCCGGTCGTTCACCCTGGTTCTGCTTGCCAGCTTCGCCCTGCTGGTCTTGGGCATCGTGGGCTTCATCGCCCGCGCGGCCGCTGACGGTTTCGACGACCGCGCCCCCTGGGGCTACTACATGGCGACCTTCTCTTTCATTTTTGTGATTACCAGCGGCGCCCCTGTCGCGGCGGTGGCCTTCCGGTTCACCAAGAGCCACTGGCGACGCCCCCTTTCCCGGGTCTCTGAGCTGTTCGCCGTGGTGGGGATTTTCAACATCCTCATGTTCATCCCGATGATGATTGTCCTGCCCCCCATCCTGAACCCCAACCCAGGGCACGGGCATGACTTGGACATCCGCCGCACCATCTGGTTCGAGGGACCCATCGGCGCGCCCCATGCCTGGGACCTGGCCGGCGTCGTCGGCTTGGCCGTAACCTCCATGCTAATCCTGTGGCTGTCGGCGGTGCCCGACATGGCCGAGCGGCGCCTGACCGCCACCGGCTTCCGGGGCGCCCTCTACCGCACTCTCGCCGGCCACTGGTACGGCACGAAGCGCCAGTGGAACGCGCAGAAGGCGGGGCTGGCCATGCTGGGCGCCTTCTACTTCATGCTGGTGGTTTTCGTGCAGTTCATCATCAGCTCAGACTACGCCCAGAGCATGATCCCAGGCTATAAGGACGCCATCTTCCCGGTGTTCTACACCCTGACCGGGTTCCAGTGCGCCCTGAGCCTGTGCCTGATCGTCCTCTACGTGATGCGGCGCTGGGGCGGCTACGGCGAATACTATGGCAAGTCCGTTTTCTGGGCCGCCAGCAAGGTGCAGCTGGGCCTGACCCTGCTGTGGGCCTACCACCTGTTCTCCTTCTTCATCACCTACTGGTACGGACGCCTGCTGGTGGAGGAGAACGTCATCCGGTACCTGATGGGCAATTCCTACGGCGGCGTGTTCGCGGCCAACGTGGCCCTCAGCTTCGTCATTCCCTTCCTGCTACTGCTGTGGAACCCGGTGCGCCGCAGCGCCTGGGGACCGCCCCTGGCTGGCCTGTCGGCCTTGGCGGGCGCGCTGATGTTCTCCGTCCGCATCTTCGTGGGCGGGGCCAACTCGGGCAACATCTACCAGGCGTTCCTGGTGGAAGTGCCGCCCCCGGTCTATCCCGATGTCTGGGACATCTTCATCGTGATAGGCGGCATCGGCGGCGCGGCCTTCATCTATATGCTGTCCACCAAGGTGCTCCCCCTGCTCTCGGTCTGGGAGGTCAAGGAGGGCGCCCTCTACCAGCGCATGTCCCGCTTCATCCGCGGCGAATATCTCGTGCTGGCGAAGCCCGAGTAAGGAGGATTCACCACAGAGAACACGGAGAACACAGAGAGATATAATGAAAGCCCCTGAAAATCTCTGTGCCCTCTGTGGTGAATAAAAAGGATGCAAGAAGGCCGAACACCGATACCCTACCGCCAGATAAACCGGGAGTTGCTGGTCTCCATCCTGCGCTCGCCCAAGTGGTTCGCGGTCTCCGTGATCATCCTGGGGCTGATAGTGCTGGGGGGATTCGCAGCCGCCGGTCTGCTGGTGAACAAGGGCTTCGGCGTGACCGGCCTCAACCGCCCGGTGATGTGGGGCTTTTTCATCACCAACTTCGTCTTCTGGATTGGCATCAGCCACGCCGGGGTGATGCTCTCGGCCATCCTGCGCCTGAGCAAGGCCGAGTGGCGCAGACCCGCCACCCGCGCCGCAGAGATTCTGACCGTCTTCTCACTGATGACGGCCATGATGATGCCCCTGATTCACACCGGGCGGCCCTGGCGCACTATCTACTGGATTTACACCATCCCATTCATGCCCTACGACTACGCCCGGGGCATCTGGCCCAACGTGCGCTCGCCGCTGGTCTGGGACCCATCGGCGGTCTACACCTACCTGACCAGCAGCATCCTGTTCGTGCTGGTGGCGTTGATACCCGACTTCGCTGTGCTGCGCGACCGCACCACCGGGATGAGCCACCGCATCTATGCCATCCTGGCCATGGGCTGGCGGGGCAACCCGCGGCAGTGGAAGCTGCAAATCATCGCTGGCGTGCTTCTCTCAGCCCTGATCCTGCCGGTGTTCGTCTCGGTGCACTCCATAGTGTCCTGGGACTTCGGCATGGCGGTGTCGGTGAAGACCTGGCACTCCACCATCTTCGCCCCCTACTTCGTGGTGGGCGCGGTGCACTCCGGCGTCTCCGCCGTGGCCTTCGTGATGATTATCCTGCGCTACATCTACGGATGGCAGAACTACATCCGCCACGAGCACATTGACGCTCTGGGGCGGCTGCTCATCGTGGTGGCGACGGGCTGGTTCTACTTCTTCGTGATGGAGATTCTCTTCGGCTTCTACGGACGCGAGGCCGACGAGTTGGCGGTGCGCGATCTCCAGTTCATGCAGAACCCGTGGAACATCTGGATGATGGTGTTCGTGTTCACGACGTACTTCCTGCCGGTGGCCCTGTGGCTGCCCCGGGCCTTCCGCCGCAACCTGTGGATTATGTCGGCGGCCTGCATCTCGGTGAACATCGGGATGTGGCTGGAGCGCTTCATCATCATCGTGCCGGGCTTGCAGAACAAGCAGGTGTTCACCTTCAGTTGGTGGACCATCTACAGCCCCAGCGCGGTGGAGTGGACTATCATCGGGGCCACCTTCGCCTTGGTGTCCATGTTGATGCTGGTTATCGCCAGAGTTGCGCCCCTGATACCGCTCTACGACATCAAGGAGGCGGAAATCCTCCGTACCGAAATCCAGGTGGGCCGGGTAACCGTCCCGGCCGTATACCGGGAAGACTAGAGCAACGCATACAAAATCCCCTCTCCACGTTTCATAAGAGCGGGAGGGAGAGGGTTAGGGTGAGGGTGAAAGCCCCGCCAACAGGAAACCCGACAGAAGGAACGGAAGATGGCTAAAAGACCGATACTGGGCCTCTTCGAGGACGCCAACTACGCGGCGGAGGCGGGCGATGCCTTGCAACAGGCTGGCGTGCCGCCTACCGACTATGACTTTCTGACTGACACTCCCTACCCGGAAGGGGCCTTTGGGGAGCGCCACGAGGGACACCGTCTCTACATATTCCCGCTGTGCGGCGCGCTGGTCGGTCTGACCATTGGCATTCTCCTGACCTCCATGACCCAAATGGCCTACCCGATGGTGCAGGCGGGCAAGCCGATCCTGTCCCTCCCGCCGATGGCCGTGGTGACCTACGAAAGCACCATGCTCACCGCTATCATCTTCACTATCATTGGCATCATCTTCGAGTCCAGGTTGCCCAGCTTCAAGCAGGGCCTCTACGATACCCGGATCACCGAGGGTTATATAGGTGTGCTGGCCAACGTCGAGGAAGAGCAGCTCACCGAGGTTTCCACTCTGTTCACTCAGGCGGGCGCAGTAGACGTAGTCCGCGAAAATCAGGGTTAGGCTTCCGAATGATGAGCCTTCTCAAGAATAGTATTCTGACTCTCGACTCATCGAGGGGCCGCCTCATTGGAGGACGCTTCCGCCTTCCTCCCGCGAGACTGCTGATAGCCGGACTGGTCCTGGTGGCCGCCCTGGCTGCGGTAGGCTGCACCTCCGGCAGCTACCCGGTGGATATTTTCTACGAGCAACACTACCAGCAGTCCTACAAGTCCCATGAGCCGCCTCGCCTGTCGGGCGTGGCTGGGGCTGTGGCCTTCTACCCGCCGCCGCCCAACACGACCGACGGCTCCGTTACGCACCTGTACGAAGTGAACTGCCAGATGTGCCACGGGACGGGCGCAAAGGGCGATGGGCCAGTGCTCAACCTGTTGACAGGTAGCTATGGCTACGAAACGGCGATTACGCCCGACCTGACCACCCTGACGCCTCAGGAAATCCAGGGGTTCCTGAGAGTTACGGTGCGGCCCTTCGGCCCCAACTCCGTTATGCCTCCGTTCGGCAAGCTACTGAGCGAAGACGAGCAGTGGGCTCTGGCTAACTACATAGATTCTCTGCCCAAGTAACTGTCTGAATCAGGATTCTAGGATTACAGGATGAGCAGGATTATCCATCTTGAAAATCCTTCAATCCTGAAAATCCTGATCCAGACAGTTTTCTTCTGCCTTGTAATATCTCTGTCCGCTCAAATCGTCCACGCGCAGACTCCGCCCCTTGATGAGAGCCTTGAGGAGGAAGCGCAGGCCATTGACCGGATGATTATGTGCCCGGTCTGCCCCGCCGAGACCATTGACCAGGCGCAGGTGGAAATCTCCTTCCAGATGCGTGCCGTAATACGGGAAATGCTGGCCGAAGGCAGGACGCGCGAGGAAATTCTGGACTACTTCGTTGACCGCTACGGCCCCGACATCCTGGCGGCGCCGCCAAAGTCCGGGACCAACCTGCTGGCCTGGATTCTGCCCATCGTGGGCGTGGCCGCAGGACTGGGATCCCTGTTCCTGATAATCCGCGCCATGACTGGCCGCAGGCAGCCTGCAATCTCTGCCGTCTCCGGCCCGGCGGCGGAGCCTTCCGGTGGTTCGCCGCCCGAACCTGCCACAGAACCGCCGCCTAATGACCCAGAGCTTTCCTCGTACTTGGAAATAGTAGACCGGCAATTGGCATCTCGCCGGGGCAGCCGCCCCCACCCCAACCCTCCCCAGGAAGGAGAGGGAGCTTAGTATGGGCGACCTGGGCGCAATCAGCCTGTGGATGGCCTTGGCGCTGGCCGCCTACTCCGCCGTGGGGTCGGTGGCCGGAAAGCTGCGAGGCTCGACGGCGTTGGTGGATAGCGCGCAGGCCGCCATGTACGCCACCGTGGTTGTGTTGTTCGTGTCCACACTTTCGCTGGTAGTTTCCTTCATAGCGCGGGACTTCGAGATTGCCTACGTCGCCCGCCACAGCGATTTGGCAATGCCCGACCGTTTCACGTGGGTTGCCTTCTACGCCGGCAACGAAGGCTCGCTGCTCTACATTGCCATGGTGCTGTCGGTGATGGCGGCGGTGGCGGTGTGGCGAGCGCCTGAGCGAGTGCGGGATGCCCTGCCCTACACCACCGGCGTACTGATGCTGGTGCTGACCTTCTTCCTAGCCGTCATGGCCTTCATGGCCAACCCCTTTGACAAGCTGCCTTTCGTTCCCCCAGACGGCGAAGGCATCAACCCACTGCTCACTCACTTCGGTATGTTCTTCCACCCGCCCGCGCTGATGGCTGGGCTGGTGGGCATCAGCGTCCCCTTCGCCTTTGCCCTCGGTGGGCTGCTGGCGCGCAAGACCGGTGACGAATGGGTGGACCCGGGGCGCGTCTGGGGAATCATCACCTGGGCGCTGCTGGCAAGTGGTCTGCTGCTTGGTTCATGGTGGGCCTACACCATCCTCGGCTGGGGCGGCTACTGGTTTTGGGACCCGGTGGAGAACGCCGCGTTCATGCCCTGGCTGGCCCTCACCGCCTTCATTCACTCCATAATGGTGCAGAAGCGACGAGGGATGTTCCGAATGTGGAACATCGCCCTGATCAACGTGGCTTTCGCCCTTGCCCTCTACGGGATGTTTATGAATCGGGGCGGGTCTGTGCCTTCGGTGCACTCCTTCGGAGAGTCCGACTTGGGCTGGATATTCCTGATGTTCTTGGGCGTGGGCCTGATAGTCCCATTCATCATCTTCTTCTGGCGCTATCCACTTCTGAAAAGCGCTCAGAACCTTGACTCCATGCTGTCGCGAGAGGCGGCTTTCCTGGTCAACAACCTGTTGCTGCTGGCCATCGCCTTCGTCACCCTCTGGGGAACGGTCTATCCACTTATCTCCGAACTGACCAGCGGCGAACAGATTACGGTCGCGCGACCTTTCTACGACCAGGTCAACGGGCCGTTGATGCTGGGGCTGGTGTTCCTGATGGGCGTGGGGCCGATGCTGCCCTGGCGCCGGGCCAACTGGGCCAGCGTTCGCCGCGCCCTGACCGTCCCTGCTGCCGTGGCGGCGCTGACCGTGGCGGCGTTGCTGGCATTGGGCATCGTCAAGCCCTTCGCGGTCGCCGGGTTCGGGTTGGCTGCCTTCGTCGCCGCCGGAATCCTGATGGAGTGGTATCGCGGCGTCCGCGCCCGGCACCGCAATTCCCAGGAAAACTACGCCGTAGCCTTCCTGCATCTTATCTGGGCCAACCGCCCGCGCTATGGCGGCTACGTTGTGCATCTGGCCGTGATCATGGTGGCTCTGGGGATTGTGGGCACGGCTTTCTTCAACACGCAGAAGGACGTGGTGCTGTCACCCGGCGAGACCGCCATCATTGAGGACTACGAAATCCGCTACCTGGGCACCACCCAGGCAGTGTTCGGAAACCGTACCGAGTTCATATCGTCGGTGGAAGTCTACCGAGACGGCGAGTTGCTGGACACCATCAGCCCCAACCGGGCCTTCTATCCCAGCTTCAACATGGCGTCCACTCGCGCCGCCATCCGCTCCACGCCGGTAGAGGACTTCTACGTCGTTCCCAGCGAAAACCTCTCCAACGGCGACGCCGGGCTGCGCGTCCTGGTCAACCCGCTGATCTGGTGGATGTGGGTGGCCGGGCCCGTGATGATTCTGGGAACCGTAATCGCGCTATGGCCTGAACCTTCCCGCGTTCCGGCGCGTGCGCCAGCCCGCGCTCCGGCTGCCGCGTCCGCCTGACTCCAGTCCGGCGCGCAATGCGGCATCCGTCATTCCCGCGAAGGCGAAAATGACGGGCGGGTGATGCTGATTCCTGCTAAACTGAACGTATGGACGGGGAAACGATTTTCGCCATTATTGTTGGCGCGGCATTAGGCGTCTTCAGCTTGGTAATGGTAGCCTATTCCTTTTTTCGAGGCCCCTCGACAAGCTCCGGGCAGGCGCAGTCTTCCCCGTTGTCTATGTCTGCCAGCGATGACAGCGTGGGGCTGGACTCCATTTACGACTCCATTGATACGCTGGAGCTGGAGTACCAGTTGGGCAATCTGCCCCAAGGCCAGTACCGCGACCAGTTGCAGGCATACCGGCTGGAGGCCGCAGCAGTAATCAAGTCGCAGTTGGAGCAGGGCGCAGCGCCCCCCGAACTGCTGCTGGAGCAAGAAGTGATAGCGGCCCGCGCCGAACTGCGCTCTGCGGAATCCGCCGAGGGAACCCATCCTGAGCCTGCCGAAGGATGGCAACCCTGCCCTCAATGCGACGCGCCCATTCCTGCCGCTCTTGGCCAGTCCGACGGCTCCTGCCCCCACTGCGGCACGTCAGTTTCTGAACTGTGATTTGTCTGTTTATTGGGATTACGCCAATGAGAGTACCCTTAATCCTGGTAATCAGCCTAATCCTGATAATCACAGTTCAGACTGCTGCGTTAGCATCCCCGTCGTCACAGGAAACGATTTCTATTCGAGGTAAGGTGGTCAACGGGACCGCCGGATTCTCAGTCCCCGACGGCTTGGTGGTGCTGATGCTGATTACCGGCCCGGACGGAACGCTTGCAGGCACCGGCCAGACTGTGGCCGCGCCGGACGGTAGTTTCGCTTTCGACGATGCTCAGCGAGTTGCCGGGGGCGCTTACACCCTGAGCCTGGACTACGGCGGAGTGTTCTATGGCCTGACCCTTGCCCCTGATGAATTGTCCGGGGAGCAGGTCATCACGGTCTATGAGCCGACGGAAGATGCCGGAATCATAGTCGTTGACCGTCATGTGATGGTTGTTACCGGCTTCGATGTGACACAAAGGATGGCGACTGTTACGGAGTTTGTCCGTTTCGCCAACCCCACAGACCGGACGCTGAAGCCCAACCTGGAGACTGCCAGGCCGGGCATGTTCAGCTTCATGCGCTTCGCCCTGCCGCCGGACGCCGCCAACGTAACAGTACAATCCAACCTGCAAGGAGGCGAGATTATATCCGTCGGCTCCGGCTTCGCTCTCACTGCCCCGGTGCCCCCGGGAGAGCACAGCGTGGACTTCGCCTATACCTTCCCTTACCAGGGCGGCGAAGTGGCCTATCGCAACAGCCTGCCTCAGGGCGCGAGTATATTTCAGATTCTCGTCCCCGACAGGTGGGAGGGCATCGAAATCTCCGGGTTGGATTCCCGCCCGCCGGTGGGCATCCAGGAAGGGGTCTACCGTGCTTGGGAGGGGCGCGGCATTCCCGCCGGACCGGGCGTCGAGTTGCGGATTGACGGACTGCCCCAGCCGGGAGTCCTTGCCAGCGTCGGGGCTACCCTGAGTGGCAGCTCCTTCTGGCTGACGGCAATCCCGTCGGCAATGGGTGCGTTTCTGCTGGCCCTGCTGGCCTTGGGCCTAGTGCGCCGATACCGCCCCGCCATCGCTACTGACTCTACCTTGAGCTTCTCGGAAAGTGATATGGGGCTGTCACCGCAACGCTCCGTCATTGTGTCCGCGCTGGCGGCGCTGGACAATCGCTATCATAACGGCGAACTGGAAGAGGCCGACTACTTGGCGCATAGATCGGAACTCGTAGCTGAAGCATTGGGCGAATATCCCTACGAGGAGAATGGCGAAGCCTCTGAAGACGATAAGCTGATCACGGACGAACAGTCCGGCGAAAGATATGCGTAGCGGTGGACGACTGCCCTTCGGACGGCGCACGCTGATTATTCTTGGCGTGGGTATCCCCGTGCTGGCGTTTCTCGCTGTACTGGCGTGGGCTTCCTTCAGCTCCGGCGGCGCGCCCGGCGGTATCGCGGTCAACGAAAGCGTTGCCGAAGTGCGGCAGGAAAGGAAGGCAGCTCCCAACTTCCTGCTGGAACTTCCAGGTGGCGAAACACTTTCCATTGAGGACTTGGGCGGCAAAGTGGTGATGCTGGACTTCTGGGCGTCATGGTGCCAGCCCTGCCGTGATGAGGCCCCGGTGTTGGCTCAAGCTTACCGGGAATACCGCGGGCGCGATGTCGAGTTCGTGGGCGTTAACTTGTGGGACAACCCCGGCGACGCCGAGCTGTTCCTGCAACAACAGGGACATGAATATCCCAACGGCATTGACGCCGAGGGTAAAATCGCAATCAGCTACGGTGTGCGGGGCATCCCGGAAAAGTTCTTCATCACCCGCGACGGCTTGATAGCCCGCAAATTCACCGGCCCGATGAATCCCGACCTGCTGCGCCAGATTCTGGATGCTCTCTTGTCTGAACCGTGATTTATTTGATTGCGGGATTACCAGGATTAAGTTAACTGTCATCATCGTAATCCCTTAATCATACAAATCACAGTTCAAACAAATGGATGAAAGAGATGACTGCCCAAAAGCCTGTACCCGCAATGCTGGCCGTAGACTGGGGCGGAACATGGTGCCGGATGGGGCTGATTGACCGGCACGGCGAGGTCTTGTGGCAGGCCCGCCGTCCGAACCCTCGCGGCGGTTCGCGGACCGACTACCTTTCGCTGGGGGCCAGCCTGTTGAATGAGGCTTTTTCCGTGGAAGACATTCGGGCCTTAGGCATCGGGATTGCCGTGGCTGGCCCGGTTGACCCCGACAGTGGCATCCTGTACCAGCCGCCCAACCTGATGGCGCTGGACGGCATATCGTTGAAGCGGATGTGGCGGGAGCAGTACGGATTGCCTGTATTGGTCGGCAACGACGCCAACTACGCCGCCGTGGGCGAGTTCCATTTCGGCGCAGGCCGTGACGCCGCGCAGGCCGGCCACCCGCCGAGAAGCCTGTTTTACGTGACAGTAAGCACCGGCATAGGCGGCGGCGCGGTGATGCGCGTTCCGGGCTTGCCTGAACCATCGCTGTTGCTGGGAGCCAACGGCCTCACCGCCGAGGTGGGCCACACTACCGTTGACACCGCCGTTGGCGCTCCCCTCTGCCAGTGCGGCAAGCGAGGGTGCCTCGAGGCTGTGTCCTCCGGCACGGCCATCGCCAACTACGCCCGCGCGGCACTGGCTGAGGGCAGGCATCGGGACTCCGCCCTAGCCGCCATTGCGCTGGAGGAACTGTCCTCCCGCGCAGTGGTTGCTGCCGGGGTGCAGGGCGATGCTTTCGCCAACGCCGTGATGTCTCGCGCCTGCGAGGGGTTGGCCGTCGGTCTCGCCAATATGGTCCACCTGTTCAACCCAGACCTGATAATCCTGGGCGGCGGCGTATCCGAGGGCCTGACTCAGTTGAACCTGCTTCCCACCATCCGGCAGGGCATTCACGACCGCCTGATGAGCGAACTGCACAAGGCATTCGACCTGGTGCCTTCCGTTCTCGGCGACAACTCCGGCCTGCTGGGAGCGGCGGCCGCGGCGTGGGAAGGGTCTGAACTGTGATTTGCAGGATTAGGTGATTATTCTGACGGCAGTCGGCTTAATCATGGTCATCCCGCAATCATATAAATCACAGTTCAGACGATATACCGCCCACCCATCACGTTCACGCTGTCGCCGGTGATGTAGGCCGACTCGTCGCTGGCGAAGAACAGGCAGGCGTTGGCTACGTCCTGCACCGTCGCCTGGCGGCCCATGGGCAGGTCACTGAGGTGTTGGGAGGAGCCGCGGGTCATGCCGCCCTGGAATTCCGGGTACCATTCCGGGTGCTCCCGCGACGTGTCGGTGGAGCCGGGGTTGACCATGTTGGCCCGGACGTTGTGGGGCGCGGCTTCGGCAGCGATGGCCCGTATCAACCCCAGCAGACCGGTCTTGGCGGCGGTCACGGCGGTGGTGTTGGGCCGCCCGGTGATGGACGACTGGCCGCCCAGCGCGATGATGCTGCCGCTGCGCCGCTCCAGCATCCCCGGCCCCGATTCCGAACCAAGAACGGCCCTGCACAGGTAGAAAGCCGAGTTCAGGTTCGTGCTCATCACCTGGAGCCATTCGTCGTCCGATACTTCGGTAATCGGTTTATGAGGACGGATGGCGACGTTGGACACCAGCACGTCAATCTTGCCCAGTTGGTCTATGCCGTCGGCCACCATGCCGCGCACCGAATCGGCGTCGCCCACGTCGCATACGGCGGTCACGGTTCGCGCCCCCAGTTCGCGGCACTGGGCCGCCACTTCGTCCAGTTCCTTCGCGCTTTGCCGGGTGTTAAGCACCAGGTCGGCGCCCTCGCGGGCGAAGGTCAGGGCGATTTCCCGGCCTATGTTGCGGCTGGCGCCGGTGACCAGCGCCGCCTTTCCTTCCAATCGCATATTGCCAGTCCTTGAATTAGAATAGGGTTCGAGCAATCCAAGCCCAATGATACCTGTGCCCACAGGCCGGTAGAGCAATTCGGTGGGAGTGATTATGACATACCAACCATCCAAAGTGGGACTTGTGCAATTTACACACCGGGATGACAGGGGGGCCGTGGACTATTGGGGAGTGCTCACCGTCGAATTCGGCCAGGAAGAGGGGCAGTGGGTTGGATTATGCCAGGAACTGGGCACAGCGGCTCAAGCTGATTCGTTGGGGCAAGCCGAGGTCGAACTGCGAGAGGCCATTGACCTTCAACTGAACGAAATGGCGAAGATTGCAGACGTGTTTGAGTATCTGGCCGACAATCAAGTGAACTTCGCCCCGATTTCAGTGCCCCAGGAATCCGGTTTTGCCGTGGTCGGCAGTGTGTTGACCACGTGAGCATCTCCGGGCGCGAGTTAATGGCACTGCTCGAAAGAGACGGTTGGGTACGAGGCGGACGCCGAACTCATGGAGTGTTCTATTCCGAGTAACTTCCCGGGGAATCCCGCCCTCGCTCAACCGTAATACCGGACAAGTCAACGCCACTTACTTCCTCCACTCTTGGAGCCATTCTCAGCGTGAAGCAAACCGGACTAGGCAGCGTCGGCCTGCAAACCCTGATGAATTCGATATAATCGTCAATCATTACCGAGGCACGCATCCACAACGTACATCAATATCTATAAGAATCTGGGAGGCGCATCATGAAGTGGTGCCGATACACGGCCAACGACTCAACGTCCTATGGCATTATCGAAGGCGACACGGTTCACGAGGTTTCCGGCGACCCCATCCGGCAAGCGCAGGGCGAACACGCCAGGACCGGGGCGACGCATAGCCTGGGCGCGGTGCAGCTGGAGGTTCCGGTAATACCGCCCACCTTCTATGCCGCCGGGATCAACTACCCCGAGCACGTCACCTGGGCGGCCCACATGAGGGGGCAGGAGCCTGATCTTCCCAAGAAGGCCGACGTGGGCTACCGGGCCAACAACGCGCTGGTGCCCCACGGCCACGACATCGTCGTCCCCGCCGATGCCACCGAGCAGTTGCAATACGAGGGCGAGCTGGTGGTAGTAATTGGCAAGGAGTGCGGCCCAACCTCCACCGGCCCGGTCAGCGAGACCAATGCGCTGGACTACGTGTTCGGCTACACCATCGGCAACGACGTCAGCGAGCGCACCTGGCAGCGCGGCGACCGCACCATGTGGCGAGCCAAGAACACCGACACCTTCAAGCCCATGGGCCCGTGGATTGTCACTGGTCTGAACCCCGACGACCTCCACGTAATCATCCGTGTCAACGACCGCGTGGTGGGCGAGTACGACGTAGCCACTGCCCTCTTCGGCGTTCGCCACTACATCAGCGAAATGAGCAAGTACCTGACGCTGGTTCCCGGCGACGTGCTGTGGATGGGCACCGAGGGCGCCACGGAAAACATGGTGGACGGCGACCTCTGCGAAATCGAAATCAGCGACATCGGCACCCTGAGCAATCGCGTCAACTGGCTGAAGTAGCCGGAGGCAATGTCATGGGCTTTATACACGTAAACGTGGGACTGGCGAAGCCCTTTGACCCGGAACCGGCTGAGATGGTCCGCGTCATGGTGGACACCGGCGCCATCATCAGTGTTTTTCCTACCCAACTTCTGGAGCGGCTAGGAATTCAGCGCGTTGGGCAGCAGCGGTTCCGGGGATTCGGCGGTTCCGTAGTCCGGTCAGTCGGTGGTGTCGCCATGACCTATGGAGACGTCACCGGGGTCGTCCCGGTGGCCTTTGGCGATGAAGACGACGCGGCCGTCATGGGAGTCACGGCCCTGGAAACGCTGGGCTACCAAGTTGATCCGGTGCGCGGCGAATTGCATCGCGTGGAAATGCTGTTATAGCGGCCCAATCCGCGAACCTTAAAGACGATCCTATCGCGCTCCCTGCTGCTAGGGGGCGCTGAACCCCGTCTCCTGCGCCCAGGCTTGCAGCCCGCGCCGGAAAGCCAGTCCGCCCATGGGCATGGCGACGCATTGCAGGGCCTCGAGAATCTCGGTGGGAGTTGCGCCCTCCCTGAGAGCGACACGTATGTGGGCGGCGATCTGGTCCACGTCGGCGCGCAGGGCGGCCTCCACCGCCACTTGCAGCAGTTCTTTCGTCTTGCGGTCCAGTGTGCGCTCCCCGGTGTACGTCGCCTCGATGAAGGCGTTGTACTTCTCCACCCAGGCCGGGTCGGCGGCGGCCATGATGCCGTGCATCTCCAGCGTGTATCCGCGGCTCTCCGCGATTCCGGCCAAGACTTCCTGAGTGTCATCTGTCGCCATGTTTATCTCCTTTTACAGTTCATAGTGTCGGCGGGCAGCGGCCTGCCGGGGGTTGTTCTGCTGGAACAGGTCGGGGTGCGCGCCTCGCGCCACCGCCAGGTAGTAGGTGAACAGTTGCAGCGGCAGCACGTAGACCAGCGGACTCCAGAACTCCGATGTTTCGGGCATGGCGAACCGCTCGGTGGACAGGTCGGACAGCAGCGCGTCTCCTTCCTGCACCAGTCCCCATACCGGCGCGCCCACGGCGTTGGCGGCCCGCGCCACGTTCATCGCCCGCTCGTATCCGGGCCCTGGAGGCGCCACCAGCGTCATCAGGCATTTCTCGTCTACCGAGCAGAACGGGCCGTGCAGCAGTTGCTCGATTTGCAGTCCCTCGCTGTCGCAGGCACTGGTCTCCTTGATTTTCAGGGCCACCTCATAGGCGGATGCCGTATTCGGCCCCCACCCGGCGCAGATGAAGCGGTCGCGGCTCTGGAACCGGCGCGCCGCCCGCTGGATCTCGCCCTGCCGCGCCAGCACCTGTTGCGCTGCCGCCGGAATCTCGTCGAGACGGGCGCGAAGCTGGGGCACGTCGCCGCTTTCGTCGGTCCAGCCGCCCAGCGCCGCAGACAGCATACCCATCACCATCAGGCCGGCGGTGTAGCTGATGGTGAATGCTGCGGAACGCTCCTGCGGCACCGTTTGCAGTTGTGTGTCGGCCACGGCGATGCGCGGACCGGGGTCCGTGGACGTGATGGCAACTGTATACGCCCCGCTGCTCTTCGCCATTTCCAGTGCCAGGAAAGAGTACGTCTTGGTGCCCCGGTGGCTGATGACGATCACGCCATCGTCCGAGTTCAGTGGCGGAGGATAGGCGCAGAACTCGAAGGAATGGCGCACTTCGATAACCGGCCCGGCCCCGGCGAACTTCCGAAACCAGTGCCCGGCCACCAGTCCGGCGTGCCACGACGTGCCGATGCCAACCAGGTATATTCGCCGCTTTCTCGCCAGTTCCGCCGCTACCGGCTGAACGCTGGTCGCGTGCTTTGTCAGCATCTCCTCCATGGCTTCTGGCTGGCGCATGATGGCGTCATACATGAAATACGGGTGCCCTTGGCGTACATCCTGCTGCTGAACCATAACCGCACCCCCGATATTCGAGTCATCCTCCCAAGGACTGTGCCGGGCTATATCGAAAAGAAGATTTTAGCGGAATTTTCGCCTTTGCCTAGTAGGTCATCGCTATTGGATTAATGGCTTTGTCGGAAGCACGTTCCGCATCCATCCAGAGTTGTTGAACTGCTACCAACATAGGGTGATGCCCACCAACCATATTCACTATGAAAATCGGGATAGGAGTTACGAAGTTTGAGAGGACACCCTCACCCCAACCCTCTCCCGGAGGGAGAGGGATAGCTTTCAATTCCTTATGTGGTCTGTTCAAGGACATGGCAATTCCCGCGAAGGGCGAACCTCAAATCTGGCGCTGGGGCCGGATTCGACGGCGGCGGGGAGTTCACTACTCTTGCTGCGTTACCCGAACCTTTGCCGCAATACCGCTGTTGTTATACTCTTGTCGCAATACCCTTACTCTTGCTGCAGTACCCTTGCAGCAATGGCCGCGAATATAGCAGTGAGCCAAAGGCCCAGGATTCCGGGCCGTACATTAAGGAGGAAATCAGATGGCCACCTGGAAAGTCGCCTATTTCAGCGGCGTTGGCGCACGCCCTTCCACCATGCTTGAGCAGGCGCCGGACGAAATCGAGGTTACGGTGGTGGACCGCGATCTGCCGGAGTCGGAAAAGATAGATCTTTGCCGCGACGCCGACGCCCTGATCACCAGCGACGTTAGCGCCAACTTGCTAAGGGAGTGCCCCCGGGTAAAGCTGGTCCAGACCCTGAGTGCAGGCTACGACCGGCTGGATCTGGAGGCCATCCTTGAAATGGGCATTCCCGTGGCCAACAATGGCGGCGCCAACGCTATTTCGGTGTCGGAGCAGACCATTGCGCTGATGATAGGCATCAGGCGGAACCTGATGGCCCAATGGGACAGCACCACCCGACGGCGGGAGTGGCGAAGCGACCTCTACCAGACCGACCTGACGGAAGTTACCGACAAAACGGTGGGCATAGTGGGGTTGGGACGCATAGGCCGGCAGGTGGCCAAGAGGCTGACCGGATTCGATACCCGGACCATCTTTTACGACGTGGAGGATATTCCTGAGGATGTTCAGCGCGAGGTCAAGGCGTCGCCTGTGCCCTTCGACGAATTGCTGGAGACCTCCGACATCGTCAGTCTCCATGTTCCCCTCACCAGGCGAACCCGGGGCATGATGTCGGACCGGGAATTTGACATGATGAAGGAGACGGCCTTCCTGATCAACCTCTGCCGCGGACCAGTGGTGGACGAGGCAGCACTGTATCGCGCCTTGACCGAGGGGAAGATTGCTGGCGCGGGACTGGACGTGCTGGAGGTGGAGCCCACGCCCGCCGACAATCCGCTGTTTGAACTGGACAACGTGATCATCACCCCGCACATGGCCGGTCAGAGCCAGGAGACCGCCCTGCGCGCAGCGCACTTCGCCTACGGCAATATCCTCCGCGTGCTGTCGGGACAGGAGGCCGAGTCCCTGGTAACCCCGGAATAGCCGGGGCCGGTGGCAATCCCAGGGCAATCGCACGAAAGGGGCGGGCACGAAATGGCTGGGAAGGTGCCGTCGGTCCCGTGCCGACGGGCGCCCCACCAGGGTTGAATCTGGATTCCTGCTTTTGCGGAAGTTGTAGCGTCATACTTATGCCTTAGCCCCGGGGGAGACCCATCCACCCGTACCGTACTGGAGATGGGCAGTTGGCCTACTGGTTCAAAATGATTGCAGTGGTGAGCAGCCCCACAGTCCGTTCGTGATGAGCTTGTAGAACCATGAACGGACAGCCTTCGACAGGCTCAGGGCGAAGGGAAAAAGACCAATCAATACAAAGCTGTTAGCCTGCTAGCCCTCTTGTGGAAATGCCGCGCCGTCTGCCGTGGTAAAATCCGCCTTGCCCATGCCGGGTTGACGCGAACACAACCAGTCCCGCAGGAGGAAGCGGCAATGACCCAGTTTTCCCCTCAGCATTTCGAGCGGGTGGATGAAGAGGACGACCGCATCTTCTACCTGCAAGCCCGCAAGGTGGTGCACATTGACGATGGAGCTATCGCCGCCGTGGGACGCCTGTTCCGCGAACTGGTGCCGCCCGATTCCGAGGTGCTGGACCTGATGAGCAGTTGGCGCTCCCACTGGCCTTCCGGGCACCCCAAGGCACGTTTGGTAGGGTTGGGGCTGAACCGCGAGGAAATGGAGGACAACCCGGACCTCGATGAAGTGGTGGTCCATGACGTCAACCAGGCCGCGGAATTGCCCTTTGCGGACGACACCTTCGACGCTGTTGCCATTACGGTATCAGTCCAGTACCTGACCCATCCGGTGGACACTTTCGGCGAGGTCAACCGTATCCTCAAGCCCGGCGGGATTTTCATCGTCAGCTTCTCCAACCGGATGTTTCCCACCAAGGCAGTGTATATCTGGCGGGCATCCTCCGACCGGGGCCGCGTTGACCTGGTGGGAACCTACATGGAGGCCGCCGGCAACTTCGAGGACATCCAGGGAGTCTTCGCCAACCCGCAGGACAGCCCACCCGGCGATCCCCTCTTCGCCGTCCACAGCCGCAAGTCCGCTCCCGGCTCAACCACTCCCACCTTCCGCCCGCCCCCGCAGGAAGAGTAAGTTCCTCTCCCTCGAGACCCTGAATCCTTCCATCTTGAGGGGGAGGGTTAGGGTGAGGGTGAAATCATTGCCGCCGCAGCTCGCCTGGGCGGCACGGCAGCCAGCACCAGCAGCGCGGACAGGGCCACGGCCGATCCGAAGATGACGAAAGGCACAAGGTAGCCGCCGCTGGTATCGAACATGAAGCCGGAGACTACCGGCCCGATGGCTTGGCCGCCGATCTGCGCGGGTAATGTGAGTCCGCGAATGGCGCCCAGATGGACCCTCCCATAGTAGTCGGCCCACGCCAGCCGGAGCAGGGTGTGGAGTCCGCCGACGCCCGCGCCGAACAGGAATCCGAAGACTATGCCCCAAGTGAGCTGGTGGGTGAACCCGATGCCGAACACGCCCCCGGCCAGCCACACCGCCGAAATCGCCAGCGTCACCCGCACGGGCAGCCGCCGCCCTGCCAATGACCAGACCATGCCGCCGGGAATCTGCCCCAAGGCAAAGGCAGTGGCTACCAGAGCGGCCTGCCCATGGGAAACGCCAGCGTCAACATAGTGCGCCGTCTGGTGCAGGCTGACCCCGGCCTGAGCCATGAAGCCCACCATGGAGAAGGAAGCCAGTATCCAGAATGCCGGCGTTCGCAGCGCTTCGCGCACCGTGTAGTCCACGTCGCGCCATGCCCTCGCCTGACTTTCCCTATGGGGCTGTGACGCGGTGGGGACATTCTGATCGTTCACCTGCTCATCAGGAGCGATCCCCATGTCCTCTGGCCTGCGTGCCATTAGCAGTAGCGGCGGGAGTACACCCGTGGCAATGGTGAACACTCCAAGAGCCAGCCATGCGGACTGCCAGCCGAAGCCGTCTATCAGCATGGCCGCCGCCAGAGGCAGCAAGCCCAGCCCGACACCCTGCACTGCGCCGAACCAGGCCAGGGCCATCGGGCGGCGGCGAATGAACCAGTTGCTTATTGCGGTAGTGGTGCCAAGTTCCAATGGGCTGGAAAAGACAGCCCTTCCCGGCACGTATATGGCATAGAACGACCATGCCTGCGTTACCGCCGACATCCCCAGGGCGCAGGCCCCCACGATGGCCGAGCAACCGGCGAGGATGACCCCGGAGCCATAGCGGTCAATCAGCCGCCCGGCGAAGGGCGACATCAGCAGCCCGCAGACCGCGCCCAGGCTCACCGCACCGGAAAACAGGCCCCTTGACCACCCGAATTGCTCGGTCATCGGGATCACGAACACCGACAGCACCGCTACCGACGCCACCGGCCTGGCCCCGAAGCTGGGCAGGTTGGCGAGGGCAAAGATGACCCACCCGTAATACACGGGCAGCCTTCCCGCCAGTCGTGTGCGCACCCCCGCTCGGCTGAGCATATTCTCCCGCCGGCCCCTCGAATCGAGTTCGGCGTAGTTTAACACTGCCACCTGCCCGTCATTGCCAGCAGCCGCAGGAATCCAGACGGCTAATGGTGAGTGTTATACTTACGCCAAAAGCACATCAGGCGTAGAAATGGCCCGCACGTTCCGTTTGGCGCTGGCGCAGCTCAACCTCACAGTCGGAGACCTCCCCGGCAACACCGCCCGGATGGTGGAATACCTGCACTTGGCCCGGGAGTCAGGGGCCGACCTGGTGGCCTTCCCCGAACTCGCCACCACCGGCTACCCCCCGGAAGACCTGCTCTTCAAGAAGTCCTTTATAGACGCCAACGTCGCCGCCATGGAGCAGGTGGTTGCCGAGTCTCGCGGCATCGCCGTAGTGCTGGGCTACGTCCAATCCCGAGAGTCAGGCATAGCCAACTCCGCCGCCATCGGGTACGACGGGGAACTGATAGACACCTACGACAAAATTATTCTGCCCAACTACGGCGTGTTCGACGAGGAACGCTACTTCACCAAGGGCCGGGTCTGCCAGGTCTACGAAATCGGCGGCGTCCGCGTCGGCGTCAACGTCTGCGAGGACATCTGGTACGAAGTCGGCCCGTCTGCGGTGCAGCGGCAGGCGGGAGCGGAGTTGATTGTCAGCATCAACGGCTCTCCCTTTCACGCGGGCAAGAGCTCCTACCGCCGCGACAGCATCGTGGGCAGTCGTGCCGTCGGCCACGGCCTGTTCGTCGCATACCTCAATATAGTGGGAGGTCAGGACGAACTGGTCTTCGACGGCAACAGCATGATCTGCGACCCCTGCGGCAAGGTTGTAGCTCGCGGTCCGGCCTTCCGCGAGGCGATGATTCTAGCCGACATAGACGTTGACTCCGTGCCTCCGCTTCCACCCGTCCACTCCGACGGTGATTATGAAGATGCCCTGGCCGCTGTGGGTTTTCCAAAGTCGGTTTACGTTTCAGGCCACCAACCTGATGCGGAGCGTCCTCCACTGTGTTGCTCATCCAACAGCGGCGAGTTGGACGAAATCGAGGAAATTTACCATGCCCTAGTGCTGGGCACCCGCGACTACCTGCACAAGACCGGGTTCAGCAAGGCCATTGTCGGGCTGTCCGGCGGGATAGACTCGGCCCTGACCGCCGTCATCGCTGCCGATGCGTTGGGGCCAGAAAACGTGCTGGGCATCACCATGCCGTCCAGGTACTCGTCGCAGGGGAGCGTCGAGGACTCGGCGGAACTGGCGCGCAACCTGGGCATCGAGTTCTGGGAAATACCCATCGAACCTGCCCACACCGCATTTGCCGATATGCTGGAACAGCGATTCGCTGACACCACGCCCAACGTAGCCGAGGAGAACGTGCAGGCCCGCATCCGGGGCAACGTGTTGATGACCGTATCCAACAAGTTCGGCTGGATTGTGCTGACCACCGGCAACAAGTCGGAAATGGCGATGGGTTACGCCACCCTCTACGGCGACATGGCCGGGGGGTTCGCCGTGCTGAAAGACGTACACAAGATGACGGTCTACGCCCTGAGCCACTGGCGCAACGCCAACGCCCCGGTTATCCCCCAGGCCATCATAGACAAGCCTCCCAGCGCCGAGCTGCGCGAGGGGCAGTTGGACGAGGATAGCCTGCCCCCCTACGACATCCTCGACCCGGTTATACAAGCCTACGTCGAGGACGATTGCAGCTTCGCCGAGATGGTGGCGCAGGGGCACGACCCGGCAGTGGTGCGACAGGTCATTACCGCCGTTGACCGCAACGAATACAAGCGCCGCCAAGCCCCGCCGGGCGTGAAAATCACCCCCCGCGCCTTCGGCCGCGACCGCCGCCTCCCCATCGTCAACCGCTACCGCCAGACGTGAAACGACAAATTAGCCGAAATGAAAGGACGCGGTCATCAAGGCTGCCATATCCCCCACCGTGACGGAGGCCCGCTATGACGATGCAAGCCCGCGAACACTTAGCTGCGGCCCGGGAGTTGCTGGACGCCGCCGACCGCCGGTACGCCGCCGGCGACCGCATCGGGGCGTCGGAAAAGCTGTGGCAGGCCGCCGTTTACGCTATCCAGGCTGGCGCCAAGCATCACGGCTGGGATTGCGACGGCAGTATAGAGGCACTGGTGAAGACTGCCGACCGGCTGGAGGCGGAACACGACGACATCCAGATAGGCTCGGCCTTCGCAGTTTCGGCCAACTTCCACGACAACTGCAACGAGCAAAGTGCCCTCTACGGCTACATGGAAGACTTCGACTTCCAATTTAGCCGCCCCACGGTATCGCGCTTGGTCTTCCGTGTCCGCCAGGCGTTGGCTTAGCTTAGGATAGCCGGAAAGAGAGCGCAGAGGAGGAATTTTGGGCAGGGGAAATGCGCCGTTGTCATCTTTGTCTCTGTGAACATCACAGTCGTCATCCCAGCATTCAACGAGGAAGCCTACCTGACGGCAACTCTGGATTCGTTAGAAACAGCCGCGACAAGACTGCAATCCCGCAGTGACATCCGCATTGACACGATAGTCGTCGACAACAACAGCACTGACGCCACCGCCTCCATCGCACAACGCAAGGGTGCGAAGGTCATTCACGAACCGGCGCAGGGCATTTCCAGGGCACGCAACACCGGGGCCTGCCACGCGGAAGGGGACGTGCTCGTCTTTATCGACGCGGATGTGATCGTCCCGCCGGAACTTCTCGAAGAGATATATGCCGTAATGAGCGACCCTGCTTGCGTCGGGGGCGGAGTAGACGTCGACTATAAGCCGAAGCGCACCATCATCAAGCTCCACTTGCGAGTATGGAGACTGTTGAGCCACCTCTTTGGAATGGTTCAAGGCGCGACTCAGTTCTGTCGCACGAGCGTCTTCGAGCAGGTTGGAGGATATGATGAGACGGCCTGGATAGGCGAGGACGTGGATTTCTATTGGCAATTGAAGAGGTACGCTAAGAAATCCCAAGGCACGATCAAATTGATTAGAAATCCGCGAGTCAACCCATCCCCCCGACGCTTCGATGGCTGGCCCGTATGGAAGACGCTGATTTGGACCAACCCTCTCTTCATCGCCCTGCTGAGAAGACGGAAGTGGGTCTGGGGTGGCTGGTACTCCCGCCCGGTCAGGTGAAGAGCGATTCGGTATCGTCGCTACCGATCATCCTCGTCACGGCCCCCGCGTCAGGCTGTGCACCGCCAGCGCCCCCTGGCAGAGGAACATCAGGATTATCCCCGCTTGTGGGAAGACGAGACGTCCAAACAGCAGGTGTTCGCTGCTGGTTATGCTGCCAGCGAACACCACTATCAGCAGGGGCAGCAGTCCGGCGACGGCGTTCAGCCTTGCGGAGTGCTGGTCCCGCCAGGTCTTTGCGAACACCACTATGGACAGCACGGCTACGGCCGGGGGATTGAGGAACAGGAAAAGCGCTCCAGGGATGCTTTGCTTGAGCATCTCCCATCGCTCGGTGCCGGTGGCGAAGGTGTAGGCGATGAGCTCTGCCCCGCTCAGTGATGACTCGGCCCCGTCCAGGTATACCCAGGGCAGCATCATGCTGGCTATTCCGGCTATGGCAAGCAGGTTGCGCCACAGGTAGACATTGCGCCAAGCGGCCTGCAACATATCACGGATTTTCTGTCTGGATAACACGTTCGCGGCCTCTATTGCCCGGCTTTAGGCCCGAAGGTCTTATAGATTCGCTCCGTTTCCCGCTCGAAAATGTCCAGTTCGCCGTTCAGCGACGTGAGAGCCAGAGGCAGTCTGTTGAAACCTTCGTATACCGACGCGAAGGTGGCCGAAAGCTCCAGCTTGGTTATTTGGATGTTCATGTCATCCAGGTTCACCTTGATGGCTTCCGCCTGCGCGAGGACGCCGTTAGCCTGCGCGATCCACTCCGCTATCAATTGGCGCTCGAGGGCGTCGGTTTCCCTCAGCCTTTCTCTTACCTGCCGGTCGCTGATGTTGGAAGTCAGCCGCTCCTGTATTTCCACGTATTCGGCGGACATCTCGCGGGCATACTCCACGCGGCGCTTGAAGCGGCGGAACTCATCGGTCGCTTCGGCGTAGCGCGGGTCCCAGGCGGCTTTCAGTTGGTTTACCGCCCTCAGATACTCCGTGTCGCCGGGCTCCAACTCCTGCTGCACCTGGTTCAGGAAGTCCATAGCGTCCTTCACTGCGTGCTCGCTGGGCGTCAGCGTGGGGGTGGGCGTGGGTTCTTCCTCCGCTGCCTCGGGGTTGTCTGCCGCTTCCCCATTCGGGTTGACCAGCGAAGCGAACAAGGAATCCTGGGGCGGGATTACATCGTTATAGGAACGGCTCAAAGACTGAGCTTTATTTTGAGTGCGGTCGGCGGCTTCCACCAGGCGGGTCGCCTCGTTGCCACCTCCACCGGCAATGGAACTTGCCAACGGCCATCCGATGCCCACGGTGGCCGCAATCGCCGCTAAAAGCAGCGCTAACTTCAACATCGTTATACTCCTTGTTTGTGAAATGGCATCTCCTCTAGCTGCGTTGGGTTCAGTCCCCGGTAGCGGCGGATTCCTCCGGTTGCGGAGACGGCTGTGCCGGGCGAAGCGCGGGCTTGGCCTGGCCTTGCAGGAAGGAAACGGTCATCGAGGCTATCACCAGCGCAATCAGCACATAGAAGGCGTAGCGCATCCCCACGGTGAAGGCACCGCGCACACCCTCCACGGCGCTGGTGCGCACGGCCTCGAGACTTGGCTCGAATCCCAGCGAACCCATAGTCACCGTAACAATGGTGGTGGCGATGGCCAGGCTTATCACGTTGGCCGAGTTTCTTACCAGGTTCAGGAATCCCGACACCACGCCGTAGCTCTCCCGCCCTACCGCGCTCAGCACTGAACTGGAGTTGGGGGAATAGAACATTCCCATTCCGCAGTTAATCAGTATCAGGCCAGGAATGACTTCCCATAAGGGAGAGGTATCGGTGACACGGCTAAGTATCACCAGCCCCACCGTCGAGCAAACCATTCCGCCCACGGTGAACCAGCGCCAGCCGAACTTGTCGGACAGTGTGCCGGTCACTGATCCCATGATCGCCATGCACAGCGCGCCGGGCATAACCACCAGCCCGGCGATCTTGGGGCTGTACCCCAGCACGTTCTGGATGTAGAACGGCATCAGGAACAGCACCGACGACTGCCCCAGGAAGGTCAGGAAGGCCGCAGATACTCCGCAGGAGAATACGCGGTCTCGGAAAAAGCGCAGGTTGAACATAGGTGCCGGGGTGCGAAGCTCCCACCAGATGAAGGCGACGAACATACCGGCCGACAGCACGAAGGCCGCCAGTATCGGGGCCGACATCCAACCCCGGTTGACCGCCAGGGTCAGGCCCAGCAGCAGAGCGACCAGCACGCCGGTGGAAAGAATCGCGCCCGTCCAGTCGAAGCTGCTGCCTTGGGACGCCCGTTCCGACTCCCAGCGGCGCAGCACGTACAGCGTGGCAATTACCCCTACCAGGCCCAAGGGGATGTTCAGGAAGAACACCGCCCGCCAGTGTATGAAGTCAACGACGGCCCCGCCGATGGCCGGCCCGGCCACCGCGCCCACGCCCACGGTGGTCATCAGCAGCCCGATGGCCCGGCCTCTCTCCGTGGGCGGGAACACCGACGTCATAATCGCCATGCCCGTGCCCTGGGTCATGGCCGCGCCGACGCCTTGCAGGATGCGGGCCAGCAGCAGCGTCGCCAGGTTGGGGGCCAGCCCGGCCCCGGCCGCGCCGACCATCAGGATGACGCTGCCGAGGATGTAGACGCGCTTCTGGCCGATAATGTCGGCCAGCCGTCCCATGGGCAGCAGCAGGGCGCTGATGGTCAGGGCGAACCCGATGACCACCCACTGGACGCTGGGCAGATCAATGTACAGGTGTTCGGCAATGGAAGGCAGCGCCACGATGACGCTGCCGTGGTCAACCACCGAGGCAAAAAGCCCGATGGCCAATGCCCCAAAGACCAGGTACTTGCTGCTGCTTTGGTTCAAAATAAGAAGGGCATAGAACAACCCTGTCCCGAAGAAGTTAGGGGAGGGGAGTGAGAGAAGAGAGGCTGACACCCCCCCTCGTCACTCTTATCTTGATATTATACTTTAATTCACCGCTATAAGGCCGGGAGTTGTCTGAACTGTGATTCAAGGATTTCTCTGATATCCAGATACCCCCAATCATGCCCATCCCATAATCATAAAAATCACAGTTCAGACAATCATCCTGCTTTCAATATCAGAAACCCATATGCTGTCCGAATAGTAAGGAGGCGCAAAATGGCGAGAATCCCCACGTCGAGCCGGGACACCGTACCGCAGGACCAGACGGCAGCCTTTGATGACTACGTGGCCCAGCGGGGCAGCATCCCTGATACAGGCCCTCTGTCGGTCATGCTGCACGTGCCGGAGCTGATCAAGCGCGGCGAGCACCTGCGGGCCTATCTGCGGGGCGACGAGTCCAGCCTTCCCGCCAATATACGCGAGTTGGGTATGCTGGTGGCGGCGAGAGAAATGGACTGCCAGTTCATCTGGAACGCCCACGCCGCCATGGGCCGCCAGTCGGGCCTGAGCGACGATTTGGTGAACAACCTGCGCGACAAGAGGGAACTGAGCGGCCTGTCACCGGCCGAATCAGCGGTAATCAACTACGGGCGCGAGTTCTTCCGCACCCACCGGGTCAGCGAAGGCACATTCAACGCCGCGATGGCCCAGTACGGCACCCGCGGCCTGGTAGAGCTGACCACCCTGATGGGCTACTACGCCTGCCTGGCGTTCAACATCAACGCCTTCGAGGTCGGGCTGCCAGAAGGCATCACAGAGGCGCCGCTGCCGGTGTAGGGGACAGGGCCTTTCCAGTCTGTTGAGAGGTCGAGTTTGATTAGGACACTTTCAACGCTGCTCCCATTCGCTTCAGAGTATGTGTGGTGGGAGCAGAAGGTTATAGAACCTACAAGCCAGCGCGGAATCTGGCGTCCTGTTACGGCATTTACTGCCAACACCCATCACGTAGAGCGGTATAGGAGAGAAAGTGGGGATGAACGACAGATATGAAGAATGCGAACTTGGCGAAGATGTGCCCCACTTGTTCAAGAGTGACAAAGTGACCGTCAGCGTATCGGTCATTTTGGACGCTGACGATATTGATTGGCTCGAAAAAGTCGGGCGAGAGAACGGAAAAACAGTGGCTCAGGTAATTCGTGACGCCATCGCTTCCTACCGGGTGGAGCAACCCGCTACTCCGGTACAAAGATAAACGCAGTTTACGTTCTCGGCGTGGAGTCAACGACAGCAAAGGGGCGCACGATGGTGCGCCCCGCCGTTTTCGGAAACTTCGGGCCAACCCTTACAGCACCGCAGCGGCGATTTCCTCAATCTCTTCAACCGCCGCGTTGCCCTCGGTGTTGTTCAGCCAGATGGTGATGCGGTCTGCCCCGGCGTCCGTCAGTTCTTCCACCTCCTCGCGGGTGCGGAACTGGTTGCCGAAGCCGAAGGCCAATATTTCTATGCTGGCCGGGTCGCGGCCCGCAGACTCGGCCAACTCATCCAGCGTGGCGCGGCCCGCCCGGATTTCCGCGACGGAAGTGCGGTTGGGCATCCAGCCGTCGCCGTAGGCCACGACGCGACGGAACACGTTGCGCGCCTTGCCGCCCAGATACACCGGCGGGTGGGGCTTCTGCGTCGGCTTGGGCACGGACTTGACCGGCGGGAAGTCGTAGTATTGCCCGTGGTACTCCGCCTCGTCCTGCGTCCATAGCTGTTTCATCGCCTCGATGGACTCGCGGGTCTGGGTCCAGCGGCGGTCGAAGTCGCCGCCCATTATTTCCGTTTCCTCACGCAGCCAGCCGGCCCCGATGCCGAAGATGAAACGCCCGTCGGAGTAGCGGTCGAGGGTGGCGATTTCCTTGGCCAGCAGCAAGGGGTTTCGCTCGGGAACCAGGCAGATGCCGGTGCCCAGCTTGATGCGGCTGGTGACTGCCGAGGCGCGGGCCAGCGCCACGAAGGGGTCAACGATGCGCCCGTATTCCTCGGGTATTACCCCGTCGGCGGACCCGGCGTAGGGTGAGGTGGTGCGCACCGGCAGGATGGCGTGCTCCGGCACCCAGAATGACTCGAAACCCAGTTCCTCAGCCCGCTTGGCCAGCACGGCCGGGTCGGCGGAACTGTCCACCTCGAAAGAGAAAATCCCCACTCTGCTGGCATTTTCGCTCATACTTCTCTCCAGGTGGCGTAAAATAGAAACAGCAATACGCCAAGATTCTTGGCGAGTGTAGCAATGGCCTCTCGCAGCCGTCAAACCGCTGCCTAAGCAGAGGAATAACGGGTTGAATACTTGTGGGGCGATGGTATTTTGATAGGAAAGCGAGTAAAATCACGCCAATTATCAAATGCAGGGACAGGTCTTCGGTTGAATTCAGCACACGGGGGTATAGACCTTGGGGTAGCTGCTAAAGACCGAATAAGCGAACTTCTGGAAAGGGTGTCTGACTATCTGCCTGAAGACGCCACCAGCCTCATAGAAGACGCCTATTTCTTCGCCGACCGCAGCCACGACGGGCAGTTGCGGAAGTCCGGCGAACCCTACATCGCCCATCCCCTGGAGATTGCCCTCTACCTATCCGACCTGCGCCTGGACGAACAGACCATCGCCGCCTCTCTGCTCCACGACGTAGTCGAGGACTGCGACGTTACACTCGAGGAACTCTCCGGCAAGTTTGGCCCGGAAATCGCCAAGCTGGTGGACGGCGTAACCAAGCTGACCAGGCTGGACAGCCGCATCCACGACCCCCTGAGCGCCATGTCCGACGGCGCAGATTACCGCGACAGCCTCTATGCCGAGAGCCTGCGCAAGATGCTGGTGGCCATGGCCGAGGACATCCGCGTAGTGCTTATCAAGCTGGCCGACCGGCTGCACAACATGAAGACGCTGGATGCCCTGCCGCCGGAGAAGCAGCGCCGCATCGCTCAGGAAACGCTGGACATCTACTCTCCCCTGGCTCACCGCCTGGGCATCTGGGAAATCAAGTGGCAGTTGGATGACCTGGCCTTCCGTCACCTGGATATTGACAAGTACCGTGAAATCTCCCGAATGCTGTCGGCGCGTCGCGTCGAGCGCGAGGAATACGTCGAGAGGGTTTCAGATGAGTTGCGCCTGAAACTGGATACGGAGGATATAAAGGCCGAGGTTTCGGGCCGCCCCAAGAACATTTACAGCACCTATCGCAAGATCCAGAAGTACGAAGCCGAAGGCAAGATGTTGAGCGACATCTATGACCTGTTTGCCCTGAGGGTGCTGGTGGAGAAGGAAATTGACTGTTACCGGGTTCTCGGCGTAGTGCATCAGCTATGGCACCCCATTCCCGGTCAGATTGACGACTACATCTCCAACGCCAAGGAAAACGGGTATCAGGCGCTCCATACCACCGTGCTCTGCGAGGGCGGCACTCACCTGGAAGTGCAGATAAAGACCGTGGATATGCACCAGGTCGCCGAATACGGAGTGGCGGCTCACTGGCGCTACAAGGAAGGCAAGACCAGCGACGTAGACTTCGAGGAGAAGATGAGCGAACTGCGGCAGTTGCTGGAGTGGCAGCGAGATGTGACCAGCACCGCCGAGTTCATCGAATCCGTGAAGCAGGATATTCTGCGCGACCAGGTATTCGTCTACACGCCCAAGGGGCGCATCGTCGAGCTGACCGCCGGTTCTACTCCGGTCGATTTCGCCTACAAGATTCACACCGAGCTGGGCCACCGCTGCGTCGGGGCCAAGGTCAACGGCAGGCTGGTGTCATTGGACACGCCGCTCCAAAACGGCGACACCGTAGAAATAATGAGCACCAAGTCGGACCGCGGCCCCAGCCTCGACTGGCTCAACCCCAACCGGGGATACGTCCGCTCCGCTGGCGCCCGCCAGAGCATCCGCCAGTGGTTCAACCGGCAGAAGCGGGAGACCAACATCCGGCGGGGACGGGAGATACTGCGCCGCGAGATGCGCCGTCTCAACCAGAAATTCGACGACAGCGAAGTCCTGGCCCTGTTCAAGCACGACACCATGGACGAGCTGCTGGTCAACCTGGGATCCGGCGGCGTGGCTGAAAGCCAGTTAGCCCAGAAGTTGGTCGAGGCCCGCCAGGAGCCGGAACATCCCTTGGCGCGGAAGCGGACCGACCTCCCGCTGTCCAGTCCGACCTCTGGAATCACGGTGCAGGGCGTGGGCGATATGCTCACCCGGATGGGCCCTTGCTGCAATCCCATACCCGGCGACGAGATTCTGGGCTTTGTCACACGGTCTCGGGGTGTCACCGTTCACAAGCGCGACTGTCCCAACGTGAAGCGGGAAGACGAGCCGGAGCGCTTCATTCATGTAGACTGGGGCAAGGCCAAGGAACTGTATCCGGTGCGCATCACAATGGTGGCCTACGACCGCGTTGGCCTGCTGAACGACCTGACCCGCAATGTGTCGGAAGAGGGGGTCAACATGGCCTCGGTGAATACCGGGGAGTACCAGGACGGCAAGGTGACCATGACCCTGACCGTCTTTACCACCGGCATGGAGCAGTTGGGAAAGCTGTTCGCCAAGCTGGAGGGCATCCGCGGCTGTATCTCGGTCCACCGCGAGCGTTCTTCCAATCCCGTCGCCTCGCGATAATCCTCGTATTCAGGCCGTGTTTGTTCTGTTCGTATCCCGTAAAGATGCAACCAGTAGGGGCGGGTTTCAAACCCGCCCCTACGGCAGAATGGAACCCTAGCCAATATCTCGCACAAGGAGACCGTCATGCCAGAACGAGAGCCCATAATTCCCCCCGGCGC
>VXOI01000211.1 GCA_009840175.1 Chloroflexota bacterium | reverse complement strand
CCCGGAACTGGTGGGGCTAACATAGAGGGTGGTACAACTACAGGGGGCAGGTCACAGTGGTCCGGTGGCGTAGAGAACGATGTTAAGGGTTTTGTTCCGCTCGACAACCCCAAGCTCCCCGTAGCAGTATTTGAATGAAGCCCGAGGGGAGTCGAACCCTCCACCCTGCCGTTCCGCTGGCTGGTGCGCCGTTAAGTGGCCCCATCCGCTGACCTGGAGGGTGTCACCGTCTGTGGGTCATTCTATTTCCAGTCTAGCACAGCCCACGTTTCGACTGTCAGCAGGAAAAAGGCTCCAGATGGTTTAGTTGCCCAACCGGAGCCTTCGAATTGAAAGCTGGAACAGGTCCGGCCTCCAGGGGATACTGCTGCCCGGAGGAAACAAGACGAGTGCCTTTCGGTGGTCCACTCCGGTCAATTCGCAATGTGCGGAAGCGGCGAGGCCCGGACGAAAATGCCCCTTTTACTAGAGCAGAGGCAACGGACTGACTCCATTCGCGACTGGCGGCGCATCCACATTCCAATTGGGGTGGGAGAACGCCCCCAGGGAAACAGTGGCCCCCTCTACGGGGCCAATTCAAACTTGATGGCGCAAGTTCCTGGTTTTATCCCGCCTTGTAGAGCCGCCGGAGGTTCCCTATGTCCTGGGAGACCTCAGCATCGACTATGCCGCGCGCCGGGTGACGCTGGCGGCCAAGGAGTACGCGGTGCTCTACCAGCTAGCGGTACAGGCTCCCAGGGTACTGACCCACGGCCTGCTGCTGCAACGGGTCTGGGAAGCGGAGCGGATGGGCTAGGGTTGGCTGCTGCGGAACGTGGTGAAGCGGCTGCGCCGCAAGCTGGGGGATTCTGCGAGGAACCCCTAGGTAGAGCCTCTCCGAGTTCAGGGTGGGGTATAGGATGGCCGTAGGCGAGACGCAGCGCAGAAACCGCCCGGATTCGTCAGGATAGTCGGCAAGACCGGTCGTTATTCCCGGCTCCGGCTTTCCTAGCCGACCCTTCCTGCTAAGCTGCCTATGCTGACTTCCTCTCGCTGGCCCAGGACCCCTTGCGCCGGTTCCCATCACCGGCGGTAATGGACCAGGCTGGCACCCCGGCAGGCATATGGCGAGAGCGGCGCTTCCCACGATTACCAAATCCTGCCGGGCTTTGCATCGTGTGTCGTAAATTGATACACTTGCTGAGTTGCGGTAGCATCGTGAAAGACGCCGCTCTGGAGGATGATGAATGCCGACAGTAGCGGTGGAGGGCCAATATCGCTTCGTGGTGAACACCAGGGAAAACGCCTTCGAACCTCCGCACGTGCATGTTTGGGTCGGCAACGAAGACGTTTGCCGGATCGAGTTGAACGGGGGCACCTATATGGACCAACCTCCCCCCGGCAACTTCCGGGACATAATGCAGGCGTACGGGAGACATGCGGCAGAGATCAGGGAAACGTGGGACGCCATCCACAGGAGGTAGCCAATGGACGTGGTGCTGGTGAAAAACGCCAACCGGATGATGACCACCGCCAGCCTGTTGGATGATGGAATAGAGTTGAGCTTCGCTGACGGGCAAAAGGGGCTCATACCTTACGGAGAGGTTCCCGAGGTCAGGAACCGTCAGGGCATCTCGGGCCTGGAGTTGCCCAACCCCTACGAGATGGTCCTGCAAATGGCCGGGGGCGAGAGCGTTGAAATTCCCTGGGATTTCGCCCGTCATTATTGCGACAGAACCTACCGGCCTACCATCGAAGCCATCGCGGCGCTGGGGAGGCGGACCATCGGCGAGAGGGTGCGCCGGTACCGGGAGTCGGCCGGGTTGACACAACTGGCGCTGGCCCAGGCTGCGGACATCGGGAGGGTTACGCTGGTGAGGCTGGAGAAGGGAGAACAGTCTCCCAGGTTCAAGACCTTGAAGGCGGTCGCGGATGCTTTGGGGATGGGAGCCCGTGACCTACTGGTGGAGCCGGAGTTCCTGCCCCGGTAGCCCATTGGAGTTCATTGACAAGGGAGATGGGCACAGGGAAATGGCGGCGAGTGGAAACAAGCTGACAGCGGCGGTGGAGGAGTACCTCGCCGAGCTGCGTCGCATCCGTGCGACGGGGGGTGGCACCGGAGAGCTGTCCTATTATCCGCCGCTGTACAACCTGCTGAACGCCGTGGGCGGCTTGCTGCGGCCGAAAGTGCATTGCGTCAGCCAGTTGGCGCAGCAGGGCGCGGGGCATCCCGACTTCGGCCTCTACGCCGCCAGGCAGGTATCGAAGGGCCAGCCCAAGCAGGGGCAGACTCCGGAAGGCGGCGTGGTGGAGGTCAAGGCAGTCACCGATGACGCCTGGCTCACCGCCGACAGCGCCCAGGTCAGTCGCTATTGGGACCGCTCCGGCTCGTTCTGGTGACCAATACCCGCGACTTCGTGCTTCTGGGGGAGGATGCCCAGGGCAATCCCGCCAGGCTGGAGACCTTCCGGCTGGCCGGGTCCGCCACCGACTTCGAGACCAAGCTGCAACACCCCCGCGCCTTCGCCAGCAGCGCTGGCCGAGTACCTGGGACGCGCCCTGTCCCACCGGGCCGCGCTGGCTGAACCCCGAGACTTGGCCCGTCTGCTGGCCTCCTACGCCCGCGACGGCCTGGCCCGGGTCGAGGCGTCGGGCAACGCAACGTCGCTGACCGCCGTGCGGTCGGCCCTGGAGGAGGCACTGGGCGTCCGTTTCGAGGGCGAGCGGGGCGCAGCCTTCTTCCGCTCGACGCTGGTGCAGACGCTCTTTTACGCCGTATTCTCCGCCTGGGTACTGTGGGCGCGTCAGACTCCGGCCCCGAACGGCCCTTTCGACTGGCGCACAGCCGTCTGGCACCTGCGCGCTTCGGTGCTGCGGGCATTGTTCCAGCAGCTTTCCGACCCCGGACGTTTGCAACCCTTGGGGTTAGTGGAGGTGCTGGACTGAACGGCGGCAGCCCTGGACCGGGTGGACCGGGACGCCTTCTTCGCCCGCTTCAACGAGGGCGAGGCGGTGCCCTACTTCTACGAGCCGTTCCTGGAGGCTTTCGACCCTGCCTTGCGCAAGCAGCTTGGCGTCTGGTACACCCCGGCCGAGGTAGTGCGCTACATGGTGGCCCGCGTTGACCGCGCCCTGAAGGACGACCTCGGCATCGAGGACGGGCTGGCCGCCGAGAATGTCTACCTCCTCGACCCCTGCTGCGGCACCGGGGCCTATCTGGCCGAGACGCTCAAGCGTATCGCCGCCAACCTGCGGGGCAAGGGCCTGGGCGCCCTCACCGGGGCGCGGGTGAAGCAGGCCGCCACACAACGGGTGTTCGGCTTCGAGATAATGCCCGCGCCCTTCGTGGTGGCCCACCTTCAAGTGGGCTTGACCATGCAGGCCCTGGACGCGCCCCTGTCCGAGGACGGCAACGAGCGGGCCGGGGTGTTCCTGACCAACGCGCTGACCGGCTGGGAGCCGAGAACGCAGAAGCCGCTGCCCTTCCCGGAACTAGAGGAGGAGCGGGACCGGGCCGAGCTGGTGAAGCAGGACACGCCGGTGCTGGTCATCCTGGGCAACCCGCCCTACAACGGGTTCGCCGGCATGGCGGTGGACGAGGAGCGGGAACTTTCCGAAGCTTACCGCACCGTCAAGGAGGTACGGAAACCCGAGGGGCAGGGGCTGAACGACCTGTATGTGCGCTTCTTCCGCATGGCGGAGCGGCGCATCGCGGAAAAGACCGGACGCGGCGTCGTCTGCTTCATCTCCAACGACTCGTGGCTGGACGGGCTGTCCTTCACCGGGATGCGGGAACGTTACCTCGAAGCCTTCGACGCCATCCGCATAGACTGTCTCAATGGTGACAAGTACAAGACAGGCAAAACCACGCCCGACCCCAGCATATTCTCTACGCCGGGCGACCCGGTGGGCATACAGGTAGGGACTGCCATCGCCACGCTGGTCAGGAAGGCGGAACACTCCCCCGCCGAGTCCGTGGGCTTCCGCCACCTGTGGGGGCAGGCCAAGCTGCCTGAACTGAGCGACACGGCGGAATTGGGGCCAGCGGCGCCGTACAACGACATTGAGCCTGTGATGCCGCTGGGCCTGCCCTTCGCGGAAGTAGCGGTCAACCGGAGTTGGAGCGAATGGCCGGCACTGCCGGAACTGTTCCCGATTTCCTTCCCAGGGGTGAAGACCAGCCGCGACTCGTTCCTTATTGACGTTGACCTTGACAGGCTGAAGGCGCGAGTAACCGACTACTTCAACCCCAACGCGAGCCATGAAGAGATTACCCGTCAGTATCCGTCTGTGATGGCATCTACTGGCCGATTTGATGCCCGTGGAGTGCGGGATACATTGTTGCATCGCGGCTTGCGAGAGGATGGTTTCGTCCGACACGCATACCGTCCATTCGATAACCGATGGTTGTATTGGGAGGAAAATACCAAGCTGCTTGACGAAAAGCGAGCGGATTACAAGCAGCATACATTCGAGGGGAATCTGTGGCTCGGCTCCAACAAGCGCGAGATAGATAACGAGTTCTCGCACGGCACCCTTATACGCGACTTGGGCAACTGGAAACTCGGAAATTGGGGCATACACTTCTTCCCCGCGTGGCTGCGCGACGAGGGGTTGGCGCTGGACGGCGGCAGGGAGCAGCGTCGTCCCAACCTGTCGGCGGCGGCGCAACGCTACCTCGACCGACTGGGGCTGGATGTGGAAGACCTGTTCCACCACGCGCTGGCGGTGTTGCACGACCCGGGCTACCGCGAGGCCAACGCCGGGGCGCTCCGGCTGGAGTGGCCGCGCATCCCATTGCCCGGCTGGCCCGATGGGGACGCTCCCGGTGCTGTTGAAGATTTGCTCGCCTCCGCCGCTAGGGGCCAGGAACTGGCTGCGCTGCTGGACCCTGAGACGCCGGTGGCGGGGGTGATCGCCGGGGCCCTGCGGCCGGAACTGGCAGCCATCGCTGTGCCGTCCACCGCCTCCGGCGGCAACATGGCCGGCGACGACTTCGCGCTGACCGCCGGGTGGGGCCACTTCGGAACCGGCGACGCCGTGATGCCCGGCGCGGGCCGCGTCGTGGAGCGGACATTACCGGCGCTGAGCGCGAGGCGCTGGGCGAGGCCGCGAACATCCTTGGAGGCGCCACCGTCGACGTCCATCTCAACGATAACGCCCGGTGGAGCAACGTTCCCTCTACTGTCTGGAATTACAAGCTGGGCGGCTACCAGGTCCTCAAGAAGTGGCTCTCCTCCCGCGAGCCCAAGCTGGACTTTACGCAAAATTTAGAGAAGACATAAAGACAGGGTAAGCTG
>VXOI01000170.1 GCA_009840175.1 Chloroflexota bacterium | reverse complement strand
TTACCGGCCACTCAGACGCAATTCAGGCTATCGTGAACCTTATTCAGAGTATCCTACGGTCAATGGTAGCAAAATCAGGCGACTCTCGTCTTCCCCAACCATTCCTTGCACTCAGCCACAAACGGTTCCTGCCATCCCAGGGGCTGTGTGCCACAACGCCTCCGCCCGGCATGAGGAGGCCGCGCGTTGCCCCGGTCAACACGAGCGGGTTCGGAGTTTGCCGCAGTCTGAACTTCAGAGTCACCGGGGCCGAATCACGAAAAGGCTGGATGTCGTCAAGTATGACTCGGCCTGTATAATTTTCAATCTTGGTAAAACACATGCTCAAGCTCGCTTTCCCGTTTCTTCACTTTACGCCTAGAATGTTTCGGTTCGCCTTTGTTGCAAGAGAAACTATCGACTCTCATTCGGAAATCGGTCATCTGTGAACACTCTTCAGACAAGCCTTCACTGGCTCACTCAGTGAAAGCCCGGAGATGAGAAAGGAAATGGCATCGTCGATTGGCCCGAGGACAAATAGGCTGAAGGTTCTAATCGTTTCCTTGTCTTGCCTGCTTATAATCAGCACAGCGTGTGTAGGGCAGGAAAGCGCAACGCCTACTCCCCTGCCGACTCCGTCCGGCCCGGCGTTGACCGTAGAGGAATACTCAAAGGCTTGTTACTCCGCCTACGAGAAGACACTCAACGAACGAGGGCGCAGTCCAACCCAGGAACAGATGCGCCAATTCATACAGGAGACTCGTGGGCTCATACCGCCCCGTTCGATGGAAAAGTTTCATTTTGCGCATCTCGCCTATTGGGAGAGGTTGCTGGAAGGGGGGCCGTTTCTGGCTTCTAAGGAATGGATGGAGGCAGATGCGCAGATTGGTCAGATGGACGATGAGACTTACAGAGAGTTCGAGTCAAGGGAGTCCTGCGGTTTTGACGATTGGGCCGGTGAAATTCCTTAACGTGATGCCAAGGGCGAACCGCGATAATGTCTGTCGCCATTTGGCGGATCGCTCGAAAGAGGAGTATCATAGGGGTATAGGTTGGCCCGGCGGTGGTGGAACACCCCGGGCCGTGGCCCCACCTGCGGTAACAGGTGATGCGGTGGTATTGTACTACTTGCGGACCCGCTCCCGGCAGGAGGCGGGTCTGTTCTATTTTCAGCCGCTAGGAACTGATTGGAGGTAAACATGCCGGGAACCAAAGTGAAAAAGCAGAAGTCCGAATGCAACCGCGCCGCCATCTACGCCCGGGTCTCCGACAAGAGCCAGGACGGGGAGGACAAGACCTCCATCGCCGAGCAGACCAGCGACATGGAAGCCTACTGTGAACAACGGGGCCTGACCATCGTCGCCCGCTACCAGGAGGTGGGCCAGGGCTGGTCCAAGAAGCGCGGTCAGTTCCAAAAGATGCTGGGCGACGCCAAGCGGGGCCGCTTCGACGTCATCGTCTGTTGGAAGTCCGACCGCCTCAGCCGAGGGATGTTCCCCGCCGCCGCCCTGATGGAGGTCATCGAGGCCAGCCACGTCAAGCTGGAAGCGGTGATGGACTCCATCGACATGAAGACCTTCGGCCTGATGGCCGCCATCGGCAAGCTGGAACTGGACAGCTTCCGGGAGCGGGCCTCCATGGGCAAGCGGGGCGCCGCCAAGGCGGGACGCATCCCGGTCAGCAACGTTCCCTACGGCTACCGCGTGGGCGACGACGGCAGACCGGAGATCGTGGAGGAGGAGGCCGAAGTGGTGCGCCGCATCTACCGCTGGTGCGTTGACGAGGGACTGGGTGCGCGGGTCATCAACCAGCGGCTCACCGCCGAGGATGTTCCTTTGGGCAGAGAGGGCAAGCGCTGGTGGGACGGCCAGATTCACCGCATCCTCACCAACGAGACCTACAAGGGCACCTGGTGGTACGGACGCGCCCGCTACGTCTCCACCGAGGACGGCATCAAGGTCTACGACCAGGACCCCGAGAACTGGATCGGCGTCCCCTTTCCGCCCATCATCGACGCGGAGACCTGGGACCACTGCCAGGAGATGCGGACCAAGCGCAAGACCTATTCGGGACGCAACACCAAGATATTCTACCTGTTGCAACACCTGGTGCGCTGTACCGAGTGCGGGATGCTGATGGGCTGCATGGCCACCAAGAAGCGGACGGTGAAGCACGGCGACAAGGTGTACAAGTACGACCTGGAAGTGCCACGCCGCTACTACAAGTGCTACGGCGTGCAGCACTTCCAGACCGGCTGCCGGGAGCATACCATGATCCGGGCGGAGCGTCTGGAGGAGTTGGTGTGGACGGAGGTCAAGAACGTGCTGGCCAACCCCGCCCTGATCGTTGCCGGTTTTGAGTCGTTGGGAGAGAAGGAAGAGGATGGGCTGAGTGAAGAAATCCGCAATGCGGAGAAAGAGCTGGAGAAAGTGCAGTTGGAGGAGGACCGGGCCATCCGGCTCTACGTGTCGGGTAAGATCGCAGAGGCCCAGTTGGACCACCAGAGGAGGTTCATCACGGAGAGGCTGGAGAGCGCCCGGCGTAAGCTGGACGACTCCCGGGCCCGGGAGTCGGCCCAGGCGGGGCGGATGGAACTGGCGGAGCGGGTGTTGCAGTGGGCAGAATTGATGGGCGACGGGCTGGACGATTTGCCCCAGGAGAAGCGGCGGGAGGTGCTGCGGCTGCTGCTGGACGAAGTGACCATCAACCGCGAGAACAACCTCACCTTCACGCTGGCGATACCAGCGGACGATTTGGACTCGATTGCGCCTCCGGTATCAAATTCTCCGAGTAGAACTCGTCCACGGACTCGATGATGGCCTCCATGAGCTTGCCGGTGGGGGTGTCGTCGGCGTGCTCGGTGATGGAGACGACGCGGATGCCCTTGCGCCGGAGCATGGACTTGAAGGCGACGGCGTGCTCCCGCTTGCGGGTGAATCTCGAAAACTTCCAGACCAAAATCACCTGGAAAGGGGCCTTCGGCTTGCTGCCCTCGTCGATCATCTCCCGGAACTGGGGCCGGTCGGCGATCCTGCCGCTCTCGGCCTCGTCCACGTACTCGCGGGCCACGGAGTAGCCGTTGGCCTTGGCGTAGTCTCTCAAGGCCCTAAGCTGGGCGGCCACGGAGAGGTCCACGTCCTGGCGGTCGCTGGACACCCGGGCGTAGAGGGCCACGGGGGCCAGGTCGGTGTTCTTACTCATCGCTGTGTCCTCCTTGATCATCTTCCCGTTCAGACTGCCGGGCGCGCAGCCGTTCCCGGCGCTGCTCCCGGCGCAGTTCCCTATCTTCCATGTAGAGGTGGAGGGCTTCGCGCACCAATTCGCTCATGTCGCGGCCCTCCTCCCGCCTCACGGCATCCACTTGCTCGAACATCTCCGGTGGAAGGGAGAAGGTGATGGTCTTTCTGCGTGGCGGCATAGTGCCTCTTTTTTTGCCGGTCTTTGTAATTACTTGTCTTACACTTGATTATCGGACATCCGGCCCGCCCCGTCAAGACGCGGCGGCCACCGCCCTCTGGCTGAACCTGGGATAGGGCCGTCTTTGACGGCCCAACTGCGGTTCCAGTACGCCGTAGTGTTCCCAGGGCACGGCGACAACTATCACCTTCGCCAGTCGCCCCTTCCAGAAGACGGGCCTGGCAGCCACTGCCAGCCCTTCCGCCTCGGCATACTCGGGCCAGCCGCTAAAAACGGCCCTCTCAGCCAGGGAACCGGCGGGCAGGGCCTTGTCCTTGCGGGGCATCCCTCCCCGACGGCCGTTCAACAGCCAGGACCGGCGCGCCGCGAAACCCGCCGTCCGCTTCACCACCCTGGCCCGCAGCACGGCGGGCCCGGTCCAGCCCGCCGGGTCGCCCCGCTCCTCTCGCTCGTACAGGACCACCAGCAGGGGCGGGTCCCGCACCACCTCGGCCAGCCGCAGGGCCGCCGAGGCGTAGGCGCAGCCGAAGACATCGTGGAGGGTCGCCACGTCCAGCCCACTGGCCTGAGCGTAGGGCAGGAAGATGTCCGGCTGCATCAGCGCCGCCGCCGCGAAGCGTTCCGCCTGCTGGCAGATCACGGGGTTGGGCCCGGAGGGAACCGGCATTCCCGGCGAGTGGATTTCGTCCATCCGCTCCAGGGTGATCTCGTACATTTCATGGAGCACGGTATGGGCCTTGGAACCCTCCCACAGGTCATCCCGGTGGTAGATGTGGTACTCGCCTCCGGGTTGGCCGATGTGAGCTCCCTTCAGCCCGTCCATCTTCCCCTCTTGCACCGTGCCGAACCCGGCCCGCTCCGCCAGGGCGGTCAACTCCTCCAGGGTGGGGCGGGCCGACAGACGGAAATAGTCCACGAAACGGGCAGCCAACTGCTCCAGATCCAGGGCTTGGGAGCAGGCGTCGTCGTCCAGCAGGATGCGGCAGAAGCCGCCCAGGGTGTTTTCCATCATTCCAGCAACCTCTTGCCGGTGAACTTCTCGTACATCTCCACGATGAACCGCTTGGCGTTGACGGTCATGGGGCCGTCGGGCCGGGTGCCCACCCGGAAGGCCGGGTCGTCCAGCACGAAGCGGTAGGCCCGCTCCACGTCCATCGCCTCGTCGGTGTAGGGACCGGGTTGCGGCCCGTGGCCGGCTCGCTTCAGCAACTCCTGGGCGTCCACGTTGTAAAGCTCGGCCAGCTTGCGGACCACGTTGGCGCCGGGCTGGCTCACTCCCCTCTCGATCTGGGACAGGTAGGAAGCGGACACGCCGGTGCGCCGGGTCACCTCCCGCAGGCTGACCCGGCCCCGCAGCCGCTTGAGCAGGGCGCCGATGTCCTCGTAGCCTTCATAGCCCTGAGCGTCTTCCCGCAGGTCTTCCGGTTCCATGCTGTCGTCGTATTGGTCCATGCTCGCCACCCCGCTTGCCGGCTTCCCGACCCGAACAGTAGTTGTCTTTCTGCGGGTTGATTGTTACATCAGAGTGAACACTTTGTCAAAAAGGCAGTGGAAAGACGTTTCATCCATTGCCCACGCCGATATTCGGTTGCTACACTCACCAGTACAGAACGGATTTTCTAATATCCAGCCCGAGTATAACCCACCGGCCTCTTCCGGGCTACCCCCGGAAGTCAGGCCGGTGCCCATAGAGAGAATTAACCTTGACTAGAAAGCGAAGACTCACCGAGGACCAGGAGCGCCAGCGCATCGAAGGGCTGCGCATCCTGGCCCGCATCATCGCCCGCCACTACCAGGCCCACCCCGAACTCTACCCCCAGCCCGTTGACGCCGCCGGCGGCGGCGCCGAACGGGTTTGAAACGCCAACGCGCAGGAGGAGGCGGCGTGAAGCGCAAGAAA
>VXOI01000010.1 GCA_009840175.1 Chloroflexota bacterium | reverse complement strand
CCATAGGCATTCACCACTCCTTGCGGGTCGTACACGGGTTTTCTGGGACAGGCTCGTGTGGGATGTTCCGTACCTCGTACTCATAATTTATGCCGGATTGTCCTTGCCAAGTTGCCATTGCGATCTCCGTAATCGTTTCTATAAGGAGGGCGCGTCACACTGATTGTCAACACGCCCTAGTAGGGACGAAATGTCCGACGCTGAACACCTACCCCTTGCGAGGAGTAACTGCGGTCCGAACTCCAATAGCCGTTGCCGTCTCCAGGAGCCTGTCCGTAACTTCGCTTTATGGGAATTCGAGCCTCAACCTCCTGCTGAGCGCCAGGAGAGAGTGAACCCCATTTGCTGCTGTAGACGAGGAAGGAGAACCAGCTTGCTCCTGAGATGTCGGCCCTCGCGTACACGCCGCCGGATTTCCCGTCCGTCAGTGAACCGTCCATTCGTGCCTCGTAGTACAGGCTGACGATTCTTTGGCCATTTCGCTCAAATCCGTACTCCACGTTTGCCACATAGCCGCCTGCTAATAGCTCAACCAGCTCTGCGTAGAAGTCCCATATCATGTCCTCGTCGGGTTTTCCGTAGTAAGCCTTCAGGCCTCTAAGGTCCGCTATTACCTTCGAAGCAACGTACTCCACGTTTGTTCTGGTAAACGTCGAGCTGGTTGTGTATGTGTTGGTCATAGATGGCTATCCTCTGAAAGATGGACCGAGAATGGTCTGCCATGATTCCACGGCGCGCCCCTTGGTAGTTGCGTAAAAGGCCTCCCGTATGGCATCTGCCGCCTCTTCCGCAGCTTCAACCAGCGCCCCACGGTCAGTCCACATGTACTTGTCGGTAACGTTGTTTTCAGCATTGACCGGGTCGAAGACCTCAATGGCGTCCCCGGTAGCACCTGGTAGGCTGCTACTCGGATAGTAATCGGTGAATGCCACACGTTCCTCAAGTCCAGTTTTCACGACGTAGGTGAAAAACCCTTCGAGCGCTTGCGGGTAATCCTTTAGTTCGGTACCGCAGTCGGCCAGGTGAGCAACAAGGAGTTCCTGGAGAAAGGATTTGCACTTGAAAGCCGAGTTCTCCGCCTTCCTTTGGTTGGCCCACCATTTTACAAGGCGCACCACCTGGGCGAAGTGGGTCTGGTTCGCAGCCTTGCGCTTACGGATAAACTCTAGATGGCGGGGAACGCTGGTCAGGAGTCGTGCGCCGGTAAACTTGTCCACGAGGTATCCGTAGTCGTTTTCGTCTCCCTCGTACAGTACGGGAACCACATCGACATCAAGGCCACTTCCCCGGAAGTGAATTTTGGCACAGTGCGGTGAATCCGTAGTAACGTCGCTGGGGTCCTTCTCCGGGTACGCTTCACGGAGGCGGTCTGCCATCCATGGCACCAAGTCTTTCTCTTGTCCGGGAGTCTGATCCTTTTTGACGTATACGGCGGCGTCAAGGTCGTTGATGGTGCGAAGGGCTGTGCCCTTCGCGACGCTTCCGGCATGGAGCATCTTGACCAGCCCGAAGCCAGGGTTGTCCGCGATGTGCTTTGCGAGTCGTTCTCGGAGGGTGTTCACCTGTTGCCGGTATCGACGCGCCGATTCCGATGGCAGGTTCACCCGTGATTCAGCGAAGTTCCGAATATCAGCGTGTTTGATAATGGGTTCTCTCATTGTCGTGTCCGTACCTGTGTAGTGCTGAGTTCCAGGAATCTCGGCCATCGGTGCGGGTCCTCCGCTGAAATATACTGCCCACACTGCCACTGGGTTGCGAGGGCCTGGCAATCCTGATGGCACCGTCCATGGCCTGCTGCATCGTGTTATTATATTGCGGCACTACGACAATTGTACTGGATCGGAGCCATGTTTGAGAACTACGTGGACGTCATCGAGGCTTCGAAGATTCTAGATGTTCATCCCGAAACGGTGAAGAGACTCATAAGGGAAGGCAAGCTCGCCGCAACCAAGTTCGGGAACAAGTGGATCATGGAGCGCGACCGCCTCCAGTTATTTGCCAACACCTATGACGGTAAGCGCGGCAGGTCGAGGACACTACTGTGACCTGTCACAGGACAACAGAGAACCAAGGTCGCTGACCGACGAGAATCGGTGGACGGTGGGAAGAATGCTTTCGGCGGTTCACTGGAAGAGGCATCGGATACTCCAGACGCCCAGACCTGGCGGCAAGAGGCTAAGAAAGCAGTGCGGGTTCGGGCCTCAAACAGCACTCTGATCCAAGGTTCGGCACACGACTGGCATTCAAGGAAAATCAATACGGCAAAAATAACGTCCGATTGTCGGCATACCCAAAGGATTTGCCCGCTGCCCAGCACACTGTTCCGTAATTTCTACTTGCGGTATACAGTAGTATTGCACACCTTGAAATCAGTTTTCGGCCTGAACCTAAAACTGGAGGTATAGCAGACCCATTCATGGGCGGCGGCAACCGGATTTTCCAGCCCAACCTTCTTGGCTTCTGTGTCATGGTTGCCGATACAATCCAGATGGCGTCAAATGCGCGTAAACCATTGTCGAAGACAACCAGCCTTGTCCAATAGGTTTCGGTGAAAGTTGGCATTCTGATCGATACTTATTCAGTGGGATGGGCAGGCGATATGTTCTCGGAGACGACGACTCGATTCTCATCAAGCATGGGCAAGAAATATATGGCTGACCCCATCAGGGGAAGTCAGGTATAGCCTACTTGCTATCAAACGCTTCCAGAATGTCAAGTGGCTAATGCAGGTCGTGAATTGGAGAACCAGAATTGATGCTGGCGAGTCCCAAAACAGAGTACGTTCCAGGGGCATTAGTTAGAGCGCGCGGGCGTGACTGGATAGTATTGCCCAATGAGGAACCTGGTGTATTGCTCCTTCGTCCCATAGACGGTCTCGACGCCGAGTCCGTAGGCATCTTCCGTTCGCTGGAACCGGATGCTGTCGAGCCTTCCAGATACCTGCCACCAGACCCGGAGAAGGCGGGTGATTTCACCGGAGGTCTGCTGCTCAGGGACGCAGTGCGCCTGGGTCTTCGCAGTGGGGCGGGTCCGTTTCGTTCGATGGGTCGGCTGTCCGTTGCCCCCCGGCCCTACCAGTTTGTTCCTCTCATCATGGCGTTGCGGATGGACCCGGTGCGTTTGCTGATCGCCGATGACGTTGGCGTAGGCAAGACTATCGAGGCCTCCATGATCGCCCGCGAGCTCCTGGACCGGGGCTTGATAAACCGTGTGGGAGTCCTTTGTGCGCCGCATCTGTGCGAGCAGTGGGAGGAAGAGCTTCGCACCAAGTTCAACATAGACGCGGCCATTATCCAGTCATCAAGAATCGGGCGGTTAGAGCGCGGCCTCCCCAGGAGAGACATCTCCTTATACCAGTATTACCGCCATCTCGTTGTCAGCATCGACTTCGTAAAGTCAGAGCGGAATCGGCGGATGTTCTTGGACAACGCTCCCGACTTCATCATTGTCGACGAGGCTCATACGGCGGCACGTCCCAGCGGCGACCGGTCGGGCACCCAACACCAGCGCTATGCCCTGATCCGCGAATTGGCAAACAACGACAGTCGTCACATAGTCTTGACCACCGCCACTCCTCACAGTGGGATAGAAGAGAGCTTCAGGTCCCTACTGGGATTGTTGGACGAGTCGTTTGATGTATCCGACGAGGTTGACATTCCCCACGCTACGCTGGCTCCCCATTTCGTCCAGCGAAAGCGAGTAGACCTCGAAAACTGGTTAGGCGTCGATACGCCCTTTCCAGAAAGAGAGGCCAGCGAAAGATCCTATACCTTGTCGGGTGAGTACCTTCGGCTGTATGAAGACATCCTCGAATATTGCCGTGGGTACGTATCCGGCGATGGAATGGCGCAACAGCGTCGCCGGGTGCGGTATTGGGCTGCGCTGTCTATCCTGCGTTGTGTTCTTTCCAGCCCCAGGGCGGCTCGGGCCGTCCTAGAGAATCGGAAACCCCCATCAAGCGATATGCCTGTTGAAGATATCGCCGATGAAGTGTTCAGCCAGCAGATTCTGGATTCTTCAGACGAAGACCAGGCAACAGACTACGTTCCAACTGCGGCCCTCGATGACCAGGACACCGCGCTAGACGCGACGGAAAGGCGGTTACTGGACGGATTCTTGAAACGGGCAGAGGCCTTGGAGGGAGAAGAAAGAGACGCAAAGTTGGGAGAAGCATCCCGTTCAGTGTCCGACCTATTGGCTGAGGGCTACAGGCCTATCGTGTACTGCCGATTTATACAGACTGCCCGTTACGTCGCCGAACATCTTCAACGTATTCTGCAAAAGCGACACCCTCAGCTACAAGTGAAGGCTGTGACGGGAGACGATGGAGACAGCGAGCAGCGGAAAGAGACGGTATTGGGCTTGGCCGAAGAGCCAGTGCGGGTGCTGGTTGCTACGGACTGTTTGAGCGAAGGAGTAAATCTACAGGAACATTATGACGCTGTAGTTCATTACGACCTGCCCTGGAATCCGAACCGTCTGGAGCAACGAGAGGGGCGTGTGGACCGCTTTGGCCAGGCGAAACCCACAGTGAAGACAGTTCTGATCTATGGCTCCGACAACGAGATGGACCTCGTCGTTCTGGACGTCCTGTTGAGGAAAGCGCGCACCATCAGGCAGCGTTTGGGAATCTCGGTTCCAGTGCCGGTAGATTCCGAACAAGTCGTGAACGCACTGGTGGATAGTGTCCTGTTGAGAGGGAGGAGACAGGCACGACAGTTGACTCTCGCCCTGGAAGATGCCTCGGTGAGTCGCCTACACCAGGCTTGGGACCAGATGGCGGACAAGGAGGAGCGGACTCGGGCTTACTTTGCGCAACACGGCATCGAGCCTGATGACGTCGCTCGTGAATTGGCGGAGATGGAACCTGTCCTGGGAAGTCCCCAAGACGTTCAACGGTTCATTGCCAACGTTATACAGCGCTTCAACGGGGACATTCGGGAAACTCGGTCTAACGGTGTGTTCCTGTTTGAACCCGGAGACCTCAGAGATCGCATAGTCGCCAGGGCTGGTAAGCCGCTGTTCCCGTGGTCAATCGCTTTCGACGGCGTTGCCCCTCCGGGGGTCACTCTCCTGGGCAGAAACAACCCTGCTGTCGCAACAGCGGCAGAGGCTGTACTTGCCCAAGCGCTCCGGGGTCAGGATGGTCGATTTGCCAGGTCAAGCGCCATTTTTACAAACGCTGTCGAGTTGCGGACGGCGGTGTTGGTCCTCCGGCTCCGCTACCTTATAGAGGGAGCGAGTAGCCAATTTGCCGAGGAGGTAGTCACCGGAGCCTTCCAAAGAGCCTGTCCCAGAAAACCCGTGTACGACCCGCAAGGAGTGGTGAATGCCTA
>VXOI01000080.1 GCA_009840175.1 Chloroflexota bacterium | reverse complement strand
GTCCAGTACGTACCCGATTACGTCATCGGGCTTGACCGTGACCTCCGGCGGGGCCAAGTACAACGCGCGGGCGCGGGCCCATGTTTCCGGTCGGAACCTTACGATACGGCTTTTGCGCTGGTTCATTTCCATTCTCCTTTTCGGAATAATCGCTGCTCGGTCTCGCTGCCTGCTCCGCGCCACCCTACGCTACCGCCCCGCACATCAGCTCTGAGACGATGCGGACATTGCGGGCCGCCGCCTCGATGAGAGTCCGGTTGAGCTGCGTAGTACCCGTGCCCGTGTGGGAGCAGACGCCTGCCCCGGCCTCAATAGTGTCCATCACGTCTTCTACGACGGAGTGCGGACGGTAACGGCGCATGAACTCCTCGTGGTCATGCCGGTAGAGGTAGAGCGCCTCGTTCCACGCCGGGCTCTCTTGCCAGCCCGGGCGGCTGGATACGGAGTTCTTCTTGAACGGGATGTACAGGGCCATGTCCAGCTTCCCTGCTACCTCGAAATTCTCCCTGGACAGATATGCCTTGCCGGCGGACATCGCCTCGGCTCCGGGATAGCTGTTCTTCACCGTCCGCAGTAGCCCGGGCAGGAAACGGCTACTATTGTCGCTGGCGCCGCCGACCTCCACGGCCACGATGACGCCGGTTTTGACGCCGCAGGCCAGGTGGCACTGGACTCCCCACGGCCGCAGGGCCGCGCCGTTCCAGCCGAATACGGTGCCGTCCACCGCGAAATAGGTTTCCATAGCTGCCAACGGCCTCGCGCTCTCCTCGACCAGTGCTTTGAGCAGCGGGGTCAGAGCCGGATTGTCCAGGTAGTGGGCGATGCGGGACGCCTGGTTGTGGACGTTGACGCAGTGGGCCACATCCGAGGCAGACAACTCGGGCAGCCCGCTCTCGCAGTCCGGCGGGGCCACACGGTCGCAAATGTCGCGGAGCAGGGCCTCGAAGTGTTCCTGGTCGTCGTTGTATGAGTACTGGTTCTGTTCGTTGGTCGGTGCCATCAGTTTCTCCTCCGCGGTCGTTTTGGTTTCCGGTTCCGGTGCTGGTCGCCTTTGTCTTACGCCTCCGTCCTCAGCGCCACGACCTTCTCGTCCAGCACGCCGGTCTGCCGTTCCAGCCCGTTGCGGACAATCCGGGCCTTGTCGAGGATTTTGGAGACGTGGGAATCAATGGCCTGCGCCGACTTGGTGATGTCGTCCAGACCGCCTGCCTGTCTCTCGACCTCGCGGATGGCCTTCTCCAGCCCGTCCACGTCCACGCCCAAGGTGCCACCACCCTGCGCTCCCTGTACGCTGAGGGCCCTTGCGACCGATAGGGCCGCCACCAGGTAGGCATAGGTCGTGGGGTCCTCGGCGTCCCACACCACAACCACGTCGTCTCCGTAGCGGGCAAGCGGTTCCAGCCCGTCCTGAGGGGCCGTGCGTTGGGAGAAGACAAACACGCCGACGCCTGCGCTCCTGTTCTTGCGGGCCTCCGCAATCTCGGCCAGGGCTTTCTGGAGAGTGTATGACTGGTCCTCCTTGGCCTCGACCACTATCCGCGCGCCAGGGGCGGCGGTCTCCGGCCCCAACTGGATGACCATATCGCCCTTCTTGCTGTTGCGTATCTTGCCCGTCGTGTTGCCCGTCCTATCGGCGACGTCGCCTTCGGCCAGTCGTGCGCTGACGAAACCGGCAACCGCGTCTTCGAACACCAGGCCGTGGCGGGTGCTGCGCTGCGCTTCTTCTTTCCTGGCGGTCATCGCGGTGAGGGACCTCAGTACTTCCATCTGGAACTCGGCGTTGGCCTTCTGCTGGCCGTCTATCACGTCCAGCAGTTCCCTCTTCATACGGGCCAGGGCTGATCCCTCGCTATCCAACGAGAACTCGTTGCTGATCTGGCGGTGCGCGCTCTCGACCCGGCCGACCAGCAGGGACAGTGCCGAGTCGTGGCGGTCGAGGGAGAACTCCCCGATCACTGAGCCGATGCGGTCCTCTAACGCCTTGCCTACGTCGCCGTGGTTCCGCTGCAACTCCGACACCAGCCGGGCCAGTGCGCTGTCCCCGTTGTCCAGGGAGAACTCCCGGAGAATCCGCTCGCGCTGTTCGGCCAGTGTGGTCTCCGTCGCCTGCGTGAGCAGTGCAATCAGGCCGCCGTTCGACTGCGGGTCGAGCACCCGCATCAACGGGCTCTGGTCGCCGACGTGAGCGGCCAGGGTGCGGGCCATCAGGGAACCGTCGCCTTCCACCTGGCTGCGGATGAGGCGTTCCAGTTCACCGGCTTCCGAGCCCTGGCCGACCAGGGATCGCACTCTCTGTGTGAACAGGCCGCTCTTGGGGTCGAAGTACTGCTTGATGCAGTCCCCGATCTGCTGGGCGGTGTCGCGGCGGTGCCGCTCCAGGGCGTCGGTCAGGTCGCGGATGACCTGCTCACCGGCGTCCCGGATTTGGTAGGAATCAACCTGCCCCTGCGCCTGGCGGAAGGCGATTACTCCTACTTTCATGGCCTCGAGCGCAAACTGGCTCCGCTTAGGTTCCCCGCGCCGGGAGATGGCCGCGAGGAGGTCGGGGTCAGTGATGTCCAGGTGCAACCTGATGTGCCCACTGCCGTTGGGATGGAGTACTTTGTGCCCTTTGCCGTTCGCGGCGTGATTTTCTTTACTCATCATAGTCGTGGCGCATCTCTCTTTCTGCTGACGTTGAAAGATCAGCAAGTTCTTCTGAATCGTTCAGGCCTTCGATTGGTCCGCTACCGGTGCGCCGGGGTAGGCCGTGATCTTCCATCCCTTTGAGGAGTTCCGCTCCCAAGGGCGGTATAGGAACCGTCGCGTACCGGCCGAGGAATCTATAGTTTCCCGTTGATATGGGCTCAAAAAGCTCCGGGTGCAGCTTCAGAGTCTGGCCAACTTCGCGACGGAGGGTTGTCACCTTTCCCCGAGACACTTCGGAATCAATGAGGAATCGTGCGACCTTCGTGCTATTTAGCAACTTCCCCTCAGCAGCTTCACCAATCCTGACTATTCGCTCGAGCAGGTTGCGCGCTCCGTGGAAGTCAACGTATAAGCCGCTCAGGCCGGTTTCAGGGTGCTCCAGTCTCGTGAACGCTTCGGTATGAGTCCGGGAGCGCTCTAGGTTCTCAAAGTAGGTTCGCACAAGACCCAAGGCTGCCTGGAGCTCCATCTTCTCCTTGATCTCCTGCCCCAGTTGGTTGTACTGGCGGGTCAGCGCCTCAAGGACCGGCTTGTTGCCATGAATTTCCATAGACCTCCTCGCAGGGGTCACGTCGACCGGAGTCTGGACTACTGGAGATTCTGCCGTGGCGGGAGGGTCAGTCCCGCCAACCGGCATTCAGTTCGAGATTAGGGTGCAGTTCAGGTTCGGGGTTGGCGAGACCCCGCAACTGCCCCTACGCCGCCAACAAGTTCTGAGGGCCGTCTGCTGCAGCGGGGCCAAAGTCGGCCTCAATTCTGAGTTGGCGGGTCGCTTGGGCGACGACGCAGACGTTGTGGCAAATGATCTTGGTGAGGACTTCATTGAGTTGAGCGGATTGGGACTTGGCGCGAAGAACAGCTCCAAACTTGCTCTTGATCATGGAGAACACGCATTCCACCTGTGAGCGGTTGTGGTACCGCTCAAGGAAGTCTTCGTGATTCTCTTCGAAATATCGGAGACTTCGCTCCCACTCAGGGTTGCGGTCCTTGCCTTCTCCGACCGGCGCGGTATTGGATTTGAACGGTATGAGAGCCACTGCTCCGACGTCTTCGGCGGCCTTCAAGTTCTCTTGATCCAGGTAGGCTTTGTCGGCGGACACCTCAAGGATGGAGAAGTGCCTCCCCGTCGCCTCAAGGAGCGGGCGGAAAAATGGGTTGTCGTTTGCGTTGCCCGGTGTGGCAAAGGCGGCCGTTACGATTCGTGTCTCGACACCGCACGCAATGTGCGCCTTGAGCCACTCGCCGATTCCGCTTTGCGAGCCCCATTTGTGCTCGTTCCAGTTGTCTTTAGGAGAGGAAGAGAACCCGGAAGCGTCGATAGCGAATTTCGATTCGATCGACCTGAGCGGGTAGGCGCTCCGAACGACCAACTCTTCAAGGATTGGAGTCAGGCTGGGATCCTCGAGGTACCTGAAAGTGCTTGCGAGCGAGGGCGTCCGCCTAATGTGGCCTTTGTCATGGGCATTGGCAACGTCTGCCATAAACTCGCGGCAAGAGATGCCCACAAAGGTCTTGAGGACGACGGCATACACCACGTCGCCGAGTGGCAGGCGGGGACGCCCGGTAGCCTGCGGTGGCTGGGGTACCGTATCGCAGAGAGCCCTTAGAATGGTGGCGAAATTAGCTCGTGTTGTGGATTGAGAGTTGTTGTAATCGGACCAGTCTCGGACAGGGCTCGGGCGTCGCCTCTTTCGCTCAGAGGTGGGTTGGTCGACGGGCGGCTCCTCCAGCCCCAAAATGAACAACACCGCCCAGATATGCTTGCAGCGCTTCCGGCGCAACTCAAAGTCCGGGCAGGTGCACGACGGAGTGTCGTCCAGCTTTACCAGGTAGGCGGCGCCTCTCCTGGACTGCGAGGTGACTATGTATCCCAGCTGGTTCTGTCCGATTCGGACTGTGGCCGCGATTCTCAGGCCCCGAAGTCTGCGGGCAGTAGCGCGGTGGTCTTGACCCGACTTTCTCGATGGTTTACGATCGTCACTAAGTTGGGGGTTCATCTTCGTTCCTCCGACTTGCTCCCCTTTCTTTGAACGGGCGGGGGAGCTTAATTTTTGGTCTCCATTTCCTACTGGTTTCGAATTTCCGGTATACCCACCTCCTCTCCAGATGGTTTTCATGTTCCCGATGGGGACTCTCAAAATTACTCTGCTAATAATATACTAGATAAGTAAGTGCATGTCAACCCTTGTAATCATTGATTTTCTGGTATATCCTTATCCAGTAGCCAATTTGACTAACTCGGATGTTGATGATGGGCAAGGTCAGTATTGTCGTACTAGGATATAGGTGCGAGCGGTGTCGCCACGAGTGGGTGCCTAGGAGAGATGTTGAACCGCGGGTATGTCCAAAATGCAAGAGCCCCTACTGGGACAGACCTAAAGCCACCTCTTCGTGAGCACATCTCCAGATAGCCCCGAGACTGTTACGGAGCCCTCTCGCCATTAGCTCCTTTCTTGTCTCTCTCCGCATAAGTCAGCTTTGTTCCAGCCTCTTGCGAGCGGAAAGTTGACTGGCCGGCAACATGCCCTGCATAATCGCCACATGAAATGGACGCGACAAGCGCGGATTACCGACCGTCAGGGGAATCAAGTGGGGTTCGAAGATCTCCCCGAGGACATCCGGCTTTTGCTCGACTCGGTTACCTCCCCAGATGAGATCCTTGT
>VXOI01000256.1 GCA_009840175.1 Chloroflexota bacterium | reverse complement strand
CACCCCCGCATCAAGTGCGGGGCAGGCTCTAACCCTCTCCCAGAGGGAGAGGGAATAATCGAAAGGCCCTGCGCAAATATCCCCCCGATGCGCTGACGACATCCAATCCTCAGGATGGACAAAGGTATGCATGCGCTACGACTCGCCGCAGAAGTGTAGGGGCCGGACAGGAAAACCTGGGCGAGACAGTTCGCTATTTACCAGCTCGCGGCGCTTTCGACACTGGCAACTCGTTTGACAGTATGGGCCGTGACTGATAAATTGTTTCAGTTGTGAGTTAGCAGTCACGCTGACCGAGTGCCAACCCTCCACCTACCCGCTTGATGCGCCGCAGCCACCGGCCGGCTGAACGAGCAGACCGGCAGCGGCGATGCCATGTGGCGATGCCATGTAATGAAAAGCCAGGGAACGCCAGGAGATGATCAGTGCCTCGATACGACTACCGTTGCGTTGAATGTGATAACTATTTCGAGTTGAGGCAGAGCTTCAGCGAAGCAGGCAAGGGAACCTGCCCGCAGTGTTCCGGCGAAGGCCGCCGGGTCTACCACGCCGTCCCCGTAATCTATAAGGGCAGCGGCTTCTACACCACTGACTACGGGCGCCCCAAGCCCCCCGTGGAAAACGGCTCAAGCAAGAGCGGCAACGAAACTTCCAAGTCCGGCAGCGACAGCAAGTCCGCCGACTCTTCCTCCGGCTCCGACAGCTCGGGAAGTTCCGGCAGCAGCGAGTCAGCTTCTGCCACAGCCGGAGCCACCGCATCCAGCTAACTCTATACTTCTTCGGCCTGCTCGGAATACTCAGTCCGGCCCGTGCCATTTCAGCCGGTTGCGCAATTGGGCGCACCGGCTGGTTTTCATAGTTTCCAATCCCCGGAATAGAGTGGCATAACCTATGCGCGCGTTGGTTCAGCGGGTCGCCCAAGCCTCTGTGGAAATCGGCGGAGCGGAGTTTGCCCGCATCGGGCACGGCCTGCTGATACTGCTGGGCGTAGCAGCGGACGACGAGGAAGCCGACGCTGAGTATCTGGTACTCAAGATAGCCAACCTGCGCATCTTTGCCGATGGCGCCAGCCGCTTCAACCTCTCCGCCCTGGACGTAGGGGCCGAAGCGCTGGTGGTGAGTCAGTTCACCCTCTACGCCGACACCCGGCGGGGCCGCCGTCCCGACTTCACCCACGCCGCGCCCCCCGAACTGGCCGAGCGGCTTTACGAGCATACCATAGCCCTACTTCGCGACACCGGGCTGTCCGTCGCCACGGGCCGGTTCCAAGCCTATATGCAGGTCAAGTCGCAGAACGACGGCCCGGTCACTATCCTGCTGGACAGCGCGGACCGCCAGCGGTCACGGCGGTAGAAGTACCGAAGCGCGAATGAGTTTCCAAACCATCCCGTCATTCCTGCGAAGGCAGGAATCCAGCGGGGCAATTGAATGGAGTAAAGATTGCCGAGGGCTTCGCACTGGATTCCTGCCTTCGCAGGAATGACGGCTAGAGCATTCCAGAGATTAGCTTTCCACTCACATATCAGCAATCAGCGGTGCCAGCCCATGCCGAGGAAGAGGCCCCGCAGGTAGGCAATCTGGCCGCCGTGGGCCAGGTTGTCCCACATCACCTGCCCGAAGCAGGCGGCTATGGTGCGCGGCTCCGGCAGCGGCGGAAGCACAATCTCGCGGGCCAGTTCCTCCTCGCTGACCTGCGCCAGATAGGCGCGAATGGCGTCATTGACGGCGTGGTAGTAGCCTTCCAGCACATCGCGGGAGGGGGATGTCCACGCTGCCACCTGCTCCGCGGTCCAGCCCACGCCCCGGTCCTCGATGCCCGGCTGCACGTTGAACTTCTCCGCCCAGCCGTCCTTGGTCCATAGCTGCTCGGCATCCTGAAGGCGATAGTGGACAAACATATCCATCACCCGCGAGAGGTGCCACAGAATCCAGGCGGCGGAGTTGCATTCGGCGGCAGGGGCGCGGGTTAGCATCTCGTCATCCATCCCGGCAAGGGCGGACTCGATCATGTCCCAATTACGTTGCAGGCAGTGGTTGATGGGGTCGGTGGTATTGGCCATGGTTCCCCCTTTCGGTGATGCTGGCGGGAGGTTCGCCCCAACCCTGACCCTCCCCCTAAGGGGGAGGGAATTGGGGCTGTATGGAGTGGGAACTATTGCTCAAATTCCAGGTCGAGGCTGATGTCCAGGGCAGACATTGAGTGGGTCAGTTCGCCGATTGATATGAGATGTACGCCGGTCTCGGCCACGGCGCGAACGGTGTCGAAGTTGATGCCGCCGGACGCCTCGACCACGGCCTTGTCGCCGATGAAACCCATGGCCTCGCCCATCATGTCCACCGGCATATTGTCCAGCATGATGATGTGAGCGCCAGCGTCCAGCGCCTCGCGGGCGGCCTCCAGTGACTCGACTTCCACCTCTACGCGGATGGTGTGGGACGCGCGTTCCAACGCCAACTCGATTACCTGCCGCAGACCCATCTCCCGGAAGCGGTTGGCCTCGATGTGGTTGTCCTTTATCAGGATGCCGTCGGCCAGGTTGTAGCGGTGATTGTAGCCGCCTCCGGCCCGCACGGCATACTTGTCGAGGTAGCGATGCCCCGGCGCGGTCTTGCGGGTGTCCACGATGCGCGAGCGGGTGCCCTCGACGGCGCGGACGTAGCGGTTGGTCAGGCTGGCAATGCCGCTCATGCGCTGCATGAAGTTCAGGGCAATGCGCTCGGCTTGCAGGATGCCCGCGGCCGGGCCGACCACCCGCGCGATGCTGTCGCCGGGGGCCAGGGATGCGCCGTCTGCCAGCAGAGCCTCCAGCTCCAGCTCCGGCTCCACCCGCCGGAACACGGCCAGCCCCACCTCGACTCCAGCCAGCACGCCGTGGGCCTTGGCCCGCAGCATCCCGACGCCGCGAATCTCCGGCGGCACCACCGCGGCGGTGGTGGGGTCGTTGAAGGTCTGATCCTCGGCGATGGCCGCGTCAATCAGGGCGTAGACTTCGGGGGGGAATTGGGGCAAGGGGACCTCCTGAATCAACAATCCGATAGGTGGTGCTATTTCAATGTTGGCAAGAGCATTTGGGCCGCTCCATCCATCGTGAAACCCTTGATGCACTTTCCTTCTTCGTCAGTGGAAAAGGCTACCAAAATTGCTCCTACATCCCAACCGAAACTGGCGCCCTCTTCATTCCACAAGTCCAGGGTATCGGTTTCGGGGAAATAGGCAACCTGGAGGCTATTTCTGGTATTTCGTCCCACTTCCTTTCGCGTATTCTTGGAAGGAGTGTCTGGAAAGAACACGGAAGGGCGGTAGTACAAACGGTCCTTCATGGACGTTTTCTCATACTTGAGCAACTTGGTCAGCAATAAATTCCGCGCATTTTCCAGAGTGAACCCGGCCACTTCCCCATCCGCGTCGAGATTGGCCGTCAGACCATCGGCAACGGCGTAAGTGTAAGCGTCCCCTTCGCCGTTGCGGATTTCGAGCGTATCGGTGTTCCTGCAATATGAAACGCTCAACTTTCGTCCGCTGTAATACAGCGGGTCATCTGTCTTCATCGGGGATATCCCATTCTCGGGTATAATTCCTGCCGTCAATGTACGAGTTATGCACCCTTCCGTCTTCTACGACCACTTTAAGCCAGCGGCCCCTTTCTTTGATGTGCCTCCAATATACCGTGCTTGCTCCCTGAATTTCGCTCTTGGTTGGCTTTGCCAATACGCGAGCTATCCATTCTTCCGGTACTTCCGGGTGCCTGCTCCTGCTGGCATGATAATACCAAGAGAATCTCAATTCGCCGTCAGACTGCAAGCGGAGTTTCCTAGTCTATTGAAATACCAATCGCGGGTCCGCTACCGCAGCGCCAGCATCCGGTCCAGGGCCACGAGCGCCTCGCGGCGGATGTCCTCCGGCACAGTGATCTCGTTCCTCACCCGGCCCTCCAGCAGCTCTTCCATCACCCACAGCACATAGGCCGGGTGGATGCGGTACATTGTGGAGCAGGGGCAGGTCACCGGGTCCAGGCAGAAGACGGTCTTGTCGGGGTTGTTCAGGGCGAGACGGTTGACCAGGCTGATCTCGGTGCCCACGGCCCACACGCTGCCCGACGGTGCGTTGTTTATCTGGTTGCGGATGAACTCGGTGGAGCCAACCAGGTCGGCGGCCTGTACCGTTTCCATCACGCACTCGGGATGCACCAGCACGTTGACGTCGGGGAAGCGCTGGCGGGCCAGCTCGACCTGCTTGACGGTAAAACGGGTATGCACCGAGCAGTGCCCCTGCCACAGCACCATCTTCGCCCGGCGCAGTTGCTCCGGCGTGTTGCCGCCCATGTTGCGGAAGGGGTTCCAGACCACCATCTCGTCCAGCGGCACGCCCATCTTCAGCGCCGTGTTGCGTCCCAGGTGCTGGTCGGGCAGGAATAACACCCGCCTGCCCTGCTCGAAGGCCCACTTCAGCACCGCGTCGGCGTTGGATGAGGTGCAGACGGCCCCGTCGTTGCGCCCGCACAGGGCCTTGATGCCCGCGATGGAGTTCATGTAGGTGACCGGCACTATTTCGCCCGGCCCCAGGACTTCCATCAGGTCGTCCCAGGCGTCCTCGACGTCGTCCATAGGCGCCATGTCGGCCATGGAGCAGCCGGCGGTGATGTTGGGCAGGATGACCCGCTGGTGCTCCGCCGACAGCACGCAGGCAGTCTCAGCCATGAAGTGCACGCCGCAGAAGATGATGTAGTCGGCGTCGGGCTTGCTGGCCGCCTGCTGCGACAGCAGGAAGGAATCGCCCTGGAAGTCAGCGTACTTGATAACCTCTTCGCGCTGGTAGTGGTGGCCCAGCACCGTCACCGAGCTGCCCAGCTTCTGCCTGGCGGCATGGATGCGGGCGTCAAGCTCGTCGGCGGTGTAGTGCAGGTAATCGGTGGGAATCTGTTGCCAGCGGACGTTTACGGTCAGTTCTTCGGCCAGGGGCTTAGCGGGCAGTTCGTCTTCCGTCTTGCAGAAGGCCGAGTGTTCCAACTCGGTGATGGGTACGATGGGACGGCGACGGGTTGTCATTTTCCATTCCCTCTCAATGGGAATGCAAAGCTGGGTTTCGTCTCACTGCGCTTCCCCTGCTCCGCAATCCTATGCTACTTCGGTTGGCCTTGCAGTGACCATGGCCCGGCCCGGTCAATCTTGACGTTGACCATATCTCCCAGCCGGTTTCCGTCGTCCTCTGCGATGGGGAAGAACACCAGCTTGTTGGAACGGGTGCGGCCCTGCCACTTGCCCTTGTTCCTCGCCTCGACCAGTACCTCGAACTCGCTGCCGACCAGTTCGGCGTTGATCTCGGTGAGGATGCTTTGTTGCAGGGCGTCTATCCGTTCGCGGCGGCTGGTTTTCTCCGCCTGCGGTATATCGTCTTCCATGGTTCGATCCGCTATGGTTCCTGGGCGGGTGGAATAGGCAGCGCAGTGCACCTTGTCCATCCGCAGTTGCTCCACCAGTTTCAGGGTACGCTGGAACTGCGCTTCGGTCTCTCCGGGGAAGCCGACGATGATGTCGGTGCTGAGCGACGCGCCCGGTACGGTGTCGCGGATTTCCTCCACCAGCGCGATGTAGTCGGCGCGGGTGTAGTTGCGGCGCATACGGGCCAGCACTTCGTCGTCCCCGGCCTGTACCGGCAGGTTGATGTGCTCGCACACCTTGGGCAGCTCGGCCACGGCTTCGATGATGCTGCGGCTCATATAGTTGGGGTGCGAGGTCAGGAAGCGTATGCGTTCAAGCCCGTCCACGTCGTTCAGCCGCGTCAGCAGCGTCGCCAGGTCGGGACGCCCGCCGTTTGTGTCCGGTAGATCGTGGCCGTAGGCGTCCACCGTCTGCCCCAGCACGGTGACTTCCCTCACGCCCCGCGACACCAGCAATTCCACCTCCCGCGCCACCTCATCCACTGGACGGCTCACCTGCCGCCCCCGGCGATAAGGGATGATGCAGAAGGTGCACATCAGGTCGCAGCCGTGGATGATGGGAACGTGGCAGGCAACGTCGGGACGGCTAGGCGCCAGGTTGCCGACGCAGCCCTCCCAATCGAGGCTCAGCCGCTCGCCCACCATGTCCAGCAGCGGCTCGAACTGCTGCGGGCGCATGAACACGTCAACGTAGGGGAAGCGGCGGGCCAGTTGGTCCGACTTCGGCCCCACCATGCAGCCCATGAGGGCGATAACCCGGTCAGGATCCTGCTTCTTCAGCCGCGACACCGCTCCCAGGTTGCCGACCACCTTGTCTTCCGCCGACTGCCGCACCACGCAGGAATTCAGGACCACCACATCGGCGTCCCTGGCGTTATCGGCTGACTCCAAACCCATCTGCTCCAAGGCTGAAGCAAGGCGCTCGGAATCTGCGGTGTTCATCTGACAGCCGATGGTCCAGATGTGATAACTGTTCATAACGGCGATAACGGCTAATCTTGGTAATGGAAGATGGGCAGTAAGGAGTCACGGGCGGAGTATAGGGGAGAGATTGGAATCCTATTCCTCGCTCGGTGGAGCAAAACGGCCGATTCCGAATGCGCCGCCTTTCCCCGTTGCATCCCTCGCCACCAGATTAGCGTATTGTAACTGCGCGACATCCGAAAAGACAATCCATACTTGGGAACGTGGCCGGGACCACCGACACCTGGACGAAAATTCCTTCTCCATCCGGGCGCGGGGATTGATAATCAAGCGGAGTACTGATAAAGCGGAAGGCGCGGTAGTTAATGCTGCCGTACTGAATCAATGGAAGAGTTGCCTAAAATAAGGTATCCAGAGCAAATTAGGTATGGGATAACCAAATCAGACATAATGCTGCCTATTCTGAGCGAAATGCGCTATAATATACTGCGTAAAGGTGAAATTCGCTATTGACACCCCGGAAAGTCGGAAATATGATGTTCCATCGTGGCAAACCGCCCAAGGTGACCCTGCGTAGGACTGATGACGGAAGTGATCCCGCCAAGTTTCTCACGCGGGCGCTATCTGAGCAAAAGGGAGCATAGCGCAATGGACGAGCTGGACCGCAAAATTATAGCCCTGTTGCAACTGGATGGAAGAGCCTCCAACGCCAAGATTGCCCGCGAAGTGGGAGTCAGCGAAGGGACGGTGCGCCGCCGACTAAGGCGACTGGTCAAAGAGGACGTGGTGAAAGTTATCGCGGTGCCCAACCTGGAGAAGCTCGGTTACGCCACCACTGCCCTTATCGGCATTTCCACCGGGCCTGGAAAGTCCGACGCGGTCGCCGATGCCATATCTGCCATGGAAGAGGCTCACTACGTAGCCATAACCACCGGCTCCTTTGACGTTTTCGTGTGGGCCGGGCTGGAGTCGGCGGAAAACCTAGGAAACTTTCTCCGCACGAAGGTTGGCGTGGTGGACGGCGTACAAGGCACGCAAACCTTTGTCAACCTTTCCATCAAAAAGCGGGCCTACGGATTGGTGCTGTAAACGACCGGCGAAGCCACAGTCTCAGCGCCTGCGACGGAGCCGCCGCAGGGCCTTTCGATTATTGTCTGAATCAGGATTTTCAGGATTAAAGGATGAACAGGATTGGAGTTACGCAATTGGAGAGGACGCCCTCACCCTAACCCTCTCCCAGAGGGAGAGGGAATAATCGAAAGGCCCTGGAGCCGCCGCGAGCTTATTGCAAACGCCTTGCGCTGTGCTATAATCTCCGCGTGCCCGGTTCTTGACCGCCCCGCCTGCGGTTAAGCGAATCCGGCGCGAATCCTTGAAGAGAGCCGACCGCAATGACCTACATCATCGCTGAGCCCTGTGTTGGCCTGAAAGACTCCGCTTGTGTCGATGTCTGCCCGGTGGACTGCATCTACACCCGCGACGAAGACGACCAGTACTACATCAGCCCCGACGAGTGTATCGACTGCGCCGCCTGCGAGCCGGTCTGTCCCGTCACCGCCATCTTCGCCGAGGATTCCGTTCCCGCTGAGTGGCAGGACTACATCGCCAAGAACTACGACTACTTCAAGAACACCGATCCCGCCGAGATGAAGCGGAAGTAGCCTTCGCCCCGAGTCGTCTCGATTCCCCATGGAACATCATAGGGGCGGGTATGTTGCCCGCCCCTAAAACTGTTGCCCTAGCTACGCCCCCATCCTAACCCTGCCCCGGAGGGAGAGGAAGTCCTTTCTACCCCAGATCGTCCAGGCAGGCCGCGATGGGCTTGCTGATGCAGGAGAATATGGGGGTGTCCAGCAGGGTGTAAGGTCGCGCCTTGGACTCCCGCAGCTCCATCACCAGGTCCAGGAAGTTGGACGGGTCGTCGGTCTCGAAGCCCAGCACGAACTCCTGGTCGTCCAGGCCGAAGGAGTAGGCTGTGCTGATTTTCACGTCGGGGTACTTGTGGCCGATGACGAAGTGCTCGTTCATCAGCTCCTGCCGCTCCTCCTTGGGGAGTTGATACCAGTCGTGGGTCTTGACGAAGGGGTAGACGAACAGGTACTTGCGCCCCACCATGCGCATGGTGGACGACGTGCCTTCCTGCCCCTCGTGGCGGTGGTTGACCACGTAGGGAGAGCGGCGGGTCATCGCCAGGTAGGAATAGGGCGTTGAGAGGAAGGGGGCCAGCGCCGTGCGGTTGAGCTGGGCAGCCAGCTCGTTGATGGCCTCCAGCGCCGGGCTGACCATCCACAACATCAAGTCGGCATCGCCCCGCGTTCCCACCAGGCTGTAGCTGGAAACGTCCACCCGGCCGGAGAACTCATCGAGGACGGCGGCGAACTCGGCCTTCATCTTGGCCGGGCTGGGCCGGTTTTCCGAGATTTCGGGGCCAACGAAGTCGTACCTGGCAGGCGCCCGCCACTTCGGATCAACCTTGAAGAAAGTGTACTTGACGAAATCGCGCCGTGTCTGTTGTTCCTCGTGATGCGGCATAAAAGAAGCGCCCTCACCCTGACCCTCTCCCTCTGGGAGAGGGGATTTTTCATACGCGGAAAACTGCCGCCATCTTAGCAACCCGGCGTTGGGGCTGGCAAATTGCGTGGCAGTCGGTGGCAGCCGTGCTAAAATCCAAAGCAGGTTGTTTTTGATACTTGACCAGCAGCGGGGACGGCGACGGTCCGTTGCTGGCGGAAATCGAGGATGAGAGAGTTGCAAATCAGCGAGCGAACACGAATCAAGAACCACCCGGAGCGGGCGGTGCCCGAAGAGGCCGCGGAAATCCTGAGCGCCGGTTTCGTGGCACATGTGGGGTTCATAGAGGACGGGCTACCCTATGTGATACCCCTTTCATACCACTACGACAGCGAGCAGCCCGACCGACTGTACCTGCACGGCTCGATTCGCAGCCGGGCGCTGGAGATACTTGCATCGGGCGCGCCGGTCTGTGTCACGGTCACCCTGACCGACGGGCTGGTGTACTCGCGCAAGGCGATGAACCACTCGATGAACTACCGCAGCGTGGTGCTGTTCGGCACGGCCCGCGAGGTGACCGGCCACGACGAGAAGTTCGCGCTCTTCGACCAAATGGTGCAGCGCTACTTCCCCGACCGGCTGCTGGAACGCGACTACAACCCGCCGCCGGCATCCGATCTGGGCGTGACCGCCCTGGTGGAGGTGCGAATCGAAGAGTGGAACGCCAAGGCCCGCCGCGGCGGCCCCACCGGGCCGGACGACGACAGACCCAACGCTCCCGGCTCGGCGGGCTACACTACCTTCCGGGAGCTTTAGTAAACGGTGAATCCAGTCAAGACGGTAGTAATAACAGCCAAAGTCCGAAAATTCGGGAGGCGTTGAAATGGTGGTATTGGGAGAAAGCCAGTACAAGTACGAAGTCGCCGAGGGCTGGGGCAAGCTGCCCGACGGGTGGGGGTTCAAGGAGTGCGCCGCCGTCGGCTGCGACGCCAACGACAATGTGTACGTGTTCAATCGCGGCGAGCATCCGGTAATCGTGTTCGACGTCGAGGGAAACTTCCTGCGCTCCTGGGGCGAGGGGCTGTATCCCCGGGCCCACGGCATCACCATGAGTCCCGACGATACCATCTTCCTGACCGACGACGGTGACCACACCGTCCGCAAGTGCAACCTGGACGGCACGGTGCTGTTCACCCTGGGCATCCCCGGCACGCCCGCGCCCTTTATGAGCGGCGACCCGTTCAACCGCTGCACTCACGTTGCAATAGACCCCCAGACCGCCGACTTCTACGTGTCCGACGGCTATGGCAATGCCCGCGTCCATAAGTACGACCCGGAAGGCAAGCTGCTGTTCTCCTGGGGCGAGTCTGGCACCGGCGAGGGGCAGTTCAACATCGCCCACAACGTCTGTACCGACAGGGATGGCTGGGTCTACGTGGCCGACCGGGAGAACCAGCGCATCCAGGTGTTTGACAAGAACGGCAAGTTCGAGACCCAGTGGAAGAACATGGCCCGTCCCTGCGGTCTGTACATCGACCAGAGCGGCGACCAGAAGGTGTACGTCGGCGAGCTTGGCGTCGCCATTGGCCCCAACTCGCAGGCCTACGGCCTCGGCCCCCGCGTCGCTATCCACGACGTTTCGGGCAACGTGCTGGCCCGGCTCGGCGATGCCCCGGAGAGCGAGGAACTAGGGCATTTCATCGCCCCCCACGGCGTCTGCATCAACTCCAGGGGCGACATCTTCGTGGGCGAGGTCTCATGGACCCACACCGGCAGCCACCTCAACCCGCCCCGCGAGATACGGTCGCTGCAAAAGCTGACCAAGGTGGGGTGATAGCCATGAATCAACCCCCTGCCAATCAAAACAACAACCCCAGCGACGGCCACAATGAGTTTTTCGACCCTGTTGCCATTGAGGAATACCGGAGCCGTTCCCGCGAGTTTCTGACCAGAGGGCTGGCCTTCCTAACCGAGGGGGACTTGTACCAAGCCTCCGAAAAAGGGTGGGGAGCCGCCGCGTGGATGGCCAAAGCCGTGGCAACAGCACAGGGCTGGGAATACAGCCGACACGACCAGTTCAGCGTTGTGTTGAACAACGCCTCTCTCACGCTAGGAGACGACAGGCTACGTGGGTTGCGAGGTATCGCGAACGATTTGCACGGCAATTACTACAAGCGTGAATTCTTGCTGAACGCCGACATCATTGGACGGGACCTGAATTCTGTGGCGGAACTGCTTGACATCCTTGAGCCGCTGACCGGGCCAGCAGTCTAGCCGACTGGACATATACCCAAGGCGGCCCGGAGCGACAAGGACATCCGGTTAGCGTCAATAGGGCGTATGAAACATTGCCCACACCGGAGCCGGTTAGTCCTTCCAACAGCAGGAGCCTGCCATGGCGCCCTTCTTCGCCCTGTTCTTCGCGCTCATGTTCGCCCCGGCCACCTGCGATGCCGGCATAGGGCTGCCCCCCGGCGGCATTCCGGGCGAGGGGCCGGTAGTCCGTGGGGATGCAGCGGTAAAGGGGTCGGTGACTTACAGGGAGAGGATAGCCCTGACCCCGGACGCGAGGCTAGTCATTGAGCTGCGGGATGTATCCCTCGCCGACGCACCCGCTCCCCTGATTTCGAGCATGACAATTGTTGGTCCTGGACAAGTGCCTATCCATTTCAGGCTGAATTACGACGAGGCAGAAATCGACCATAGGAGGACCTACTCGGTCAGCGCCACCATCTTCGAGTCCGACGGACGGATGGCCTTCACCAACGATACCGCCTACGAGGTGATCACTCGCGGGAATCCCAGCAGGGTGGATATGGGGCTCGTGATGGTCCAGCCTCCGCCCGGCGAAGCCGGGGAAAGAACCGGGGAAACCGCCTGGGTGGAAGTACCGGCGCGGGTGGTCAGCGCCAACCTGATATTCAACGGGCCTGAACTCCTCCTCAGAGTGGTACATCATCAGTCCGCTGTCGAAGGATGCGCGCGCCGGGGCAACCAAACACTGGAGGTTGCAGGGACGGACGTCATCGTCGATATCACCTTGATGCAGCCGCCCGATACCCCGTGGGCCATTCCTTGCGACGAGGAAACAGTGGAGGTGGACGAGGTGCTGGCCCTAGAGAAGCAGATGCTCGGGAGCAAAGGTTATAGCATCATCGTAAATGGACAGAAATGGGCATCCTTCACCCCGCCGGACCCGGCCTTGGGATTCACTCACTTGGCGGAGTCCCTCGTCCAGGACTTCGAGATTGAAAAGGCCGGCGGCGACCCTCCCGCCTACCGGCTGCGGGTGGTATCCGGCAGGCCCAGCGGAAGCTGCACCAGGGTCAACGGGTACGAGGTCATCCGCAGGGAGCTGGCCGTTGTCGAGGTTAGGATCACTCATCACCAGGTGTCGGACCCTACCGTAATATGCACCAAGGACTTCCCGATCACCGAAACGCTGGTGCCGCTTAGGTACGAGTTTGAGGCGGGAAGGGAATACACTGTGAAAGTTAACGATAAGGCGCGCACCTTCACCCCGTGATAGAATCCGGCGGCGACCCAGCCCGCTTCGCGCCGATGCAGGGGGTTGGGAGTCTATCGCAGAGCAGAGTGTATCCAGCATGGAAATTCGCATGGGCAGCCTAGTGCGCGACGCCCGGGAAGCCGCTGGCACAACCATCATCATAGACGTGTTCCGGGCCTTCACCACCGCCGCCATCGCCTTCGACCGGGGGGCGACGCAGATTACGTTGGTGGCCGAGGCCCAGGATGCGGTGGAACTGCACCGCAGCGGCGTCGGCGACCTGCTGATGGGCGAGGTGGACGGGAAGCGGCCCGAGGGCTTCGACTTCGGCAACTCGCCCCACGAGATTTCCCAGGCCGACGTGGCGGGCAAGAGCCTGGTGCAGTCCACCCGCGCCGGTACCGTGGGCGTGGCCGCCGCCGCCAACACCGACGTCATCTATCTCGGTTCCTTCGTGGTGGCCCAGGCCACCGCCGACGCCGTCCGCCGCCAGCGGCCCGACGTGCTTTCCATCATCGCAATGGGAGACCAGGGCCGGGTGCGCTCCGACGAGGACGAGCAGTGCGGCATCTACCTGCGCAACATCATCGAGGGCCGCAAGCCCGACTTCGACGCCGTGAAGTCGCTGATTATGACCGGCGGCGCGACTCAGAAGTTCTTCGACGACAACCAGCCGCAGTATCACCCGCAGGACGTGTCGTTGGCCCTGGAAGTGGACCGCTACGACTTCGCCATGCGCATCAGCCGCGAGGACGGGCTATTGGTGGCGCGAAAACACGTCCTGCGCCGCTACGTGCTCTGAATCGGGGACAATGTCTCGGTCAGACCCTGGCGAAGCGGTCGACTCTCAGGTGCTCCGCTCCCGCCACTTCCACGTCTCCCTGCATCACCATGTTGGCGATGATGTCACACATTCCGGTACTCCAGAGGATGCCCTTTCGCCCAGCCCCGGTGGCGACGTAGAGGTTGTCCCAGCCGGGCAGCCGGTCCACGATGGGCATTCCGTCAGGGGTTACCGGGCGCAGGCAAGCGGTCTGCCGCACCAGTTCAGCTTTTCCCAAATCCGGCGCCATCTGGACGGCGTTCTGCCAGATGACGTCGCGGGCCGTTGCGGAAGGAGTGGCGTCGAAGCCCTCCTCTTCCTCAGTGGAGCCGGTCCACACCAGCCCGTCGGGCTTGGTGTCGATGTAGTTGCCACGATAGTTCAAGGCTACATCGAAGGCGGGGCCGTCGTAACGCAGTCGGAGTATCTGGCCTTTCAGCGGCTGAACCGGGAGTTCCGTGTCGCACCAGTCGGCAATCAGTTGAGACCATGGCCCCATGGCGATGATAACTGCTCCGGCGTTGACCTGGCCATCAGCAAAGGTGACCGCATCGACCCGGCTGCCGCGAGACTTAAAGCCGGTGGCCCGTTGCGGCACCAGCTCCGTCCCCTGCTGCTCGGCGGCGCGAGCGGCGGCCAGGGTCAGGTTATAGGCGTCCACCGAGGCCGCGCCCTGCTGGTACATCGCGCCGACACAGGCGGGGTTCACCTTCGGCTCCAGTCGGCGGGCGTCGTCGCCGTCTACCCAGCCGACATCGAACATCGAAACATCCTTCATCCAGGCCAGGCTGGTGTCGTACTGCCTGACGTCGTCCTCGTCGAAGGCCAGGTACAGGCGGTTGCGGGTCTGGAAGTGGTGGTCTATTCCTGTTACGTCCCGCAGTTCCCGCGCTATGTCCTGGTGCCGGGTGAAGCAGTGGAGGCTGAAATCCAGCAGAGGCTCCGGCAGTCCCATGCCATGCAGCGGATCCAGCCCGCCGAAGGCCAGCCCGGAAGCGTGGCTGCCCAGGGCATCGGCGTCCACAATGGCAACGTTCAAGCCACGCTTGGACAGCAGGTAGCTGCTCATAGTGCCAATAATGCCTGCACCGATGACTACAACATCCCTGACGCTATTACTCAATGCTTCAACTCCTTACCGAAAACCCCCTCCCCCGGGGTTAGGGTGAGAGCGCCTCTCCCCTCTCAGGAGAAGAAATACAAAGCCTACACCCCCCGGAACCACGCCTCAAACTGGTCGAGCAGGGCGGGGTCTCCGGTGATGGCGAACTCATTGGCGGCGATGGCCTCTCGTCCAGTGATGCGCCCGTAGATGAACAGCAGGAACGCCGGGGCTTCACCGCACACCGTCCAGCGGTCGGGGGCCTCATCCTCCGCCGGGAAGTCGAAGCTGTCGCCCTGCACCCGGACAATGATGCTGGTCTCGTAGGGCGGGGCCAGGTCGAACTCGTAGACCACGGGAGAATCCAGCTTCTCGCCTGGGCGAAAGCACATACCCAGCCACTTGGGAGTGGCGCTCAGCAGGGTGGACACGCAGTCGGCGTTGAGCTGCGGCGAGTCCTCCAGCCCGTGGCGCATATCCCAGTCGTGGATGGCCAACTCCTGTATCCGCAGCTCCAGGTAGTCGGCGGCGGAAATGGCTCCCCGGCGCAGGTGCCAGCAGGGTGTTTCCCAGTCGTCCGGCCCCAGCCCGTCAATCTGCTCTTGGAGGCTGGCGTAGGCGGTATCGAAGGCCGACAGCAGGCCGTCGCCCAACTGCTCCCGCCGCTGGATGTCGCGCTGGGCGTTGTTGACCGAAAGCGTCGTGCTGTCGGCGGGCGTGAAGCCCGGCGCTGGCCCCGAATCCCCGGCGCGGCCCCGGCGCATACTGTCGGTCTGACGCTCGGCCCCGCCGATGAGGTGGCTGAGGACGTCGTGAACCTGCCAGTCGGCGCAAGCGCTGGGCCGGGCCAACTGCTCCGGCGAAAGGGAGGCGACGCGGGTGTGGATGTCGTTCACCAAGGTCTTAACCAACTCGATCTGCTGCTCGATGCTCGGCATGGTTTTGCTCCGTTCATTCTTCAAGTAGTGCGGAGGGCTGCGGTGGCGGGGCATTCCCGTTCAGTGTAAAATCCTGCGAAACGCCCCCGTGAAGGACTGTATTGCCATGAAGCTGTGCTTTTTCCACCTGATGCCCTACCAGGGGCTGCCCAGCAACTTCGAACAAGATTACCACAGCGTGTGGGTGGATGTGCCCAACTCGCTGTTCGACCCCAGCCAGGGCCACCGGCTGTATACCGACTACCTCGACGAGTTGAAGTTCGCCGAGGCCATGGGCTTCGACGGCATCTGCGTAAACGAGCACCACGCCAACGCCTACGGTTTGATGCCCTCGCCCAACCTGATGGCCTCGGCCATGGCCCGCGACACGTCCGACGCCGCCATCGTGGTGCTGGGCAACAGCCTCGCGCTCTACAATCCGCCCATCCGCGTGGCCGAGGAGTTCGCCATGCTGGACGTACTGAGTGGCGGGCGGCTCATCGCCGGCTTCCCGCTGGGCACGGCGATGGACACCATCTTCGGCTACGGCCAGGTGCCCATCACGCTACGTGAGAAGTACCAGGAGGCCCACGATCTCGTCGTGAAGGCCTGGACCGAGCGGGAACCCTTCTCCTTCAACGGCAAGTACAACCAGCAACGCTACGTCAACATCTGGCCGCGCCCCTACCAGCAGCCACGCCCGCCCATCTGGGTGCCGGGAAGCGGCAGCCTGGAGACCTGGGACTGGACCATCCGCAACGACTACGTCTACTGCTACCTCTCCTACTCCGGCTACAAGGTCGGCAAGACGGTGCTGGACGGCTTCTGGGAAGAGATGGACCGGCAGGGCAAGGAGTTCAACCCCTACCACGCCGGGTTCCTGCAACTGGTGGCCGTGTCGGAGACCGACGGCCAGGCCGAGGAGTACAAGGAGTCCATTGAATACTTCTTCAAGAAATGCCTGCACATCCACTCCGGGTTCGGCAACCCGCCGGGCTACCGCTCGGTGCGCAGCAACAACTCGCAGCTTTCCAACTCAACCACCCAGTCGCGGGAGGAGCAGCTCCGCGAGTTCACCTGGACCGACTACCTGGAGGCGGGCAACGTCATCGTCGGCGGGCCGGAGACGGTGCGTCAGCACCTGGCCCACGCCATCAAGGAGTTGAAGGTCGGCAACCTGATGCTGCTGCTCCAGTTCGGCGACATGCCCAAGGAGCTGGCGATGAAGAACACCGAGCTCTTCGCCCGCGAGGTAATGCCCTACGTCCGCGACATCTGGTCGGAGTACGACAACCGCTGGTGGCCGGAGGGCGTCACCAACCCCAACGCCCCCGCGCCGGTGGCGGTGGGGTAGCGTTCCGATACCCAAATAGCCACCCCGCAAAGACGGGACTCCAGGAGGCTTTTGGCGATGTCAACTCTCAAAGAAGAATTGATAAAGTTGATTGAAGGCCAACCCGACGACAGCACCCTCGAGGAAATCACCCAAGAGCTGGCCTTTTACCTGATGGTGCAACGCGGGTTGGCTGATGCCGACGCGGGCCGCGTCATCTCCGACGAAGAAATGGCGCGGCGCATTGAGTCATGGGGCAAATAAGATGGAGCGTGGAGGCGCAGCTCTGTGTGGACGACATATTTCAGTACATTGCTGGAGATAATCCACAAGCTGCCTTACGCACGATTCGAGGCATTCGACAGCAGGTCTTGCCGCTGGCGGATTTTCCCGAAATGGGTCATCGTTACCAGGATTCTGAACGCCACGTGAGGATATTACTTCACGGGCATTATCAGATACCCTATCTGGTATATGACAACAGGGATGTCTTGATATTGGGCGTATACCACACTTCAATGGACATCAGCAGGCTTGGACTTTAAGGAGCGCATCTTTGGCTGATACTCCGATTTCCGCCCAAGACCCCCATCCCCACCGCCGCGCCGACGTCGGCGGGATAGAGATGGCCTACGTTGACACCGGCAGTCCTCACCCCAACCCTCTCCCCCTGGGAGAGGGAGTTATTGTGTTCCTGCACGGCAACCCCACGTCGTCCTACCTGTGGCGCAACATCATCCCCCACGTCTCGCCCCTGGCCCGCTGTCTGGCCCCCGACCTGATGGGCATGGGCGAGTCCGACGCCACCCCCGACGGCTCGTACCGCTTCGCCGACCACAGCCGCTACCTCGATGCCTGGTTCGACGCCACGCTTCCCGATGGCCCGGTGACGCTGGTGGTGCACGACTGGGGTTCGGCCCTCGGCTTCCACTGGGCGCGACGCCACCCGGAGCGAGTGCGCGGACTGGTTTACATGGAGGCCATCGTGCGCCCTGTGACCTGGGACGAGTGGCCCGAGGCTGCGCGGCAGGTGTTCCAGGGCTTCCGCTCGGAGGCGGGCGAGAGCATGGTGCTGGAGCGCAACATCTTCGTCGAGCGAGTCCTGCCCGGCAGTACCATCAATGGCATCAGCGACGAGGCGATGGGGGTCTACCGCCGCCGCTACGCCGATCCCGGCGAGTCGCGCCGTCCCACGCTGTCATGGCCCCGCGAAATCCCCATCGAAGGCGAACCGCCCGACGTGGTGGCCATCGTCGCCGAGTACGCCGAATGGCTGTCGCAGACGCTGACGCCCAAGCTGTTCGTCAACGCCGAACCCGGAGCCATCCTCACCGGCCCCCAGCGCGAGTTCTGCCGCACTTTCACCAACCAGCGCGAGGTCACTGTCCCAGGCGTCCACTTCATCCAGGAAGACTCGCCGCACGAAATCGGCGCCGCCATCGCGGAGTGGTACGCGGGGTTGTGAACCGTTACACTGGTGTGTTGATGGAACCTCATCGAATGGTGAACATTCGCGGCTACGATATTGCATAAGGCACTCTTAGTCTCATTGGCAGGAAAGGATTGGGTTATGTCGTTACGATTAGATGAAGCGATGAATTGCCGAGAAACAGGTTCGCCCTGGGATAAGGTGTGTAGTTGTTCTCCAGAGGTTCGTATTGTTGACTTGTTTATTCAACATGCGGCTCATGGAGGGAGATCATGTTTGTTCGAATACTGGATAAGAGGGAATTAAGGCTTGAATCGTAAGCAGGTAACTGATGCTGTCACGATGTTACAGATACTGAGCGTAACGACACCACATGCTCTCTGCAAAAGCACCACCATATGCACTGTTGGACACTTACACCATCCAGTCGAGCATTGACCAACCAGTGGTATTCAATAATTGGGGGATGTCACGCTGCCGCTCGCACTATTGCCCGACAAACGCCGATGCTATTCATTAAAGCGCTTGCTATTTCTGAAGATGGGCAACAGGAATCGGTGCAGGGTGTACAGGTTGACCGAATTAGGTATCACGTACTTACCTACGTCGAAGACAGCCTATAAAGTAAATGGAGAATCGATTTAGATCTAGTAATGAACCATTACGGGGAAGAGGTTGTCATCAACGACTACTGAACCTGCAACTCAAAGCCGCCGACGCAATCTATGCAAGGGTAATAATTAGATAGACCGCGAGACTTGGACGGCAGAATTTGGGACGAGATGCTCAGCTTTGATAAATCGCCCGTTGCGATGTAACCTAGTAGGCGTAAAGCACTGGATACGCTGACAAGATTCCTCTCGGAGCAACGATGCCTGAAACTATCAACGTAGAGACCCGCCGCGGCGACTTCAGCGCGGAGGTCGCAAGGGCTGGCAAGGGGCCACCGCTGCTTTACCTGCATGGGGCCGTGGGGCAGAAGGGATGGGCGCCGTTCCTGGACCGGCTGGCGCAGACCTTCACCGTCTATGCGCCGGTTATGCCTGGCTACGGCTCGGCGGCAGGACTGGAGCACTTGACCGACCTGACCGATCTCACCCTGTATCACCTGGAATTGCTGAACCAGTTGGGCGTAGCCCGCGCCCACATCGTGGGCCACTTCCTTGGCGGGATGATAGCCGCCGAGATGGCCGCTTTTTCGCCATCATCCGTGCATAGCCTCGTGCTCGTATCTCCGGCGGGAGTTTGGCGCGACGAGGAGCCGGTGGCCGACCTCCTTGCCCTGAACGCCAGCGAACTCTCGGAGCGGCTCACGGCAACCCCTGACGGCACAGCCGCGCTGGACGGCGTGGCCGATGAACTGGCCCGCGACCGGATGCAGGACATTGCCGCCGCCGGCAAGTTCCTCTGGCCCCTGCCCGACAAGGGGCTGCATCGCCGCGCCTACCGCATCAAGGCTCCGACCCTCATCCTCTGGGGCGAGCAGGACCGCATCAACCCGCCATCCTACGCCTCCGACTTCCAAAGCCTGATTGCCGGAGCCCGAACTGGAACGGTTGCCAACGCCGGACATTTGCTTATGCTGGAACAGCCCGATGCCTTCGCCGACGCCGTAAAGGCGTTTCTCAACGAGTGAGGTTAAACTGCACTTCCACCCCGTCACTCCCGCTTTCGCGGGAATCCAGAGCGTCATAGGTGCAGTAAAGTTGGTATCCGTCAGTATTCCTGGACTCCTGCTTTCGCTGGAATGACGGGTACTGAGTTAGAATAGTGGTGGTATGGCCGAGAAAAGTCTGGACATACAGTTCGAAAAGCTGCAAGGCATCCTGCGGGAGATGGGATCGGTGGTTACCGCCTTTTCCGGGGGGGTGGACAGTGCGCTGGTGGCCGTGGCGGCCCATCAGGCGCTGGGCGGCAACGCGCTGGCGGTGACGGCGGTATCTCCGGCGCTGGCGACCCGCGAGCTGAATGAGGCCGAGGCACTAGCCCGGCAGTTCGACATCGCCCATCGCGTCATCCGCACCAACGAGATGGAGCGCGAGGGCTACACCGCCAACTCGCCCCGCCGCTGCTACTTCTGCAAGACAGAACTGTATACGCATTTGACCGCGCTGGCTCAAGCAGAGGGCTACGCCTGGGTCGCCAACGGGGCCAACACCGATGACCAGGGCGACTACCGACCCGGTATGGAGGCTGCTGCGGAGCACCGGGCCCGCAGCCCGCTGCTGGAGGCCGGGCTAGACAAGGCGGCGGTACGCGCCATCGCCCGACAACTGAACATACCCGTGTGGGACAAGCCCGCCCAGCCCTGCCTGTCGTCGCGGGTGCCCTATGGTACGCCCGTAACCGTGGAAACACTGTCGAAAATCGAGCAGGCCGAGGACTTGCTGCGCGGCCTGGGGATGCGGGAAGTACGCGCCCGGCACCACGACAAGCTCTGCCGCGTCGAGGCTTCCGAGTCCGACATGGAAATCGCCTTCCGCCGCCGTGAGGAAATCGTCGCCGGGCTCAAGAAAATCGGCTACTTGTGGGTCTCGCTGGATCTGGCCCCTCTGCGTTCCGGCAGCCTCAACGACGTGTTGAAGAGGTAGGGATGGGGGACGCCCTCACCCTAACCCTCTCCCAGAGGGAGAGGGAATGACGAAAATTGCCTACATCCAGCCCATCGGCGGGGCCAGCGGCGATATGCTGCTGGGCGCGCTGGTTGACGCCGGGCTACCGCTGGAACTTCTGCGTAGGGAGTTGGCAAAGCTGCCCGTGGACGGATACGCTTTGGCCGCTGCGGAAGAAACTCGCTGCGAAATCCGTGGTACCCACCTCAAGGTCCATCTGGAAGACCGCACTCGCTACTCTCCTGCCGTGTTGCTCCGCACAGTCGAGACCAGCCCCCTCAACCCAGTGGTGAAGGAGCAGGCCAGCGAAGTCCTCCGAACTCTGTGGAAAGCCGAAGCCAGAGTACATGGCGAGCGGGAAGAGGCGCTGGAGCTGGAAGAACTGGGTAGCGTGGACACGCTGGTTGACGTGGTCGGGTTCTGTGCAGGTCTGCGGGAGCTGGGTGTGGATGAGGTGTACGCTGCTCCACTGGTGTTGGGCGAACCCTCGCCGCCGCGTCGGGTGGGCGGGTACTCCAACCCCGCGCCAGCCACGCTGGAGCTCATAGCCGCGTCGGGCGCCCCGGTGGCCGCCGACAGCCCGGCCCACGCCGGGGCGGGCGAGTTGACCACACCCACCGGGGCAGCACTGATTACCACACTGTCCGAGTTCCGCCGCCCTGCCTTCTCCGTACAGAAGGTAGGCGTAGGTCTGGGGACGAAAGATCCGCCGGGCTTTCCCAACGCTCTGCGGGTGTGGCTTGGGGAGACCGCTGACGCGCCAACATCGGAGGAAGGAAAACCCGACATCTTCCAGCCCGCCAGTGTTCTGCTGCTGGAAACCAACCTGGACGATGCGCCGGGGCTGGTGCTGGGCTACGCGCAGGAGCGGCTGTTCGCCCTGGGCGCGCTGGATGTGTGGCATACGCCGGTGCAGATGAAGAAGAATCGCCCCGGCGCGGTGCTGTCCGCGCTGGTGCCTCCACACCTGGAGCAGGCCGCCGTGGAGCTGATACTGCGGGAAACGCCCACGCTGGGCATACGCTCCCGGTTGGTGGACCGCTACGTGGCCCATCGCCATAGCGTTACCATCGAAACCGAGCTTGGCCCGGTCAGCGTCAAGGTGAAACGCCTTGAAGGTGTGCCAGTCAGCGCCGCCCCGGAGCCGGACGACTGCCGCCGCATCGCCATCGAGACCGGTCTGCCTTTCCAGGAAGTCTACCAGCGTGTTGCCGAAGCCGCCCGGCAGCAGATCCTGGACTGAGCCAATGAGCGACAATCCGGCAAGCGATGGCGGCGACATCCTGCGGTTGCTGGAGCAGGTGCGCGACGGGCAACTGACCACCCAGCAGGCGATGGAGCGGCTACGCGACCTGCCCTACCAGGACTTGGGATATGCCCGCGTTGACCACCATCGCCCGCTGCGAACCGGCTCGCCGGAAGTGGTGCTGGGCAAGGGCAAGACGCCGCAGCAGATCGCGGGCATCGTGGCGGCGCTGCGCGGGCGCGGGCATCCCGTGCTGGTCACCAAGACCGGGTGGGACGCCTATGCCGCAGTGGTGGAGGCTTCACCTGAAGCTGAGTACCACGAACCGGCGGGCGCCATCGTAATAGAGTCTAAGTCCGGCGAACCAAAGACGCCGGGGACGCTCATCGTCACCGCTGGCACTGCCGACCTATCGGTAGCGGAGGAGGCACTGCTGACAGCGAGGCTGATGGGGCAGGATCCCACCCTCATCGCCGACGTGGGCGTGGCCGGGCTGCACCGGCTGCTGGCCCGCCTGCCGGAGATACGCGAGGCGAAAGTTATTGTGGTAGTTGCCGGTATGGACGCTGCTCTGCCGTCGGTCCTGGCCGGGCTAGTGTCTGCGCCAGTCATAGCCGTGCCCACCAGCGCGGGTTACGGGGCCAGCTTCGACGGGCTGGCTGCGTTATTGGCGACGTTGAACAGTTGCGCTCCGGGCGTGGCGGTAGTCAACATAGACAACGGATTCGGTGCGGGCTACCTGGCCGCCCAGATAAACCGCCGCGCTGCGCCATCTTCGGAACAGGTTGAGGAGCAAGCGCAGCCGTGAACCGCCGAGTGGGTTGCCTGATTCTCGCGCTCCTGTTCGCGCTGCTTTTCATTTTCTGGGGTATGATGTGCCGCCTCGCTTTGCCCATCAGCCCGGAGGAACCGGCGCAGTCCGTCCCGGTTTCACAAGAGGGGCGCTTAGAACTCCACAGCGTGCCTGATGTGGTTGATGTTGAGCAGCCTTCCGCTGCTGTCCAGGTTCACGCATACCAGGTCTATGCGCCAGGGCGTTTCGGAATCGTAGGGAAAGGCACTGCGCGATTGCAGGAACTCTTCGGCGACGGTGACCAGCCGTCCGGCCCTGACAGAGGAGATGGACTCTTCGGCCTGTCCGTAAGCGTCGCCGCGACGGGTCTTGACTTCTACGAAGACAAGCTCGTCGCACTCTATGGCAACGATGTCCATCTCTCCGGCGCGGCAGCGGAAGTTGGCAGCGACGATCCCGTAACCTTCAGCCTCCAGGTATAACCGGGCCTGCCGCTCACCCCACTGACCCAGTCTGACGCGGCTGGTCACTGATCCGTATGCTCGTCGAATTCAAGCCGGGCCTGCGCTACGGGAGCGAAGGAACGGCGGTGGATGTCGCAGGGACCGATTTCGCGCAGCCTTTCGAGGTGAAGAGCAGTGGCGTAGCCTTTGTGACGGGCGAAGCCATAGCCTGGGTATGACTCCTCGTAGTCGCGCATTATCCGGTCGCGGGTGACCTTTGCCACATTGGAGGCAGCGGCGATGCTGTAGCTGCGGCTGTCGCCCTTGACCAAGGTATCGTAGGGATAGTCGCAATGGCGCACGGGTATGTAGTCGAGGAGCAGGTGAGCCGGCCTGACGCTGAGGGCGTCCGCTGCCGCAAGCATGGCGCGCAACGCTGCGACGCCGACACCTATGCAATCAATTTCGGCTGGCTCAACTATTGCTACAGCCCATGCCAGGGAGTGTTCCTGCACCACCTCAAAAGCCTGCTCCCTACGCGACGCCGTGAGCCGCTTGGAGTCGTCCAGCAGCTGGAGCCAACCCTCGCATCCACTCAAATCCGGTGGCAGCACCACGGCGGCGGCGACCACCGGCCCGGCCAGCGGCCCGCGCCCGGCCTCGTCGGCCCCGGCCACGGGCTGCACACCCCGGCGCAGTAACGCTAGTTCCAGCGAGAGGTCGGGCATTTACTCCGCGCCGTTGCAATGCGAAGCATCGCCGAGTAGATGGGGTTGAAGCAGTCGTTTGGCTCCTCTGATCATAACGCCGGTCACGGTTCTACCGTCCTTGTCGAAAAAGACAATGCAGCCAGGGAAAAGGTCCATCCCGCCTGGGGCAGGCTTGCCATTACCCAGCCACAATGTGTCGGACTCTTCATCGTATTCGATTTCCCGTTGGAGATCGGACGGGGTTAGAAATTTGTTCTGGTATCCGGTGTCGGACAGCACTCTCGTCCTCCTTGCAACTCGGTGAAATGGTCACGGAATGCGGTATATAGAGCTCCATTCGGGTCAATTACCACCCGGAACCACGCGCCGCCTTGAGCATCATCCAAGTGTTCCGTCTCGGTCGTCCCTGGTGGGTAATACCGGTAAAACTCCTCATAGCGACCAGTGGCATCATCTTGCGATTCTGTATCCGTCGGATGAGCCAGCGTTGCTAGAATAACATCCGGCGTCAGTCCGAACTGGTTCAGATGCCTGTGTGAGCTTGTCCTTCGCCAGTACCTGCTTGTGGGCAACGCATTGAAATCATACTGTGGAAAGGAACTCAATTCCCTCTCCGGCTCCGGAGTACATTTCTTCCGGCGGCTCGATGGCGCCGCCGCCCAGCAGGGTGTCGCCGTCGTAGAAGACGGCTGCCTGGCCCGGCGTGACGGCCCGCTGCGGGTCGCGAAAGCGCACCAGCGCGCCGTCGGGCCGGGGGTGCAGCGTTGCCGGAGCCTCGTATGCCTTGTAGCGTATCTTGACGGCGACCGGCGTGCCGTCGGCAGGCGGGTGGCCGCTGACGTAGTTGACGCCCGAAAGCCACGCCTCCCCGGCGTAAAGAGCGCTCTCCGGCCCGACCACCACGCGGTTGGCGGCGGCGTCCAGCCGCACGACGTAGCGCGGCTCCTCGCTGTATGGCAGCGAACCCAAGCCCCGGCGCTGGCCCACAGTGTAGTATTCGATGCCCAGGTGCGTCCCTAGAGTTCTGTCCTCCAGGTCTACGATCTCCCCGGGTATACCCTCACTGCGCTGGCGCAGGAACTCGCGGTAGTCGCCCAGCGGGATGAAGCAGATGTCCTGGCTGTCCGGCTTGTCTGCGGTGATAAGACCGGCGTCCAGAGCCATATCGCGGATTTCGTCCTTGCGGTAGCCGCCGACAGGCAGCAGCGTACGGGCCAGTTGGGCCTGCGTCATGCCGTACAGGACGTAGGACTGGTCCTTGGTGTGGTCAATTCCCTTGTGGAGTGTCGCGCCTTCCGGGGTTCGCGTGATGCGGGCGTAATGGCCGGTGGCGACGTACTGCGCTCCGAGAGCGTCGGCCCGGGACATAAGCTGGCTGAATTTTATCTTGTCGTTGCAGGCGATGCAGGGATGCGGAGTGCGCCCGCGGCGGTACTCGTCCACGAAGTAGTCCATTACCCGGTCGTGGAACTCGCGCTCCATATTCAGCACATAGTGGGGTATGCCCAGCCGGCGGCAGACGGAACGGGCATCCTCTACGTCGTCCAGTGTGCAGCATCCCTGGTGGTCGGCGGGCAGCGCGGCTTCGTCCAGGCTGTACAGCTTCAGCGTGACGCCCACGACGTCCCACCCGGCGCGATGCAGCAACAGCGCAGCGACGGAGGAGTCAACCCCCCCGCTCATGGCTACGACAACCCGGCTCGGCGAAAAATTCTCAATCATATATACAGCAGACCTCTGAATTCAGCCTAGCATACCGCCGCCGGGCGGTACAACCTGGCCTTTCAGGCTCCAGGGCCTTTCGATTATTGTCTGAATCAGGATTTTCAGGATTAAAGGATGATCAGGATTCCCCGTCTTCTTCTATACGCAAAGCTGCCGACGCCTGGAATTTCACCCTCACCCTAACCCTCTCCCTCAAAGGAGAGGGAATAATCGAAAGGCCCTGTTTCAGGCTCCCCGAATACTTGGCCCGTCCTTCATTGCGGAAAAGGGCGGAATGCGGCATAGCCGGGGCTGCCGTTTGAGGACGTCAGGCAAGGGATTCGCAGGCGATGCCGTCTCCGTTCCTGTCGAGTCGGTGTGGATCATTTTCCGGGCCGCCCTCCGACAGGAAGAAATCCTGCGCTTCCTGCCACGTGCCGAAGTCGCCGCAGTTGCGGTCAACAAAGACGCTCTCTTCCGGGGGCGGTATCTCACCCGCAGACAGGGGCGGTTCAAGGTCTTTCTCCTTCCCGCCGGGAAGCGACTGGCACGCCACGCCGTTCCCGTCTCTGTCCAATCCATGCGAGTCGCCACCAGGCCCGCCTTCGGAAATGAAGAACTCATGCGCCTCTTGCCAAGTGTCGAAGTCGCCACAGTCCCGGTCTGCGAAGCCAGACACATCCTCTGCCGGTGTTGTTTCAGGCTCAAGCTGGACAGGTTCCGGTACTTCGGCAGGCATATCCCTTAAGGACTGGCAGGCCACACCGTCCCCATTCCCGTCGAGACGGTGCGGATCACTGCCTGGGCCTCCGGCAGCGTAATAGAAGTTCTGGGCTTCCCACCACGAAGCGAAGTCTGCGCAGCTTCTATCAGGCCCATCAGGGTCATACGGAAGGTTTGGGAACTCGGGGACGGGCAATAGTTCAACGGGCGGTGTTGCCACGGAGGCAGGCTCAGGACTGGAAGAGGACATCAGCGCTGGCACAGGAGTGGCGGCCAGCGCAGGGATTGGGGTTGGCGATGGCAAGGGGGGAGGAGTCGGCACAGGAGTAGGATTAGCTGTTGGGACGAGGGCAATTACCTCCGCAGGTGTGGGCAACAAGGCCGGAGTTGGCGTCAAGGTTGGAACTGCGAGCGCCTGGTGCGCCATCGGGCTGAAGGACACCGGAACAGCCATCGCAGATGAGCCGGAAGCCGGAACCATCGCAGACTGACCGATGGACCTGGATCTGGGCAAGGAATCGCACGGCTTCCCGTCGCCGTTGGAATCCAGGTTGTGCGGGTCTTGAGCAGGCCCTCCGGCGGCCAGGTAGAAATCCAATGCCTCTTCATAGGTGTCGAAGTCTCCGCAGTTTCGGTCGGGGCCGAAGGGATCATACTTCAGCCCCGGTGGCGCAGTGGGTCGCGGGGTAGGGGTTGCAACAGCCGCGGTTGGTGTCGGAGTTTCCGTAGCCATTGGCGCAGGCGTGGCGGCGATTGTTTGGGCTGGCTGGCGAATTTCACCGGCGCGTTGCAGCAGCGCCGGCATGGGGCAGGTTGCAAGCATTTGCCGCAGCGCTCCGAATTCGGCTTCGGTGACGGTTAATCCCCAATCGCTCTTGACCACAATCCAGTCTATGGCGTAAACGCACCAGTAGCTTTCCAAGGGAGGCCGCCACCTTTCCGGGCCTTTCGACCCCTTGGAACGGTTGGCCGAACTGCTAGTGGCGAGGAGATGATTGTCATAGCCAATGTAATTGGCAAATTCGCGCTTGCGCTCCCGGTCCCATGCCCACGCGCCGGAGCGATGGGCGTTCTCCAGCGGAACCAGGTGGTCAATGTCCAGCTTCCCTGGATCGGTCTCCACTTCTCCGGTGTACGGCCCCTGCCAGCGTCCAGACGCCACCCGGCATTCGTCGGGCGTCTGAAACCTTACGGCGACGGTGGACTCGGCAATCAGCACTTCCTGCCGGGCATTCTGGCAATCGCTGTCTTCATCGGTCCAGTGACGCCATTCGCCACGGTCGTATTCAGGGATGTTCTCAGGAACGAGAGCAACCGAGACCTGCAAGACCAGCCCGCCCCCGGGCTGAGGAGTGGGTTCCATCGGCTCAGGGGTCGGCGCAGCCCTCTCGGTAGGGCGGACCGGGGTAGCTGTCGGCGAAGGTTCGGGAGTTTCCAGCAGGTCGCAGGCGATGGCCCCAAACGTCAACAGAACTAACAGGGTTAGCGCCCGGACAGCAGCCCGGTATCCCCTGAATCCTCTCCCGGGGAAAATGAAGCCGACGGTTTCAGAGCTCAAGCAACATTCCCTGCGACAAATCCCCTCCCGTCACGAAGGCAGTGCCCAACCAATGTCGCAATAATGAATCCGGCGGCTACGAATTATATTGAGTTTTATTGTTATGTAAACTACTTTGGGTTGAGCGGTGGGTCCCGTCCGCGTATGCTGTTGAAGGATAAAATGCGACGCACAAGGTGTTTTGGAGCGATGACAAGCCAATCCAGCCAGGGAACGGGGGCGTCATTCTGCGGTAACTGCGGTGCCGCAGTTCAGGCGGGCAGCGCGGCCTGTAGCGTCTGCGGGCAGCCAGTGGTGGATTCGACAGAGCAGACCGGCCCGTCTCCGACGGACTACATACCCTACTGCCGAAGTTGCGGCGTGGGAGTGCCGTGGGGAATGGGGCACACGTGCCAGAGATGCGGGGTAATGCCGCTGTGCGAACTGCACTTCCAGGCAAACACCGGGCTCTGCTTTGACTGCTCGGCGGATCCCTCCTATGCCAGGCCCACGCCGCAGCCAGCCGGCGGGCTGCACTGCGGGGCTTGCGGCGCTTGGGTAGCGCCCGGCGTCGGCTTCTGCTCCAACTGCGGGCGGGCGCTGGCTGTGCCTTATGCAGGCACGGAGTACATGGGCTTCTGGATCCGTGTCGCCGCCTACGTAGTAGACTGGATACTCATATACGCGGCTTCCGCCCTGATTGCCGCGCTCATCGGCATTCCTCTCATTGCCGGCGACGCTGACACCACGGGCACTGATGACATCGCCGTAATCCTCGAGAACTTCAACTACAGCTTCCTTCTACTCTTCTGTGGCGCGTTCACGGTCTACGGGACTTTGATGACCGCCCTGCGCGGCCAGACCCTGGGCAAGATGCTGCTGCGGATTCAGGTGGTGGATGCGGGCGGCAATGTTCCGCCGTGGCCCCGGGCCGTGGCGCGCGAACTGCTGCGGGGGGTAATCTCTCTCGCCTTGTTCCCCCTCGGTCTGCTGTATTTGTGGGTAGCTTTGGACACCCGCAAGCGCGGCCTCCACGACTACCTCGGCGGCAGCTACGTGGTCCGCAAGCAGCGCAACGCCGGGCCGTCTAACCGGGGCTTCTAGTTCGCTTGAACCGGAGCATCTGCTACACTTGCGCCACAACTCTAGAACAGGTAAAGCGCGAATCCGCGCTACCGGAGGACATCATGCCAGTCACCTTCGGCACTTCCGTTCCCACTCGCGGCCCGCTGGCCGGGCCCGACGAGCTGCGCGCCCTGGCCCAGCGGGCCGACGATTTGGGCTTCGACCACATCTGGGTCAGCGACCACGTCATCCTGCCCCGCGAAGTCAGCTCCTTCTATCCCTACGCCGCCGACGGCGTCGCCACCTTCCGGCCCGACGAGCCCTACTTTGACCCTCTGGCCGCTCTGAACTTCCTCGCCGGCTGCACCCAGCGGGTACGGCTTGGCACCCACGTGCTCATCCTCCCTTACCGCAACCCGGTGCTGGCCGCCAAGATGATTTCGACCCTCGACGTTCTGTCCGGCGGGCGGGTCATCCTGGGCGCAGGCGTGGGCTGGATGGAGGAAGAGTTCGAGGCCCTGGGCCTGGACAGCTACGCCAGGCGCGGCGCGGTTACCGATGAGTACATCGAGCTGTACAAGGAGCTGTGGACCAGCGATACCCCGTCCTTCGATGGCGAGTTCTATCAGATTTCCGGCAGCGGATTCTCGCCCAAGCCAACGCAGCAGCCGCACCCGCCCATCTGGATTGGCGGACACACCGGCCCGGCCATCCGCCGCGCCGCCCGCCACGGCGACGGCTGGATGCCCATCGGCCTGCGCCCGCCCGCGATACTGGAGCCGGAGGAACTGTCCGGCCTCATCGCCCGCCTGCGCCGCCTGACGGTACAGGCAGGGCGCGACGAGAACGCCGTTGACCTGACCTTCAGCACCGACGTCCGTTTCAACAACGCCGCCGACGGCTCCCGTCCGTGGATGAATGGCCGCCCGGAACAGATTGCCGCCGACCTGCGCCAGTACATGGACCTGGGCGTCTCCAACTTCATCATCGGCTTCCCGGCAGGCGACAGCGTGGCGTCGCTCCAGGAAAACATGGAGCAGTTCTCCCGCGAGGTGGTTCCCCTCATCCCGCAGGACTAACCGGGAGTTTTCAGCATGGAGCGCACAGAGGACACAGAGACAAAGAAAAACTCTGTGTCCTCTGTGGTCTCTGTGTCCTCTGTGGTTAATTTTTTCGGAGGCAGGAACGATGTTAGTGCGAACAGGCCCCCGAACTTGGCCTCGATCCGGGGAGTGATACCGGGAAGCAGACGATATGTTAATGCCTCAGACTCGTTTGCCATCCGTAGGCGTTCTACTGCTGGTATCGTTGCTGGCGGGGCTGAACCTGCCGCTGATATTCGTCGGCTTCACCGGCATGGACCAATACGGCTTCTTCTCACTGGGGTTGGCGGCGGGATGGCCTTTGATTCTGGCTGCTGCCGCCAACGTCGCTTTATCCCTGCTGGCCTATGCCTCATACCGCGCCATTAGCGAACTGCGGCCTGACACCGGCTTCGCCGCCCGGCTCTACGAGATACAAGGCGGCTTGAGGCGTTACGCGCTGTTGTTCGGCCCCCCGGTGGCTCTGGCCATGCTTCCTTCCCTGTTACTGACCAGTTACGGCACGAAGCCTTACTTCATCTTTATCGGCGTTGGGACGGCTGGCTTTTTGGGTATCGCCGCCGCTTTGAAAGACGGGGAGGTCCGGCTGCATCCCGAAATAGCGCGATACTGGTTTATCAGCGGCGCCATTGCTCTTTTGCTGCTGCTGGCAGTATGGATGGCCGGGATGCTGGTTCTGCATTATGTCAGCCAGATAGCGCCCACTGGCAATTTCCTCTGGTCATGGGATTTTTCCTGGGGCAGTCTGGGATACCCGCCGGAGCAGTTCGACCAGCGCCAGCGTACAGCTTTCCTTGCCTTTACTGCCGCTGGGGCCGGTTGCATGACCTTGATTCCAATCGGGCTGTTCCTGGGTCCTTTATCGCGCCGGGCCAGCGCCACAGCAATGCAGGATGAGGCGCCGCAAGTCCGGCAGGGCCAACCGGCAGTCCCAGAACCACCGTCGCCGCCGCCCTGGCCAGCGCCGGAAAACCTGGACGGGGAGTCACCTCCGGACTGGGCCGACGCAGTATTGAGCGTACTGGCCGGGGAGCATAACCAATCCAGTGACGAGCCGGACTTCGTGGCCTCGCTGAACGGGCGCGAAATCGCCATCAGCGCAAGGCAGTACGAGGGCCTGCTGGCCGACAAGGAGCGGCTGCTCCAAGAGGCTGGCCTGCTGGTGGACAAGGCATCGGGAACCGCCTTCGTCAATGACGGCGGCAGATGGAAGAGGATAGCATTCCGGGGTAGGCTCAAGGGGCCGTTCCTGCTCTTGTGCCTTTACGCCCGGCATCCCGGCAGGCGGTTCACCTCATCGGAACTGGAATCCCTGTTACGAATGGAACTGCCGGACCGTTCGGACCTCAACGTCAGCAACTTTTTCGCCCAGTTGCAGAAGCGGCAAAGTCCCCGCGTTCCTGTCCGGCGCGACGCCGAAGGCTCTTATATCCCGGAAACGGTCAACATTTGCTTTCTGGACAACCGACCGGGCGTCAGGCCAGCGATGTTGACCGCCTCGGACAGCACCCGCCTCTAACCTCCGGCTGCGGTGTTCCCGCTCCATTTCTTGCCCCACCCAATACGCCGGGCAAAATAAAGCCATATCGTACCCATACTCTACCCATATCGTAGCCATTTTTCCTTGTTCTCTACACGGGCGCGGTTCTAGGGTGGGGTGGAAGGGCAGGCCAGGGAGACGGCTCAATACCCGGTATCTCCCAGCCCTCCTGCCCAAAATCATTCCCGAAATCCGCAAGGACTGGGAGAACAAAAGGAGATAGCACGTTATGGGCATCAACCTGGCAACCATCCCGAAAACCGCGCTCTCCATCGCGCTCTTGGCCGCCTTGTCGCTGGCCGTCCTAGTCACGGTAGTCTCTGCGCCGCCGGGGACAGCATACGCGGACGCGATGAGCGGCGAAGCGCCCCCGGCACGGCAGGCGGACACCCCGGAAACTCCCGAACCGGCGGCAGCCCCGACGCCAACGCCCGAACCGACAACCAGGCTAACCAACGAACGGGACGCTGAGGGCAACTCCATTCTGTACGATCCGGTCTGGCGAGGGAATAAGGGCGCAGTCGAGGCATTGATCAGAGCCGGAGCGGACGTAAATGCTCGCGATTCGGACGGCAATCCTATTCTGTACGAAGCTGTATGGCGTGACCATCGAGAGATAGTACAGATGTTAGTGGACGCCGGAGCAAACCCCAACGCCCTGGATGCAGATGATGTTCCAATTTTGATTGAGGCGACATGGCGCAGACACACCGAGATAGTGAGGATATTGGTGGAAGCGGGAGCAGACCCGCTGGCCCGCGCCCCGGACGGAACAACCGCTGTCAGCGAAGCGGCATGGCGCGGACATGCCGAAATTTTGGAGATCCTGGCTGGCGCACCTGAGCCAACTCCAACGCCTGAACCCACGGCGCAACCGACGCCTACTGCCGCACCTCAGCCAACGCCGGCTCCCGAACCCACAGCGCAGCCAACGACCACTGCCGCTCCCCAGCCAACCTCGACGCCTGAACCCACGGCGGCTCCCGAACCTACGTCCACCGCAGAGCCGCAACCGACTCCGACGGCTGAATCCACTCCTACACCCGAGCCAACCGCAAGCGCTTCACTCCAATTCACCCCTGCGCCTCGCACAGACAGCACGGCATCCCCGCTGCCATCCGATGGAGGTGAGGAAGATGAAGGCGATAATATGACCCTGCTGTTCATATTGCTGATCGCAGTTGTAATCGCTGTCGCGCTGCTCCTGGCTGTCATCCTCCTCTGGCTGATTAGTCGCCGGAGAAGACAAGCTGAGACCCAAAGCCCCCTGGACTTTCAGTAAGCGGCTTCTCGGCATTCTCAACTGCATTCTGAGAAGCCGTAAACCCTGGAATCCAACAATACCTGTAGTGTCTCGGTTTGATAGTTTTCCAAGCTGATTTTCCGTCAAACTGAGACACTGCCTGAAAGGCCGCAGGGAGAAGCCAACCATGAGAATGACGATACCGGCGCTGCTCGCCGTCTTGACCTTGTCGGTCACGATGGCTTGTGGATCAAGTTCGGACATCAAGACGCCAGCCAACCAGAGCTACCGCCTCGAAGGCCTGGCGACGGTTGTCACCTGGGAGGCTTCGAGGGAGGCAACGCACTATATCATCTACTACGACGACTTCTTCGGTGATAATTGCAGAGTAGATTCCCGGGGGCTCCCAGTTTTTGCGAGCAGTTGGCCGGGAACGTCGTGGGAACCAGCTACACCCACCCCAGCCCAGGCAGAGAGAACTACTACTGGGTGGCGGCCTGCAACAGTTCCGGATGCTCAGAAATCGACGATTCAAATCCCGCGCGACTGAGCGGCCCTCCCATGCCTGAGGGGCTGGTATGCGACAGGGCCGGGCCCGTCCAGGGCAGCCCATCCGAACCGGCTGTAAGCAGTTCCTGGGACGGGGCGGCGGTACGATTCAACTGGGTGCCCTCTCCAGGGCCAAGACCTACTCACTACAACATCTATTACGAAGTGCAGTCTCGTGGTGGTTGGTACGGGTGTATGTACCCATTGGCTAAGAACGTGAGCGAAACCACCTTCGCTCTTCAGGACCAGGTGAAGCCGGTGCCGGATGCTCCATGGAGTGTCAGTGTAACGGGAAGGACCTCCGATCGCTGACGATTGAGTGGGAACCTCCCTTATATCAAGAAAGTTACGATATCGCCTATACGGTTTCGGCTTGCAACAGCGTCGGATGCTCCGACGCCTTTTCCCCAAGGGCGCGTGCCGGTATCCCCCACGACATTCAGCACTTTGCGCTGCGCCGCAGTTCCCAGGAGGACCAGTCGGCCAGCGGTGAGGCCACAATGGAGATACCCGCCGGCGGCAAGCACCGCGATGTCGGACTGCTGCCAAGCACCGTGTACTCCTACGCGCTGCAAGCCTGCAACGAAGTCGGGTGTTCCCCACCCACGCAAACGGCAGGGTTGACAGAGGCCGACGGCCCTGTCGCTATCCCTTCTGCCCCCAGCATTCGAGGACAGAAGATAGACGTGTCCGGCGGCACCGATGAGGCGAAAGTCACCTGGAACAGGGTGGATGGAGCGACCTATTACCAGGTGTATCAGTCCGACAGTGGCAATGAAACCCTGGATGCCGAGGTGAGCGCCCCGCAAACGGGCTATCACGACGGCTCACCGAACTCATCCTGGTTCGCGTTTTACACTACCACCTACCGCGTCAAGGCGTGCAATAAGGCTGGCTGCTCGGCGTTTTCGGAAAGCGTAACGCTAGAATGACGCCAGGGCAGCGGCCGGGAATCAGGCTCTTCCGGTTTCAGCACTCACTGGTGTCCGCTACTGAGAACACCGGCTTCCCTTGGGAGATGATGTCCGTCATCTCCCAAAGATAAAATAACCCCAGATACCACAGGTATAATGACAGCAAGAACTCTGTGCCCTCCGTGGTCTCTGTGGCTAAAAATTGTTTTCGGAGGCAGAAACAATGTCTGTACGAACTGACCTAAGAGCCAGAATCAACTCAGGGGAGCAGATTGTGGCTCCCGGCGCCTACGACCCCATATCGGCGCGGCTGGTGCAGTCGCTGGGCTTCAACGCCGTCTACTGCGGCGGCTACATTTCCGGCGCGCACCTAGCGGTGACCGAGCCGCTGATGACCATGACCGAGCAGCTTTCCGTGGCCGAAAGGGTGGTGCGGGCGGTGCCGCTGCCCGTCATCGTTGACGCCGACGCGGGCTACGGCGAGCCGGTGCACGCCATGCACACGGTGCGCTCCTTCGAGAAGGCGGGAGTGGCCGGCATCCACATCGAAGACCAGTTCTTCCCCAAGCGAGCCTCATACCATGCCGGGCTGGAGCACGTCATCCCCATGGACGAGTTCCTCCAGAAGATAAGCTACGCGCTCCAGGCCCGCACCGACCCCGACTTCCTCATCGTGGGCCGCACCGATGCCTTCACCGCCGTCGAGGGCGACATGGACGAGGCCATCCGCCGGGGCAACGCGCTGCGCGACCTGGGCGTGGACCTTGTAATGCCACGCGGCGTCCGCAGCCGCGAAGACCTGGCGACCTTCCGCCGGGGCGTGCCCGATGTGCCGCTGATGGTGATTGCCGGGGCCGACGACATCACGGTGGAGGAATACCGCGACCTCGGTTGCCAGTTCCTCATCTACGCCACGTCATCAATCATCGCGGCAGTTGACGGCATCCGACAAATCTACGAGAGCCTGCGCGACACCGGCCACATCGGCATCAATGCCCCCCAGGTGGCCCGGATGCGCGCCGGGGTGGAGGCCCTTATCAGCCTCCCGGAATACCAGCAGGTCGAAGCCGAGACCACCGAGCGCGAGTTCCAGCAGCACCGGGAACACTGACCCGCAGACCCGGGTTATATCCCAGGCCATTGCGCCTCGTGAGCCCCCACCGTCCTTTAACGGTGGGGGTTTCTCTTTGGCTGATTTTTCTGCTTATATATGTCTTGACAATTATTGATAAGTCATATATTGTCTAGTCATGTATAGTCAGCAAAGGGAAACGCCGCAGGACGGGTTTGGGTTTTGGCTCGGCTCTCTGGGCTCGGCGTTGAGGAACGGCCTCAACCGCCGCCTGGCGCCACACGGCATCACCACGCCCCAGTGGGCCATTCTGGAGACCTGCTACAAGGGCGAGGCCGACTCGGTATCAACGCTGTGCCGGTACATACCGGTAGACCCCGCCGCCATCAGCCGCCAGGTTGACCGGCTGGTTGAGAAGGGGCTGGTCCAGCGGAGGCGCAGCGCCAGGGACCGCCGCGCCGTGCGTATCACCCTGACCGCCGCCGGGCGAGAGCTGGTGCCGCGACTGGCCCACCACGTACACGCCAACAACGACCATTTCCTGAACCGGCTGGACGTTGAAGAACAGGCGGAATTCGTGCGGATGCTGCTAAAAATCCTGAGCAACGAGGCAAGCGGGGAGGAACCAGCCTTCCGCGAGGCGGTGGCCGCCACCGGACGCCGCAAGCTGATAATGGCCGGTCTGTGGACGGAGGTTTGCCTGGTGTTTCCCGCGCTGGACCTGCTCAACGAAGGCTACCAGGTGTACGCCGTGTCGGATTCGTCCGGCGGAACCAGTGTTGACGCCCACGAGCGCGGTATGCAGCGGATAATCCAGGCCGGCGCGATTCCTGTAACGTGGGAAGCGGTGATGGCCGAACTGGGCCGGTTGAACATGGCCGACTACGATTTCAACGGGTTTATGGAACTGATGAACGTTCACTTGCCCAAGAGTGTGTAACCTTCCTAAGCTCTCAGTCATCAACCAACTGGGCCGCGCCGCGCAGCCTGGCGCGAATTTGGAATTAGGCCCGGTAAGCAGGAGGCAGCTTTGGAGGATGCCAGTTCAATAGTCAGGGATAACGGCGCGGGAGGCCCTGGCCGCAGAGTGCTGCTGGTTGTTTGCGCCGCCCTGTTCTTCGGCGTGCTGAACGCATCGGCCGTCGGAGTGACTCTGCCTCAGATCGCCGAGGACCTGGCGATAGAAACCGGGCGGCTCAGTTGGTTGATGACCGGATTCCTGCTTATCTACGGCATAGCGATACCGTTCTACGGCCGGTTGGCCGACCTCCATGGAGCGCGCCCGCTTTTTATTTTCTGAGTTGCCGTTTTCGCCATGGGTTCCATCCTGTCGGCCTTGGCCTCCGGCTTCTGGTTCCTCCTTGCGGCGAGGGCGGTGCAGGCAATCGGCGGCGCCGCCGTGCCGGGGTTGGGAATGACCCTGGCCAGCCGCGCCTTCGGGCCGCAGTCCCGGGGCACAGTCCTGGGAGTTATCGCCGCAACCATCGGCGGAGGCGCTGCCGTGGGACCGCTCTTGGGCGGGGCGCTGTCTCAGTCCTTCGGCTGGCAGTCTGTCTTCGTCGCCACCTCCCTTGCCGCAGTCACCATCCCCTTTGCCCTCTTGGTGCTGCCTAGGGACGAAGACAAAAGCGGCGGGAAGCTGGACTTATGGGGCGGAGTGGCCCTGGGCCTGCTGGTCTGCGGCGTCCTGCTCGTACCAGCCGAATGGGCACGAGCAGGCTGGAGTTCACCTATCACAGTGGCCGGGGCTGCTATGGCGATGGTGGGGATCACGGCGCTTCTGGCGCGCCAGATAAGCGCTGTCTCTCCTTTCATACCAAGGGAGTTGATGCAAAATGTTCGTTATCTCTCATTGATCGCAATGGGCTTTTCGGTCATGGCGGCCAACCTGTCAATACTCATCGCCCTGCCGATACTGCTCACCCTGTTCCATGGGCTATCGCCCCTTGAAATAGGCTTGGTTATGCTGCCTGGCGCAGTTTTCAGCTCCGCCTTCGGAGTGCTGGCAGGAAAGCTGACCGACCGCTTCGGAGCGCGCCTGCCAACCTGGAGCGGCGCTCCCCTGATGCTGGCTGCCATCCTTGCGCTATCAACTTCTGCGGATGCTTCGGTAATGGTGATTGCAGCCTTCACCGGGATGTTGGGGGCCGGTTTCGGACTGATGAACACGCCGATAGCGGCGACGGTTTCCCGGATCGTGCGCGGGCCGATGCTGGCCTCGGCTCTCGGCATAAACTCGATGCTTTTCTTTCTGGGAGGCAGTTTCGGAACCGCCGTGTTGATGGCGGTAGTGAATTCCCGCGCCGGAGCAGACGTTAGTTCGCTGAATCCGTTCCACTCGGGTGCATCCGTCGGCTTCAGCGACGGTTTCTTGCTCCTGGCCCTGCCCGTGCTGTCCGCCATCGCGCTGTCCTTGGCGTTGCCAAAGACCGTAAGCCAAGCCGCCGCGCCGGCTGCTCCGGCCCCGAAACCGGGTGTCAGCCTGGAGTGGGTAGCCGATTGCTCCATGCCGTGGGTGCCGGAGTGCGTTGAAGGCGCTGAACCAGTCGAGACGCTGGCGCCGCAGCCTGCGTTGGCCGGACGCTGACCGTCCGTTGGCCGCAGCGCCTTGCAGATGTCCCCGCCATCGTCCCCTGCTCGTTGGCCTGGACACCGAGCGCGAGTTCCAGCAGCACCGCGGGCATTAGCAAGACCCCCACTGCCGGGGCGGTCTCCCACTTCCTCACGCATACAAGGGTTTACCGTCGCAACCAGAGGTCTTGAGAGCGCCAGTCTCCATACCTTTCCTCCCGGCGCTCTTTCTAACTGCCTGCGCCAACAAATACGAGCAAATCATATCCATATCCTAGTCATATCCTAATCCTAGTTATATCCTAGCCATATCCTAGCCACTTTCGGTTTATTTGCAATCCTGCTTCCCCTATCCTTGATTAAACAGGCGGTGACTGAAGACATTTCCCCTTGTCGCCAATAAGGATAGTCAAATTGGGATAAGCAAGGCGGCATCCGCAGCTTCACCTCCGGCGCCATGGCTGGGAAGGCTGCTGGTCATCTCTCTTCTGGTGATGTTGAACCTGCCCGCGGTCTCGACCGCCACCACCGGAATGGACCAGTACGGTTTCTTTACCCTTGAGCCGGTGGCGACCCGTCCCTGGCCGCTGGCGCTTTCTCTTGCCTTGGGCACACTATCCGCCGGAGCGGGTTATCTTGCCTATCTGCCGTTGCGGAAACGGGCCTGGTTCGCCAACAGCAGGTACGAGGCTTACCACCGCAACGCGGTAATCTTCGGAGTGCCGGTGGCCGTCGCTTTCCTCCCGGCATTCTTTCTCACCGGATACGACAATAAACCTGTCGTTTTAGGCGTGGCGGGAATCATGGCGGCTTCGCTCTGCATCACTGCCGCCCTCAATGACCCCAAAACCCGTCTTGATACCGGAATGGCCCGCATCCTGTTCGTCGTCGGGGCCGCCATCATCCTGTTATTGACCGCCTTGGCCGTGTCGGGAATGCTGGTGATGTATCTCATCGAGCACTCGCCCTCCGGCAGCAACTTCTTCTGGACCTGGGAATTTGCCTGGAGCGACTTGGGATACCCGGCGGAAGAGTTCAATCAGCGTCATAGAAACGGGCTGCTGGCCTATGGCATCGCGGGAACCTGCTATATGGCCGTGGCTCTCGGCGGTTCCATGCTGGGGGCGGCCCTGAGGTGGACCGTGCCCGGCGAAGAAAGGGAAGCCGACACCGAACAGACGGCGCCCCAGGACTCTTCAGCCTTTGTGGCGGTGCTGAACGGAGAGGAGTCCGTCATCAGCCGGAGCCAGTACGAAGATATGCTCGCCAACAAAGATGATCTCCTCACGGACACCGATCTGCTGGTGGACAAGGCGTCGGGAACCGCTTTCGCCAAAGCGGACGGTCAGTGGAAGAAGATATCCTTCCGGGGACGGCGCAAAGGGCCATTCCTGTTGCTGTGCGTCTATGCCCGGCATCCGGGAACGCCTTTTACCGCGGGGGAGCTGGAAACCATGCTGGAGCCCGACCTGCCAGGCCGGGAAGGGTTCAACGTCAGCGATATCTTTGCCCAACTGTATAAACGCGCGCCCCTGGTTCCCGTACACCGGGACGACGACGGCTCGTATATCCCGGAGACGGTCAAGGTCTGCTTCCTGGACTACCATGACGCGCCGCCCATGAACGGCTTCTAACCTCCCGCCTGGTTCGGTCTTGTAGCCACCTCTCAAGTCTGCCTCAGCCCTGATGTATAACCCGGCTACGCATCAGGGTCAATCATAGCTGTATCCTAGCCGTAACCTAGCTATAACCTAGCCACTTTCGGTTCACATTGGCCTCTGCGTCAGTAACAATCAGGGCCAGTCACCTAGCACTATCGCATTTTGAAGGAGGCACCGCGATGACCACCCCTGAGAACCCTTCCCCTGATCTCCCTTCCCTGAGTGGCCTGGGCGCTCTCAACCTCGGCATCGCCCTCACCATCAGCTTCTTGATGCTCCCGTTGATAACTCTCGTCGGAGATGACGGCGGCTTCGAGAAAACCGCGTTGGTTTTTCCATTCATTGTCATTCTTCTGGCAGTCACCACAGCCACCATCTCCATCTGGCACACCAGCATAGCCGATTCGCGTGAAGGGTTGAAAAAAGGTATTGGCTTGACAAGCTGGATTCTCACTTTTGTCACGCTGGGGTTCGGCTTCATTGCGCTGGTTCTGATGGTAGTTACTGTTTTCAGGCTCTGACAGCCCGCAAAGTCTGGCCGCCCTGCTTCTTCGGGTAGAGGCCCCGACGAAGCAGAGCACCGCATTTCAGGGAGAATCGCGGCGGCGGCGGATGTCGGGAAAACCGCCCACCTTCCCCCGCCTATCGACGGCCAGGCCTGGCTGCTCCGGCCAGAGGCAAGCCCGATTGAGGAGTGAACCATGCCCAAAGTTCTTGGCGTCCTGATTCTGGCGACCCTGGCAGCAGTTCTTGCCTGCGGCGGCGACCGGCTGACTGCCAGGGAATACGCGGAGGCTTGCAATGATTTGGGAGGGCAGGTTTCCAGTTTAGATAACCTCGATATTGACGCTGTCTATTCCGAGAGTCCCGACGATGTTGATGCGGCGTTCGAGGATATACGAGACGTCATTCAAGAATACAAAAG
>VXOI01000067.1 GCA_009840175.1 Chloroflexota bacterium | reverse complement strand
TGCATCCGGGCGTCATCATCACCGACATGACTGCCGGGATGCTGGCCGACGAAGCGGGGCGGGAGTTCAACCTGGCCCGTCACCCCATCGGCAGGCTCGGCGTATCGGAAGACGTGGCCTACGGGGTCCTCTTCCTTGCCAGCGACGAGTCCTCGTTCATGACCGGCAGCGAGTTGGTTATAGACGGAGGGCTGACTGCCCAGTAACATCGGGGGCGTTGACCACTCCCGTTGTCCATATTGACTATGTCTAGGCGTGCTACGGTACCCAGGCTCTCTTTCCTGTGAAAGCGAGAATCGTAATCGGATGGCACGCATGGTAACTGGGCATAGCCTCTGAGGACAGGTCAATTTGGCGTCTCGGAACCTGGTGTCAAGGCGGGTCGTCACGGGCACCTGACTACCCCGGCCTGTAAGGGGAATTCCAAAGAGAAGGGCTCCTGAAATCAGGAGCCCATTCAAAAGGCGGTTCAACCCCTTTCAGTTAGCGGCTTACCATGTCGTAGCTGCGCAGGAGCTTGCCCGGTGTCGCGCCCGTGCAGACAGTGCCCTCGGTGAAGGTGACTTCGCCGTTGACGATGGTGAACCGGATGCCCTTGGCCTTCTGGATGATACGTCGCTCGCCGCCGGGGAAGTCGGTGTCGTAGACCGGGCTGTCAAACTGGAGCCCCAGGTTGTCCAGGTCGTAGACGATGATGTCTGCGGCGAACCCTTCCTTGATGATGCCGCGGTCGGTGAACCCGGCAATCATGGCAGGCAGGCTGCTCATCTTGTAGTGGGCCTTCTCCAGGCTCATCATGCCCTGGTCTCTGACCCGGTCGGCGATCATGTTCACTGGCCAGGTGCCCAGGGTCTGGTACCGGGTGTGGGCGCCGCCGTCCGACACACAGGGGTGTGTGTAGGGGTGGTTCAGGATTTCGGACACGGCCTTGCGGTCGGTGCCTTGAGCCGAGTCGAAGGTGAACTCGGTGCGCAGCCCTTCGTCGATGGCCAGGTCGAGCATGGCGTCCATGGGATGCTTGCCCATCATTTCAGCCAGCTCGGCGATGCTCTTGCCCTCGTATTGCAGGTTCCGGTCCTCACGGACCTCGACCACCCGCATCTTGGACCACTCGGAGGCCGCGTCGGCAGCGCCGCCTGCGCCGGCGTAGGCGCCCACGTCCTGCCTCATCTTGTCCCGGTTTTCGGGCATGTTCAGCTTGGCGATGCGCTCTTCAGGGGTTCCGACGAAGGGGTCAATCCAGTTAGGCATCGCGTCGAAACCGTTGTACTCGGCCAGTTCGAACACCGGCGACGGGGAGTAGGACGTGGTCTGGGCGAACATGGGCGCCCCTTCCTGCCTCGCCCTTTCCAGGAACGCCAACTGCTCCAGATAGCGGCCGGGGGCGTTCTCGTTGAAGGATACCGCGCCCCACTGGATGGGCCGGCCCGAAGCCAGACACATCTCGATGAGGAAGTCCTCGCGGCCCTTGCCGGGAGCGTCGCCTTCCACCGCGTCCATCAGGATGGCCGACTGCCCGGTTACGGCCGCGACCGCCGCACCGGGGTCTCCTCCGCCAATCAGGTCCGGCTCGCCGGGGGGCAGCGGACGCTCAGCCGGGCCGCGGGTCCAGCCGATATGGCCGACGCCGAACTCGTTGAGCACCTTGGCCAAGGCCAGGAACTCGTCGTTGTGGGCCACTTGGCTGGGAATGAAACGCCCGTCGTCGGGGCGGTTGGCCAGGGTCTTCATAGCCGACCAGCCGAAGGCGCCGGCCTGCATGGCCTCGCGCTGGAGACGCTCCATCTCCCGGATCTGCTCGTCGGAGGCCCGGATGACCGTCCGGGAGTCCTCCACGCCCATGACATACATGCGCAGGGTGTTGAAGGGCACCAGTGCGCCCACATTGATGCCCAACGGATGGCTGTCCAGACTGTCCATCCACTGTGGGAAGCTCTCCCAGTCCCAGCGGAGACCCAACTCCATGGTGCGCATGGGAATCGCCTCAATCCTGGTCATCAGGCGCATGGCCGCTTCCCGGTCTTCGGGTTTGCACGGAGCAAAGCCGAAGCCGCACTGGCCGATGGTCACCGAGGTTACGCCGTGCCAGCCGGACATGGTGGCGTAGGGTTCCCAGTTGAGCTGGAGGTCGTAGTGGGTGTGCAGGTCAATGGCTCCCGGGGCCACTATGCAGCCCGTGGCGTCCAGTTCCTCGGTAGCGGAGCCCTTGATGTTGCCGCTGATCATGGCGATCTTGCCATTCTTTATGGCAATGTCGCCCCGGAATGCCGGTGTCCCGCCTGTGCCGTCGACAATCGTACCGTTGCGAATAATCTTGTCGAAATCCGCCATTACTCTCCTTCAGCAGTGTAGCGTTTGAGAACTGACTCCAAAGTACAGAATATCAATCCGGTCGTCAAGACTCGTTCTCGCGCTCCAGGGGACGGTCATGGGGAGACCGGAAGCCGGAGAGTCCCTGCTCCGACGGGAATCCCGACGGAGGGGCGTTGGGCGGAGTCGTCCAGACCCGGTCGGGTTCGTGAATCGGGAAGACGTACAGCAGCCGGGCCGGAGCATCGGACAGATTGATAAACCCATGCACCGTGCCGGCGGGCGCAAGCACCACGTCGCCGGGGGCTATGTTCTGTCGCTGCGAACCCACCAGCGCCTGCAACTCCCCTTCCAGCAGTACCATGGCCTCTTCGGTGTTGGTGTGCGTGTGGCGCGGCACGCGGGTCTTGGGTGCGACGGTCAACTCCCCGGTCCTCAAGTGGTCGCTGCCGTGAGCGGCATCCACGATGCTGAAGGACTCCAGCCCCTCTGAGATTGCCTCATTCCTAGTGCGGTCGTTCGTCCTGATGATGGGCATGACGCCTCCTGTCCCTGTTGAATGGCCAGCCGGTAAAACGGCAAATCCTCGCGGAGAACATCTCTGGCGAGGGGGTGAATAAGGTTGCAGGTGAAAAACGAGGTTAAAGGCGGAACTAACCCAGCCAGCGGACAAAGTCGTTTACCGGGGTCCGCTCCGAACGGGGGTTCTCGGCTGGATAGCCGATAGACAGCATGGTGGCAAGTGTCCAGCCGTCCTCGGCTCCCAGAGTCCTTCCAAGATCGGGGTGTCGGGTGGGGCCGCCGGTTTCCCAGGTTACGGCGAGGCCCTCGGCGACACCGGCCAGGGCCATGTTATGGGCGGCGCAACAGACCGAAGCGTAGTTCTCCTTAGTGCCTTCCTCGTCGCGCCCGGGGGTAGAGTAGGCGTAAATCAGCACCGGCGTGTTCAGCAGGGAATCTCGGGTGGCCTCAGCCCGGCGCTCGTTGCCGCTGCGTTGCAGGGCGAAGTCGTAGGCCATTCCGGCCACCTTCTCCGCTGCCACGCTCCCCTTCTCGATAATGAAGAAGCGCCAAGGCTCGGTCAGGCGGTGGTTCGGGGCCCATACCGCCGTGGCCAGCATCCGGTCAAGCGCCTCTCTCGGAACGGGCTGATCCAGGAACTCCCATGCCATGCGCCTGCGATAGAGGGCTTCGTAAACGCTGACACTGCTCTCCGGCACGATGCAATCGTCGAATCCCAGCTTTCCGGTGCTGCCGGTTTCATTGGACATTTAGCCCTCCTTGCTGATCTGTTTAGGCGAATCTCCCGGTGAGGGCGCGACAAACCCCATGAAAGCCTGCCTATAGCCCCACTCTAACCAGTGGGAACGCCGGTAGCCCTGCCTGGGCTGGGTATGGCAGATAAGGCCATTCATACGGAGCAAGCCAGCGGCCACCTTGCTCAAGGCAAGAAACTCGAAGCCTAGTTTAGATTGTAGACCCTGGCCGCGTTCCCGCCGGCTATCTTCGCTCGTTCCTCCAGAGTGCATTCGGCCAGGATTTCCTCGAGTATTTCCCGGCTTCTTGGGAAAGTGGATTCCTGGTGCGGGTAGTCCGAACCCCATTGCAGGGATTCAACTCCGATGATCTCCCGCAGCTGAATCCCCAGTCCGTCCTCCTGGAACCCGAGGAAGACGTTGCGACGGAAGAAGTCGCTGGGCAGCATATCGTTTTTGAACCTGTAGCCCGACACGCCCCTGGCCCGCTGGGTGTAGTTGTAGTCCATGCGATCCAGAAAATGGGCCGCCCAGGACACCTCGTGCTCCACCGCCCCCACCTGTAGCCGAGGATAGCGCTCGAACACGCCACAGAATATCATGTCGGTAAGGGACATCCGGACGTAGTGATCGAAGTTGACCGTTACGGAGAACCGGTTGGTGCTGGCGCGGTCGCCCTCCCCAGATCCAAAGCGGTTGGTCGCGGCATGCATGGCCAGAGGCATGCCCAAATCTTGTGCGGCGGCCCAAAGCGGCTCATAGACGGGTGAGTCGTACCTGCGGTCTTCCGGTGGGTAGACAGTTATCATGCCGCCTATGAATCCCAGCTTGTGGCACCGCTCCAGCTCGGCTACTCCTACCTCAACGTCGTCCACGTTGATCATGGCGATTCCGGCGAGACGCTTTGGAGCGGCTTTGCAGAACTCGCCCAGCCAGTCGTTGTAGGTCCCGAAGACTGCGGTCAACAGCTCGCTGTCCGGCACCTTGAACAACTGGAGTCCCAGGGTGGGATAGAGAATGCTGACGTCAATGCCGTCCAGCTCCATGTCCTTGATCTGCTCTTCAGGGATGTAACCGCCAGGCCGGACGTTGGCGAACACATCACCGCTGGTGAGCTCTTCCGGCGATTCAAACCTTCTGCCGGTCTGGGCCCCTCCAAATCCGAAGCCGGTGGATATTTTCATGCCGTCGCAGTACCACCACTCACCGTCTTCCTCCATGACGGTGTGAGGGGCACGTTCCCGGTACTTTGCATCAATCCGGCTAGTCCATAGGTCAGGAGGCTCCATCACATGGTTATCAGACGAAATGATCCTGTATTCGGCCATGGCTTGGCTCCAAGATAATTAATCTCTGGCAATTGCTTATTGTTTTCAATCTAAGGCGAGTCGGAGGGGCTGGCCCTCCCCGAACTCGGAGCGAGGTTTGAAGCCTATCACCAGATGATTGACAACTAACGGCGATTATGGCGGGTAACTGAAACGTAGTCAAACCACATCTATGAGAATTCACAATCAATCACTGCCACAGTGACGAATAGAATCCACACTTGCCGAAATGCTCAAACCAATCCATATCTTCAAGCATCGGTGGGTCCTGGCGACTATGAAACGCTCGGTCGGCTGGTATAGCGAGCACGTCACCAAAAATGACCGGAGACCGATAACATCAAGATAAGGGAGGGCGCGGTCGAGACAAGAAAATCCTCGGATTCTGGCAGTCGCAAATCCGGAGCGTTCATGATTAACTCTGCTTGGCCCTGGTCAATTCACTCTATTCAAACCAGTCTGCGGCCCTTTCGCCGATCATGATGGCGGTGGCGTTGGTGTTGGCCCGGACAACGTCGGGCATGACCGAGGTG
>VXOI01000192.1 GCA_009840175.1 Chloroflexota bacterium | reverse complement strand
GCGGTGTGGTGTCTCTTTTTTTTCATTGATTATTTTAGATCCGACCCCCCCCCCCTCGCTTGGGGGGGGGGGGGGGGGGGCGCCCCCCCCCCCCCCACCCCCAGGTTCTGGTTATTCTGTACGGAAGCATTAAATGCACGTTGTAAGGGAGTCAATCTGTACTTTGTTGATATGGATGTCATTACGTAATATACACGTAATTTTAGATAAGTCAATAGACTAAATTAAGCAATATACGAACGTAAATTATGTGGTGTTAAGACATATAAGACACGATCCGCCAGCCGTACCCAAAAGTCATCTCAATTGCCCCCCCTTCGGCAATCGCACCTCTGGCGAGATACTGGTAAGATTGAGGCGTTATGTTCAGTTGAATCTGGGGAGAGTGATTCCAACCCATGAGCGAACCAGTCAAAGGCAACATCATCCCTGGAATGCGATACCACGATGCCCCGGCCGCCATTGAGTGGCTGTGCAAGGCGTTCGGATTCTCTCCTCACTTGGTGGTCCCTGATGACGGAGGCGGAATCGCCCATGCCCAACTCACATTGGGCAACGGCATGATCATGCTGGGCTCGGTGCGGCCGCCGGAGGAAAACGACGGCTTGGTGAAGACCCCGGGAGAAGCGGGCACCAATACCCAGGCGCCCTACATCGTCATTGAGCAAATTGACGACCACTACCGGCAGGCGGTGGCTGCCGGGGCCGAAATCGTCTACGAAATCGCGGACCAGGACTATGGCGGGCGGTTGTACACCGCTCGTGACCCGGAGGGATACCTCTGGAACTTCGGCTCCTATAACCCCTGGGCCTAGCCCCGCATTCCGTTTCGGAGGACGTATGCCCCCTGAACTTGACCCGCTGCGAGAACTGAACCTCAATGAGGCTCTTGAGTTGCTGCAACCGGCGATTCTCTTCGCCATCGGCGTGGCAATCTACGCTGTGCTTATCTTCAACCTGTATCGGTTTATGTCCAGGAAGAACATCTTCAATCTGGACTTCTCCAGATTCGAGGAGCGCAGCCGTCCAGTCTTCAGGAAAACCGTCCACCTGATTCTTTACGTGGCGAAGTATCTGCTGATATTCCCGCTATTCGCCTTCTTCTGGTTCGGCGTGCTGGTGGTCATGGTGGCCTTCCTGTCCAAGACTAGGGAAGTGGAAGACCTGCTGCTCATCGCCATGGCGGTGCTCACCGCAGTCAGGGTAACCTCTTACTACACAGAAGACCTTTCGCGCGACATCGCCAAGATGTTGCCCTTCGCCCTGCTGGGCATCTTCCTTATAGACCTCAGGTATTTCGACGTGAGCACCTCCACGGAACTGCTTAATCGCGCGGGTTCGGAGTGGAAGAGCATCTTCTACTACTGGGTGTTCGTCGTTATCCTGGAGCTTGTCCTTCGGGTTACGGAGCCTTATCTCAAAGGCATTTACAATAGCTTCAGGAGGCCAAGCAGGAGGCGGCGCCGGGCCAGATCCGGCAGCAAGCCAGCGGAGGACGTTGAAGAAGGTACGGGCGACGGCACAGTTGAAGCTCAACCCGTTCCCGCTGCTCAGGAGGCAGACTGATGCTGATCGTTGATTCGCAGATACACATCTGGGGCGCAAATCTTCCGGCCAACCCGGCGCACCGGCAGATCACCTCGTACACCGCCGAGGACGTGCTTCGGGAGATGGACGAGGCCGGCGTGGACGCGGCGGTGATTCACCCTCCGGGCTGGGACCCTGGCGCCGACGATATGGCGGTGGACGCCGCACGGCAGTACCCCAACCGCTTCTCGATTCTGGGCAAGTTCCCGCTGGACGAACCGGCCAGCCGGGACCTCATCCCAATCTGGAGGCAGCAGCCGGGGATGCTGGGCCTGCGGTTCACCTTCCTGCTGCCGCACCAGCAGTCCTGGCCTACAGACGGCACGATGGACTGGCTGTGGCCTGCTGCTGAGGAAGCCGGGCTGCCCGTGGGCCTTGCCTGCGCCAATTTCCTGCCGGTGGTGGGACAGGTGGCGGAACGGTATCCGGGCCTGAAACTGATAGTGGACCACATGGGGCGGGGACAGCGGGTAACCGACGACGAAGCCTTCGAGACGCTGCCCGACCTGCTGGCCCTGGCGAAGTATCCCAACGTTGCCTGCAAGGCTTCGGGGGCTCCCAGCTACTCCAGCGCACCCTATCCTTTCGCAAACATCCACGATTACCTGCACCAGGTATTCGACGCTTTCGGACCAGATCGAACATTCTGGGGCACTGACATCACCCGGATGCCCTGCTCCTGGCGAGAGTGCATCACGCTGTTCACCGAGGAACTGCCCTGGCTGACCGGCGAAGACTTGGAAAAGGTTATGGGCCGAGCGTTGTGCAACTGGATCGGCTGGGATTTGCCGGGTTAGTTAAACGCTGAGAGCGCAGGGTTTTTGTCATTTATTCCCTGCGCCCTCTACGTTAAAAGCCGTTTAGATTTCTACGGGGTTGCCGCTCATCATCCACTCGACGTAGGAGCCGTCGTACAGACGCACGTCGTATCCGGCCTGCTTCATTGCGAGGTAGGGCAGGGACGCCCGCAGTCCGCTGCGACAGTAGGCGATGACGGAGTCGTCAGGGCTGATGCCGACGGACGACAGGGCCTGTTGCAGCCTTTCCGTCTCGATGAGCAGCCGCCCGTCCTGTCCGGCCAGCTCGCTCCAGGCCAGGTGAATCGAACCCGGAATGTGCCCGGGGCGCTGGTCGATCTCCACCTCGCCTCGGTATTCCTCGGCGGAGCGGGTGTCCAGCAGCCTGGCCGCGCCGGGCTCGGCGGCGTCGTCCACCGAGGCGCGGACGGCGGCGCGTACCTGAGGGGTGAAGGAGCCGGCCTCCGAAGACACTGGCCGGTAGAGCACTTCGCGGCCCTGCTCCTTCCAGTGGTCGTAGAGCAGGTCCATGATGTGAATGTCGTCCCGGCCCAGATACTCCAGGACCCAGGCGTGCATCGCGGCATTGCGTCCGTCCGAGCCGTCATACAGGACCGGAGTCACGTTGTCGCCCAGACCGGCGGCGGCGAAGGTCTCTGCCAGTTCCGACGGCTCACGCAGCCGGCCCTGTTCATCTTGCAGCTTCTTCAAGGGGACGCTGACTGCACCCCGCAGGTGGCCCATCAGATAACGCATGGCCGACCGGGGATCTATGAGCAGATACCCCGGTCGGTTGATGTGTTCCTCGACCCAATCGGCGGATACGAAGGTCGCCATCAGCCGATCGCTTCGAAGTCGGTGGAGACCTGTGTGGGGTTGACCACCGACTGGGTGACCGGCGAGCCTTCCACGGCCAGCCGCCAGATTTCCCGCAGCGTGTCCTCGTCGGCGTCGGCGCGGACGTAGCACTTGGCGGAGATGTTGCCGTAGCCGGGGTTGCCTTCGTCTTCAACTCCGGCCCACTTGCGGATGTTGTCGAAGTAGCCTTCGACGGCCACTTCGAGGTCGTGGACTCTCACGCCCTGCTTGGTGGCGTTGACCACGAAGCCGACGGTCATGCAGCTTCCGATAGCGGACAGCAGTTGCTCATGGGCGCTGGCGGCGACGTCCGTGGCGGTCAGGTCGCCCGGCTCGTCCATGTCCACAGTGTGGTTGCGCATATAGGCGCGGGCCTTCATGCCGCCCTGCCAGGCTACCCTAGACTTCCACGGCCCGGTGACAGCATTGAACACGTCGGGGTCGCGGAAGGAATCCAGCACTTCGGCCAGCTTTTCGCGGGGAAGCCCGTTCAGGTCGCGTTCCGGTTCCTGTGCCATTTTGACACTCCTGTATTAGTTGGCTTGCTTTTCCAGGGGGATACCATGCCCTGGATTCCCGCTTTCGCGGGAATGACGGTGTTAAGGGGTGGGAATGACAGTGTGTTAAAGGCGGGGACTAGGCGTATTCGGCCCGCAGGATGTGGGCGGCCTCGGTGATGGTCTTCATCTTCTCAATGGCTACGGCATGAGTGTTGACGTTGCGCTCGGCGAAGGTGCCGAAGCCGCAGTCGGGGTTCAGGTATATCTTGTCCGGGTCGAAGTATTGGAGCAACTCCTTGACCCGGGACACTATCTGTTCCGGCGGCTCGATTTCGTCAGTGCGCGGGTTGACGACGCCGAGACCGATTTCCTTTTCGTTGCTGTATTCCTTGAACACGTCCATCTCACCGGCGCGGGGAGTGGCGCACTCCAGAACCAGCCGGTCAATGTTCATCTGCACCAGGTAGGGAAGCATGGGGCCGTAGTTGCCCTGGAGCAGCACTTCCTCTTTGCGGCTCCAGTTGCCGCGGCAGACGTGGACGCCGGTCTTGATGCCGTCTATGCCTTCCAGGGTCTCGTTCATCAGCCGGACCGCCATCTCCAGCTCGTCGGTCGGGTCGCGGCGGTTGGGCAGAGCGGCGCACATGAAGGTCTCGGTGGTTTCCTCTCCGAAGACCACCTGGGAGAGGGTTGGCTCGTCAAGCTGCACGAAATCGCAGCCAGCGTCCCGCAGGGCGACAATTTCCTCGCGCAGCAGAGCGACAACGTCGCGGGCGAGGTCGTCGGGCGTGGGATACGCCTTGTCCGACAGGCCCTCGAACCAGCTTGAGCGAGTGAGCATATAGGGGCCGGGAATGGGAACCATGACGGCGCGGTCGGTGTGTTCCTTCAGGAAGGCCAGCTCGTCCAGCGCCAGGCCCATCCGCTTGGTAACCGTGTCAATGGCGATGGGGCTCTTGATGGCGAAGGCGGGAACATCCAGGGCGCGCAGCACCTCTTCCATGCGGGCGCGGTCTGAGGAGTAGTTCAGCAGCTCCGACACCTTCATCAACTGCATACCGTTGAGCTTGTCCACGGCGAATGAGTAGAAGTTGTCGCGGCGCTGCTCGCCGTCGCTGAGGATGTCCACGCCCGCCTCTTCCTGGGCGCGGATGCAGTCCAGCACCTCGCCGTCGGCAACGGCGCTGAAATCGGCATAGGTAGTCTCGCCGGCCTCCTTGCTGCGCAGGGCGCGGACTAACTCATTGGAGCGGGGCCAACTGCCCACAACGGTAACGGGAAATAGAGGAGTGTCTGCCATTTGCTAACTCCGGGGGCGCATAGCCCCGCTGACCATGCGGGCCAGCACGATTTTCACAGGCATATAGAGCGAGTCCTTGCAAATCGCTCGCTGAAAGGGTATCTATCACGCCCCATCGTGTCAACCGTGGGCATGGTGAGCATTCTCAACTTGTACTAGAGCGTGTTTACAAACTTCCCTCTCCCCCTGGGAGAGGGTTAGGGTGAGGGCGTCTCCCTGTTTTCTCAGCGACGATAGATGCTGCCCTATCCTGTCCTTTGCGGGTGAAACGGACTTTGCAAACACGCTCTAGAAGCCATTTCAAAAATACCGGATAAGGTTTATGCTCCTGACCAAAGGGAATGTGTGGGGTGGAACGGTGGAGCAGGAATTGAGCGATGCCCAATGGAAACTGATAC
>VXOI01000259.1 GCA_009840175.1 Chloroflexota bacterium | reverse complement strand
AGATTCTTCACTTCGTTCAGAATGACAAACTAACGGTGCGATGACTGTTCTAAATGTAACAGTTCAGAATTGAGGGAATTACCTGCCTCTACACCCGTCATACCCTCGACATCGCAGGGGCGTCCGCCTCAGGCGGACCATGCGCCCCTACCCACCCCAGGATTTGCACAGGTTCGAGGTTCCCGCCTGCGCGGGAACGACGGATTTTCCGGTCTGGTAACACACCAAGTCTGAATAGTTACTTCTAAATACATACGCCACTAAGACTGGAAGAGGGGACTGCGCATTTCACCTTGGATTTGGATTAGCAGGCAGGTAAGACTCTTGCCGCGCCAATGGGCTATCAGCCGGAGCTGGGGGCTGACGGCGTTGCGGTCACGGCGCTGACCGGGCCGTAGGTTTTGGTGTCACCTGTGCCCTGCACCGCTCGCAGCGCGATGGTATATGCGGCGTCATTGGTCAAGCTCGTCACGGTGTGCGAGGTAGTGGTGGCGCTGCTGCCCGCAATGTCTGTCCAGTCCGACCAGCCTCCGTCTTCCGTGCGCTGGGTGTACTGGTACTTGGTGATGGTCGAGTCGCTGGGGTCATTCCAGCTCAGGGCAATCTCCGCGTCTCCGGCTGTGGCCGTGAGGTCCATGCCCGACGACATGGGCCTGCCGGACCATTGGATGGACGGACCGAGAACGTCACCACGCACCGCGCGCACCTGCGCGAATTGCACTTTTCCATTGGGTACCCCGGTGACGATGTGCCAGGTGGTGGTTGCCCCGCTGCCCGGTATGTCCATCCATTCCGACCACGCGAAGGTCGTTTCCCGCACCCAGACCTGGTACTGGTACTTGGTGATTGCCGAATCTCTGGCATCGTCCCAGCTCATGGTGTAGGTTTTGTCCCCGGCCGTGATCTGGAATCCCCTGGGCCAGGCCGGGGGATTCTTCGCCACGCTGAAGTTCCCACCGGCTGAGTCGGCCCATTCCTTCAGTTTTACCCGGTCGGCATGGTCTCCCCAGGCCACCACGTCCAGGGTCACCGAGGAGTCGTTCTTGTAGCTGTCCAGCGTCGCGGTCTGCACGTCCACCGCGCTGATTCCGTCGGTAATCAGCACCACGCGCTTGCTGGTTGCCGTCACGCTCGAGTCGGTGACGGTCAGGAAGGCTTGCGACAGCGCGTGATCCAGGTCGGTGCTGCCGGTCGGGATAAATCGCCAGGGGTCGAGGGCCAGGGATGAGGAACCGATGGCGTGGACCCCTTCGTACTTTTGGAGGTCCGGGGTTTTCTCGGCATCTATGAACGATGAGTGTTCGCCAAGGAACATTGCCAGTCCAACCTGCCGGCCGGCGCCGTCGGTGTCCCCAGCCTTGGCAGCCGCGTCGTTCAGCGCAGGATGCAATACCAGCTTGTTCTTATCGTATAGTGAGAAGGGCAGATCGTACACTGAGAAGGACTTGTCAACCAGGAACAGGGTTGCGGTGTTGTCGGCCACCGCGCCCTTCAGGATGTCCGACATATGGCTTGCGGTTACCGCTGGGCTGTTGGTGGTGCCTTGGGATGGTTTATTGACCGCCCGGTATACGCCGCCCGAGTCAGAAGCAATCGCCTCGATAATCCCGAAGTTTTCCGAGTAGTGGTCGCCGAACCCGATGGTGTCCACGACAATGCCGGCCCTGATTATGGCCTCAACTGTAAAGATGGGACGATCCTTCTGACCGTCGGTGAGGAAGATGATTTTCTTGTTGGTGGCGACGGTGTCGGCGTCCAGCAACGCCTTGGCATTCTGCAAGGGAGCGGTGTAGTAAGTACCGCCCAGCTTCCCGCCAAAGGCATTGATGCGGGCGTCAGTCCAGGGCCCGCTACTCGCATCCGTGGAGTGGTCGGTCAGTCCGAAGACCGTGGTCGCGCCGGTTCCGAACTTGATCAGCGCCACCTTGGTGTTGGCCATGGTCGTGTCACGCACGTCTTCAAGCGCCGTGCGAACCTCAGGGAAGTCACCGTCCATGGACCCGGAGTCGTCAATGACATAGACAATGCTGGTGGTGTGCGAGGAATTACCTGAGGAAGTACCTGAAGGGCCGCTGGCGCCCGATGCGCCGCCCCTGGCCCGACTCGCCGCCCGCGCCGGTCTCCGGAGGCTCAATTCCACCAGCACTTCTCCCAATTCTCCGCGATAGCCGCGGTTTAGAGACGCCGGTTCGCCCGGCAGCCCCACCTGCGAAATATCAATGGCCTGGCCGGTGAAGTTAGGGGTATGGTCGCCGCCCTCTGCGGCGCGTTTGAGCGGCGTGCCATCGTCGTGGGCGTAGTCCACCGTCACCGCCTGGCCCGCCGCAAGTGCCGTCGCCAGATTTAGCGTCACCACCGCACCGTTCACCGATACGCTGGTGACCGCGATGGTTCCCGCAGTCCCGTCCGCGTTCACCACGTTCACCGTGAACTGTTCCGCCGTCGGCGCGGGATCAGCCTCCACCGCAGTGTCGAAAGTCAACTCGATGGCCTGCTCACTGGCCACCGCGCTCACCACCTCCGGGTGGCTCTCCCAGTGGATGAGGAAGTCCCCGCTGATCGAGGCCGAGAGGCCCGTGGGGTCGGTGGCCGTCACGGTCACACTGATCACCGGCCGCGCAGCCAACGCCGGCTCGATTGCGTCCCAGTCGTCCTCGTCGTCGACCTCGATGAACACCCGCTGGGACGCCTCGCGCGGCGCGCGGCTCTGCGCGGCCAGCAGGTCGCTGCGGCCCCACGAACCGATGACCAGATCGTCCACCAGCTCGGCTCGGCCGTCGGTGATGGACACCGTATAAGTGAGCTTGTCGCCGTCCGGGTCGGAGAACAGGCCGGCGAATACCTTGCTCACCAGGACGCCGCGCGGCGCGTTCTGCTCGTTGACGAAGCGCTGGTAATTCTGCGACTCGGTGTTCACCACCGGAGCGCGGTTCGGCGGCGGCGGCGAGAGCTGCCAGTCCACCTTGTGCGACGGAGCGTGCTCCCTCCCGTCGTGGGACAGGTCGGCGTCGACCTGCGACGAGGCAGAACGGATCGTCCCGCCGTTGAGTTCCAGACTGTTCGCGACGACGGCGATGCCCTGGCTCGAGAAGTTCGGTTCGACCACCGTGTGGGCGAAACTGATGCCGCTCGTGCCGCTGCCGCGCTCATAACCGGCCCACTTGGTTCCCCAGTCGGCCGGGTCCATGTCGATTGCCAGGCGCGGTGAACCGGTCACGATGACCGCCTCGCTGAAGCTGAGCGTGACCCGGATCGTCTCGCCGAGGGCGTAGCTGCCGTCGACGCCGGGGACGGAGGAGACCGCGACGAAGGGCACTGTTGGCGCCGGCGCCGGCGTGGTGGTGGTTGGGGCCGAAGGCGCCTGTTGCCAGTCCACCCTGTGGGCAGCGTTGTGCCCCAGACCCGTGTGAGACAGGTCGACGTCGGTCTGCGAGGAGGCGGAACGGATCGTGCCGCCGTTCAACTCCAGGGTGTCCTCCAGGACGGCGATGCCCTGGGTGGAGTAGTTGGGTTCTACCACGGTGTGGGAAAAGGTGAGGCTGTCCGTGCCGCCGCCGCCGGCGTAGGCCGCCCACTTCTCGCCCCAGTCCGCCGGGTCCATGTCGATCTTCAGCCGTGGCGTTCCCGTCACCTCCACTGCCTCGCTGAAGGTCAGCGTGATGCGGATGGTCTCGCCCAGCAGATAGGTGTCGTCATCGCCAGCGTCGGATGTTACCGCCACCCTCATCACTGATGGGACCGACCGGGGTGCGGGAGCAGGATCGGGAGCAGGCGTGGCCGGGTTCGATGGCTGACGCGGCCCGGACGATGATCTGGCCGGGGCCGGCCGCCCCTGCTCCAGCTTGAAGGGCAGGGTGAAGGCGTCGCCCAGGTCGGGGGGACCGTTGGCCCGGGAAATAGCCGTCGGGGAGAGGGCGGAGGCAAGGAGGACGGCGAGTCCCAGGGCAAGGGCTACTGCCAGGGCCAGGGGAGCCAGTGCGTAAACCCGGTACCGAGGAGCCGAAAAGAGGACGCAACCGAAGAGCCTCATGCCGTCACCTCTGGCCGGAGTCGGGGGCAGTGCTCCGTAAAGCCGGGTTTAGGGCAGGAAAAGAGGGGGGTAACCAATTGAGCGTCCCCGGAATGGGGCGCCCCGGGTGCGGCGTAGGGCTTCGCCACCGTCGGCGCCGCTGGCAGTCCCGGTTGAGAGCGGTTGAAGAACACCTACTGTCCTCCATTATCGCAAAAAACTCTAAGGTAACTATAAGGGCAGTGGTGTAAGTTGGGTGTGATATATTCCGTAATCTGTATGAGTTAATATGATTTACAGAGAAGTGAGGCAGGACTTTCCGAGTTCCTGCGGCCCCGTGCCAGGAGAGCGCTCCGCTGCCAGGGAGTTCAGGACGGGTTGACCTGCCGACCCAGGACGCTGCCCGGCCGAGACAAATGAAAGGCCCCTGCCGCGTCGTGGCGGCAGGGGCTTCGCACTCTATTCATCGGGTGGGCCGGAACTCAATGGCCGACTACACCGCTATTTCGAACCTGATTGTAAAGATTCTTGATTTTGTCCAGCTTGGTGGGCCTGAGTGCACGGTAGGTGGTACTGTCTTCGAAATGTGGTTGGGGGCAATGTGATCCTTGGTACCGTAATTCTTGCGCGGTGTTCTAAAACAAGCCCAAGGTGGGATGTGTATTTTGAGCGGGCCGGGAGTCATACACGAGACTTTCGGCCCTTGCCGGATCTGATGTTAGGCAGTACCACCTTTGAATTACCTCGTGCCTTGCAGTAGCAAGGGATAACTCCTCGACTGCAATGGGGCCACCGTCTTTCGACGATGGAAATTCCTCGCATGGGGCACCTATCAGGAGGTTCGGCTTATGCTTCAACAGAGCCTTGAACTGACGCCAAGGAAAAACGAGTTAAACATGGGGCTTGACAGCATCCAGAACTATTCGATAGCATCTCCTTTATAAGCCGAACATCGTGCTTCAATCTAACTCAAGCAAGACCTCACTTGAGCAGCCGTGACCTCGACGATCTGACTTCCTGTATCCGGCAACTCCTTCAAGGGTCAGGATAACACACAAAATCCGCCACTCTCTTTTGGAGCACTTATGACTTTCACGGAGTTTTTTAGCACGGCTACTGGCTGGCTCCCCTACGCTTATCAAGCTCGCTTGGGGGATTCTCCAAACCTGCCGGTCCTCCTGAGAATCCCGACCGGAGCGGGGAAGACTGAAGCCGCAACTCTGACATGGCTGTATCGGCTCATCAAGCATCCCGACCAAGAGGTAAGGGACTCCACCCCGCGTCGGCTGCTTTACTGTCTGCCCATGCGCACCCTGGTGGAGCAGACGATGGGGCGAATCAATGAGTGGATAAACAATCTGGGCATGGCCGGCGAGGTTAAGGCGGTTACCCTCTTGAGCCTGTCTCAAAAGTCGGGATGCCGGTTGGGGTGTAGACTGTGAGCAAG
>VXOI01000014.1 GCA_009840175.1 Chloroflexota bacterium | reverse complement strand
CCACCCTAACCCTCCCCCGGAGGGAGAGGGGATCTGTACTACACCTATAAGGCTCTGGAGACACAGCCATGCCTTTCCTGGGCGCCGGTTCAGGAGTGCAACTGCACTATTACGACGACGACTTCACAGACCCGTGGCAGGCCGCGCCGACGATGCTGTTGCAACACGGTTTCTCGCGGAACGGCAAGTTCTGGTACAACTGGGTGCCGCTGCTGTCCGGCGAGTATCGCGTCCTGCGCCCCGATATGCGGGGAATGGGCGAATCCGTCATTGACGAAGGCCGGTTCGAGCCTTCGCTGGACACCTTCGTTGACGACCTGCGGAGCATTCTGGACCATCTGGGGATAGAGGACGTAGTGTACGTCGGGGAGTCCTTCGGAGGCATCCTGGGACTGAACTTCGCCCACAGGCACCCTGAGCGGGTCCGTGCGCTGGTGTTGTGCAACACCCCCTGTCGCCTGCCCAGCCGGGAGAGGCTGGGCCGGGGAAGGGACACGGAAGACGCCCTCAGCCGAAGCGTGGGAGCCTGGTCCACGGCCACCATCAACAACCGTCTGGATACCCGGTTTGCGCCGCAGGGACTCATAGACTGGTACATCGCCGAAATGGACCGGACCCCTTCCTCCATAGGGCGCAGCCTACAGTCATACCTCGACACGCTGGACTTCAGGCCCTACCTTAAGGAAGTCGAGACCCCGACGCTCCTGCTGGTGGGAGAGAAATCGCCCACCTCGACTCTGGAGCAGCAGCGGTTCATGGATGAACAGTTGCCGCACTCCCGGCTGGTGGTCTATCCCGGACTGGGGCATGGCATCAACGCAATCTACCCGGAATGGTGCACCCAGCAGGTGCGGGAGTTTGTCGCTGCACTGAGCAATTAAGGAGGGAACTATGCCCTACTACATGTACGTTGCCGTGAACGAGGACAACAGGATTTCGGTCTTTACAGTAGACCCCGATGGCGGAGGTATCACCCACCAGCACGACGTGCCCGTGGACGGTGGGCCATTCACCCTGGCCGTCAGTCCCGACCGCAATCACCTGTACTGCGGCACCCGGGAAACCCCGGGGTTGACCAGCTTCCGCATTGACCAGTCCGGCGGGGGACTCACGCCCACGGGGTCAGTGCCGCTGGACTCGTGGCCCGTCTACGTCAACACCGACCGCCGGGGCAGGTTCGTGCTGTCATCCTACTACCAGGGCGCTCGCGTTGCCGTGCATCCCATCGGCGATGACGGCTCGGTGGGAGGGCCGCCCGTCGTATCGCTGGAAACGGCAACCGGCGCCCACGCAATGCAGACCGACCCCACCAATAAGTACGCCTTCGTTCCCCACATCGCCGGAAACGGCCCCAACCAGGTCTGGCAATTCCACTTTGACCAGGACACGGGCCAGATAACCCCCAACGACCCGGCTATCGTGGAACCCGAAGAGTTTCTGGGGCCGCGTCACTTCTGCTTCCATCCCTCCCTGGACGTCCTCTACTTCTCCAACGAGCAGGGATGCAGCGTCAGCGGCTACCGCCTGGATACGGGCAACGGCACGCTGTCCCTCTTCCAGACCATCACCACCCTGCCGCCGGAAGGTTTCGCCGAGCGCAACACCTGCTCCCAGATTCAGATTACCGGGGCGGGTAACTTCCTGTACGCACCCAACCGTGGCCACGACAGCGTAGCCTGTTACACGGTGGACACCGCCACCGGCGAGCTGACCGGCAACGGCATCGTCGCCTCCGAAGCTAGGCCCAACGCGCTGTGCCTAGGCCCCGGCGATCGCTACATCTACTCCGCTGGCCAGGACTCCGGCCAGATGGCGATCTTCAGCGTCAACCCCGATTCCGGCGTGCTGACCCGCTCGGAGACCGTCCCGCTGGGTAGCGGGCCGTGCTGGATATCCATCGTGGAGTTGCCGGGATAGCAAGGTAGTCCCCCCTCTCTCTTGAGGGTGAAATTCTACGCATCAGCAGCCTGTCATATACAGCAGGAGGATTCGACTATGGCCTCACCAGAATTGGATCAGGCAATCGCCCTGTTCCGGGCGGGCAAGGAGGAGACGCAATCCTTCACCACCGTCGAGGATTTCCGGGTCTGGTACGAACAGTTTACCGGCCAGTTTGAGTTGCCCGAAGACGCCGTTTTCGAGCAGGTCGGAGCGGGCGGCGTCTCCGCCGAGTGGATTTCCACCCCCGGCGTCGCGGATGACCGGGTAGTAATGTACCTGCACGGCGGCGGCTATATGATCGGCTCCATGCGGACGCACCGGTCGCCGCTGTCCTACCTGTCCCGCGTGTCTAACGCCCGGGTGCTGGGGCTGAACTACCGGCTGGCCCCGGAACACCCCTTCCCGGCGGCGGTCGAGGACTCGGTGGCGGCCTATAACTGGCTGCTGGAGCAGGGCGTCTCGCCTGGGCGCATCGTCATCGGCGGCGACTCCTGCGGCGGTGGCCTCACCATCGCCACGCTGGTCGCTTTGAAATACTTCGGCTACCCCCTCCCGGCGGGCGGAATATCTCACTCCGGCTGGACCGACCTGGCCCACACCGGGGACAGCTTCGTGACCAAGGCGGAGGAAGACCCGCTCCTAGACAAGGAGATGCTGGAAGGCATGGCCGCGGCCTACCTCGGCGACCGGAGCCGCACAACTCCCCTGGCGTCCCCCTACTACGCCGACCTCAGCGGCCTGCCGCCGCTGCTGGTGCAGGTGGGCACTGCCGAGGTCCTGCTGGACGACTCGCTCCGGTTGGCCGACAAGGCCAAGGAGTCCGGCGTGGACGTCACGCTGGAGGTCTGGGACGATATGCCCCACGTCTGGCAAGCCTTCGCGTCGTTTCTTCCCGAGGCCAGGCAGGCCCTCGAAAGCTGCGGCGAGTTCGTCAAGAAGCACACTGGCTGAACTGGAGGCAATCCGCCGAAGGGCACTCTCCACAGGCGTTCAGTTCAGGCGAGTTATGCGGTCCTGCTGCCCGGGTTCCACCGTGTTGCCGCTGGCGAAATAGGCCACTAGCGCATCCAGGTCTATCTCGCCGCCGGTCCTGTCGGTTCCTTCCGTCAGTATGGAGAATCCGCTGCCCCCGTCGGCCAGGTAACTGTTGACGGTGACCCGGTAGCTCTTTTCCGGGTCAACAACTTCGCCCTCTATCGTGATGGTCGAAACCTCCACCTTCGACCCCACTGGTTGTCGCGCGTCCCAGGTATAGGAAAACCCTTCCGAAACTTGGAGCACTCTGTTGGATTCCGGGTCGTCACTGCGGAATTGCCGTTCCAGCAGCGCGTGAATCTGGGCGCCGGTGAGAGTCATAGTGACCATGCTGTTGCCGAAGGGATGCACCGCGAACGCTTCGCCGTAAGTCAGTTCACCGTCAGCCTCTTCCCCTGAAGCGGCGTACCTGATGTCGTCTCGCATACCGCCCGAGTTCATAAAGGCCACCACGGCCCCCGCTCCCCGAGTCGCTGCCAGGTGGGCGTCCGCGATGACGTTCCCCAGGGCGGACTCTCCGGCGTCGTTCCGTTCGCGAATGATGTCGGCACTGACCGTGCCAACTACGGCGTTGGCTCTCGGGTCAGTCAGGGTCTGGTACTTGTCTATGAGCGCAGTGAGGGCCGGAACCGGCGTAGTTCCCTCCTGTGTATTGGGCTGGTTCCTGATATGCCTCACCGTCAGGTCTCCGGTATCCCGGCTCAGAGTCGCGTCAATGACGGTAAACAGGCGGCCCGCGTTGTCGGCCATGGTCACCCACTTGCCGTCAACCTCGCAGATGAACTCGTCATTGGTGTGGCCGGCGATTACCAGGTCCACCGCGTCATCAAGGCGGGCGGTGACCTCCGCGACCGGGCCCGTCAGCCCGGAGCCGCAATCGTCCTGCCCGCCATCGGAAAGCCCGCCCTCATGCAGCAGCACCACGATTGCCTCTATGCCTTGCTGGCGCAGGCCCGGAACCAGCGCGTTGACTGTCTCCGCTTCGTCGAGGAACGTCAGTCCCTCCACGCCGTAGCGGGCAACGATATTGGGCGTTCCCTCCAGGGTAAGCCCTATGAAGGCCACCTTAACCCCATCGTATTGGCGCACGGCATAGGGCGGAAACAGCGTGGCTCCGGTGGAATCGTAAACTACGTTTGCGCCCAGAAACTGGAAATCGGCCCCGTAGAACGGGTCTCCGTCCAGGTCGCCGTCCACCGGGTGCGGGCCTCCGTTCTGCATCCGCAACAGCTCCGCCGGCCCCTCGTCGAATTCGTGGTTTCCCACGGCGTTGATCGCCAGCCCCATCAGGTTCATGGCCTCGATGGTGGGCTCGTCGTGGAAGAGCGCGGAAATCAGGGGCGATCCCCCTATGAGGTCTCCGGCGGAAACGAACACCGAATGCTCGGCCCCTTCTGCGGCGGACGCTAGGTTAGCCGCCAGATAATCGACCCGCCCGACACCTCCGAAGGAACTCGAAGACGTGGCGATATGGCCGTGAAAGTCATTGATCGCCAGAATCCGAAGATGGACGTAATCAGGCCCTTCATACTTGTAAACCCTGGATTCCGTACCCAGGGTCGAACACCCGAATACCAGCGTCAGAAATCCCAGAAGCAGGGCAATGATCGGCATCCTCTTTATCTCACAGTCAATTTATTGGCGCGGCCCCGTGTCGCGCCCCCGTTCTTCATTTGCTTCCCCCGCAGGGGCAGACTTCCAGTAGGTAGCATAGAGATACAGGGTCAAGCAGACAGGAGTCATCCCCCGTGACATAAAGAGCATCCGATTAGTCTTCCTCGTATTTGATGAAGCACGGAAAATCCCGGAGACTGGTCCCGACGGCAAAAAACACCGCTCCCTGATTTTCCAGGGGAGCGGCGTCTCTTACTAGGCCTTTTCTGTCGGCTAGCTGCCGAGCACTGAGTCAATCTTCTTCTTGAGCGCGCCCTTGGGAACCGCGCCGACGATCTGGTCTACCGGCTGGCCGTTCTTGAAGAATATCAGCGCGGGGATGCTGCGAATGCCGTACTGCATGGCGACGTTGGGGCTGTTGTCAACGTCCAGCTTGCCGACGGTCAGCTTGCCGTCGTACTCCACTGCCATGTCGTGCACCGACGGAGCAATCATCTTGCACGGGCCGCACCATTCCGCCCAGAAGTCCACCAGCACGGGCAGATCGGAGTTCAGCACTTCGGACTCCCAATTCTGATCTGTAACCTCAATGGGTTCTGCCATACCATCCTCCGGAATTGTCTTCCGCTGCCCTAGTCTATTGCCCCGTACCGGAACAAGCGCGGTCGCTGGCGACCTGGACTCGCGCGCAGCGAATGGTTTCGGGTATCTATTTCAGTTTAATTCCGCAACAGCGGCAGGTCAACCGGCCATTGCCGGCTCAGGGCCTTTCCAAAGTCGCCGTCGTGGTCCCTGTCATTCTGAGCGAAGCGAAGAATCCTATCTTCAACACAGAGACCCTTCGCTATACACATCTCCGAGCCCCCGAGACGGAGAGGAAGGGGGGTATGGGCGTGTGAGGGT
>VXOI01000132.1 GCA_009840175.1 Chloroflexota bacterium | reverse complement strand
GAACCAGGAGTTCCCCGACGAGGACTCCATCTTCAACCCCGCCAGCGACCCCCGCCGGGACACCCGAAGCAACAGTCGCGCCTGACGGGTGTGTGACGAATCCGCCCGGCTACGCCACAGTTCCCGGCCGACCCGGAACTAGGTTCCTTCCCCCTTAGGGGGAAGGTTGGGATGGGGGTGCACCCCGGAACGCCAAATATCCTGTGCATCCACGTCAATTCCCCTCTCTAGGAGGATGCGCCATGCCCGAAGCCAGGCTGAACATCGGCAACGTGGAAATCCTCTCCCTGAATGACAACGTAGCGGCGCTTCCCCTCAGCGACGTATTCCCCGAGGTGCCCGCCGAGGCATGGAGGCCATACCAGGAGCGCTACCCCAGCGGATTCAGCGGGCCCGATCATATGCTGGGGCATTTCGAGTGCTATCTCATTCGCTCCGAGGGGCAGACCATACTGATGGACACCGGCGTCGGCGGCGCGGTCAGCAACCCCCACTCGGTGGAGGCCATGACGGGCGGCGTGGACGGGCGGCTTCTGGATGAATTGCAGGCCGTCGGTGTGACCCCGGGCGACATCAACACCGTCTTCTTCAGCCATCTGCACTTCGATCACGTGGGCTGGAACGTAACGCACGAACCTGGCGCAGACCCGCGCGCCACCTTCCCCAACGCCCGCTACGTCGCCCACCGCGCCGACTGGGAAGTGTTCCAGCGGCCAGAGGTAATGGAGCTGTTCCCGTCCCATTGGGACCTGGCCCTCGGCCCCCTCCGGGACCTCGGCGTGCTGGACCTGCTGGACGGCGAGCGACCCCTGACCGGCGAAGTCACCGCCATTCCCACGCCGGGGCACACTCCCGGCTCAATGAGCCTGGCCGTAGTCTCGGGAGGCCAGCGGGCCTACATCATGGGCGACGTGTTCCACGGCCCGACACAGATTACCGAAACCGACTGGAAGTTCAGCTTCGACATGGACGGCGACCAGGGTGTCGCCACCCGCACGGCAATGATAGAGCGCGCCGAATCCGAGGATGCCGTCATAGCCATCTGCCATCACGGCGGCTTTGGCCGCGTCGTTCGCGCCGAGGGCCGGCGCTACTGGCAGCTCGTATCCTAGCAATTACGCATCAAACCCCCTCTCCCTCTGGGAGAGGGTTAGGGTGAGGGCGTCCCCCTACCGCCGCCCGAACTCCCGCTCCACGTGGTAGGAACTGAAGTGCACCATCGTGGGGCGCCCATGGGGACAGGTGTGCGGGTTGGGCGTCCTCTCCAACTGCTCCAGCAAGGCGCTCATCTCCGGCTCGGTCAGGGACTGCCCGGCACGGATAGCCGCGTGGCAGGCAATGGAAGCGGCCATCACGTCCTCCTTCTGCCTGGTCAGCCCTTCCAGCGTCGCCATGTCCAGGATGTCTATCAGCGCCTTGCCCGGCTCATCAGGCGCCAGTATGGATGGCACGGCCCTTAGCAGATAGGTTCGCTCTCCAAAGGGCTCCAACTGAAACCCGTAGGTTGCGATGGCTTCCAGGTTCTCCTGCAAGGTAGTAGCGTGAGAAGGCGTAAGCTCCACGCTCACCGGGGATAGGAGCGGTTGAGACGCCGGGACCATCTCCTCCCGGCGCTTAAGCAGCCGGTCGAACACCACCCGTTCATGGGCGGCGTGCTGGTCCACCAGGTACATACCCTCCGGTCCCTCGGCAACGATGTAGGTCATCTTGAGCTGACCCACCACCCGCAAAGGGACTGCCGGCCTGCCCAGCAGAGACAACGCCTCCGCGCCACTAGCACCAGCTATGTCCGGCGCCTTGGCGCCGCCACCAGAGGAAGCCGGAAACACAACGCCCGATGCCCTGGAACTGGACGGGAAATTGCCGAAAGAGGAGAAACCATTGGAAGGGGCTGCAAGGCTGGGAACCGGGGAGTTGGCGACCAGGGCGGCGCGCACCGCCCGCTGGGTGAGGGAAAACACGCGGTTATCGTTGTGGAAGCGCACCTCGCGCTTGGCCGGATGCGAGTTTACGTCAACTTCGTCGTAAGGAATCACAAGGTTGATGGCAGTCACAGGATAACGCTTCGTCTGCAACAGCCCGGCGTATGCCTCTTCGACGGCGAAGGACAGCATCCGGCTCTGTATCAGGCGGCGGTTGACGAAGAAGGTCATATAGGTGCGGTTGGCGCGGCTGACACTGGGCGCGGCGGCAAAACCCTCAACGGCGTAACCTGTATCCGGGTCTTCGGCGTGGATTTCCAGCATATTCTCCGCAATCTGCGAACCGTAGACCGCCAGCACTGCCTCCCGCGGTTGATCGTTCCCCGGAGTAGTCAGCGAGGCTCTCCCATCGTTCAACAGCCGGAAGCGGACTTCCGGGAAAGCCAGGGCATAGCTGCTGACCAGTTCCTGAACCCGTGCCGTCTCAGACTGGGCCGAACGAAGGAACTTGCGACGGGCAGGTTGGTTGCCGAATAGCTCAGCTACCTCCAGTGTGGTGCCGGGAGCGCATCCTTCGCTGCCCGACTCAAGCGGTTCACCCCATCGCAGGGCCATGCGGAAGCCGGCGGTTTCGCCATGAGGACGGGTCTGGATGGTCACATGGGAGACGGCGGCGATGCTGGGCAGCGCTTCACCTCGAAACCCCATGGTCGCCACGTGGTCAAGTTGATCGGGAGAGTCGAGCTTGCTTGTGGCGTGACGCTGGAAGGACAACGGCACTTCTTCCGCCGGGACGCCGACGCCATCATCAACGACCCGAATGTACTCGACGCCACCGCCACGGATCTCGACTGTAATCTGGGAGGCGCCAGCATCTATCGAGTTCTCGACCAGTTCCTTTACCACCGAGACCGGGCGTTCGATCACTTCCCCGGCGGCTATTTGAGCAGCCAGGGCAGGCGGGAGAATCCTGATAGGCATGGCCCACCGCCACTATTGGGCTAGAAGAGGGGAACGATGGTGCCCTTGGCGCGATACTGCTTGTCTTCAGAAGTGCCCGTGGCCGCAAAGTCTTGCACTATGCGATAGACTCGCTCCATTTCCCGGTCCGGAGAGCGCTTGAAAAAGTAGGGTGGCACCCACACTCCTCCGAAAGCGGCCACCACTTCGGGATAATCGTCAATGACGAAGTCCGGCTCGAAGGGCACGCCCAATTCTTCCAGCCGCTCGTGAAAGTGGTGAGTCGGTTTCTCAAAAACACCGCTCACGTAGGGATTCAGTTGGTGCTTTTCGATGACCTCCCACCTCTCTCCCATTCCGGACCAGATGTAGATCTGGTGGTCTTCGTCCAACAACGCCTGGAAAGTTTCCTTGGTCTGCGGACGCAGGGTGTTGTCCAAACCGAGAATGGTGTAGTCAACGTCAAAGAAGATATTCATCGGCGGTTTTAGGCCCTTCCCATTACTACTTCCCTCGGCCGACAGTAATGGGGATTGCCGCCCGGAGGGTATTCGGTTTACGTATGATACTCGCCCAAAAGTATTCAGCGCAACTTTGCCCTCACCGATGCTTCATGCTGGCCTATGACGCCGCTGCAACAACTGAATCCAGAACGGAGCTACTGCCACCGGTAAAGACCCGGTCTCCCACCCGAATGAGAGGGCGGCGGACGAGTTTGGGTTCCTGCAACATCAAGTTTACCATTTCATCTTCCGAAAGATCCTGACTTGCAAGTCCCATCTGTTTCAAGCTGGGGCTGCGTCGGGCGAAGATCTGATCTATGCCGACGAGAGCCGCCATCTCCCTGATCTCGGCTTCGCTGAGCGGTTCTTTGAAGTAGTCGCGTTCTGTCACTTCAAAATCGTTCTGCAAGAGGAACTCTCTCGCTTTGCGGCAGGTTGATCAACGGGGCCACCAGAAAAATTGCACCTGCTTGCTCATAACATCCTCATGAGGAGACTGAAACTTCGGTTTGGGGTATAGACAATTCTATATCCCTCCCGGAAAGCGAAAAAGGGGAAACCACGTCAATTGGCGGGCGATTCAAGCCATGGAACCGGCCTGTTCCTGAAGTTCATACAGCTTGTTCAGGGCGTCGAGGGGCGTCATGTTGGGCACGTCAAGCGCGCGCAAGGCGTCGGCCAGCGACGACCCGGCCGGGAAGAGGGTGAGTTGCTGGACCGGGGCGGAGTGGGTCAATCGCTTTCGGGCATTTTCGCCTTGAGATTCCAGGTCGGTAAGCACTTCCCAAGCCCGGTTGATGACCCCCTGAGGCAACCCTGCTAAACGGGCTACGTGAACCCCGTAGCTCCGGTCAGCGCCGCCCGGAACTATGCGATGAAGAAATATGACATCGCCTCCTTCTTCAGCAACCGCGACGCTGTAATTGCGGACGCCGGGCAGGGTGGCAGCCAGTTGGGTTAGCTCATGATAGTGGGTGGCGAACAGCGTTTTGCAGCCCAGCCTGGGGTCGTTGTGCAGATGTTCTATGACCGCCCGAGCGATGGACAGCCCGTCGTAGGTGCTGGTGCCGCGCCCGATTTCATCCAGAATTACCAGCGAACGGGGCGTGGCTTGATTCAGGATTGCCGCGGTCTCCACCATCTCCACCATGAATGTGGACTGCCCTGTGGCCAGATCATCCTGTAGGCCGACGCGAGTAAATATGCGGTCAACCAGCCCGATCCGAGCCTCTGCGGCAGGGACGAAACTGCCAACCTGGGCCATCAGGGTAATCAGCGCCACCTGCCGGATGTAGGTGGACTTGCCAGCCATGTTGGGCCCGGTTAGCATCAGCACCCGCTCCTCGCCGGACAGCTCGACATCGTTGGGCACGTACTCGCCGGACGACAGCACCCGCTCCACCACCGGATGGCGCCCTTCTCGGATGCGTACGACCGACCCGTTGTCCACCACCGGGCGAACATAACCGTTGTCCACCGCCGCCTGAGCCAAGGCACAGAATACATCCACCTGAGCGATGGCGGAGGCTGTCCTGGCGACAGACTCCGCCGATTCAGCTACTTGAGCACAGATGCGGCGGTAAATATCCGATTCCGCCGTTGCCAATCGCTCGCGCGCATTGAGGACCAGGGACTCGTACTCCTTCAGTTCCGGGACAATGTATCGCTCGGCATTCGTGAGGGTCTGCCTTCGAATGTAGTCGTCGGGCAACTCCGCAGTCTGGGACTTGGAGACTTCGATGTAGTAACCGAATACCTGGTTGTATCCCACCCTCAGCGAGCGTATCCCAGTCCGCTCCCGCTCCTTCTGTTCCAGCCCGGCGATGTACTGGCGGGCGTTGGTGCTGGCGTTCTTGAGTTCGTCAATTTCGTCCGAAAACCCGGAGCGGATGACGTTACCGTCGCCGACTGCGCCCGACGGCTCCGGTTCGATGGCCGCCTCGATAAGCTCAGTTACCTCGGAGACTGGCCGCAGTCCAGTATGGAGCCACTGCAAACCTGAGCCAAGGCCAGCAACGCGTTCCCCAAGTTCAGGCAGAGTTTCCAAGCCGGACCTCAGGGCAAGGAGTTCGCGGGGGGCAACCGACCCGGCAACAACCCTCCCAATAATGCGTTCCATGTCGGCTACGCCGGTTAAAGCCGCTGCAACTGCGCCACGAGCCAGCCCATCCCGGTAGAAACTGTCCACCGCTTCGAGCCGCTGCTCCAGCGCAGCCAGGTCTAGCAGCGGCTGCCCCAGCCACCGGCGCAG
>VXOI01000066.1 GCA_009840175.1 Chloroflexota bacterium | reverse complement strand
CATCACCAGCAGCCCGCAGAGTGGCGACACCTACCGCCAGGGCGAGGCCATCACCATTACGTTGACCTTCAATGAGCCGGTGACCGCCACCGGCAAGCCGCGCCTGCGCCTCATGATCGGCGAGACCCGGCGCTGGGCTGGGTACGAAAGTACCAGCGAGGACGGCGCGACCCTCAGCTTCAGCCACGCGGTCAAGGCCGACGACCAGGACGCCGACGGCATCGGCATCGGCAAGAACCAGCTGAAACTGAACAAGGGGACCATCTCGGACGCCGACGGCAACCCCGCCAACCTGAAGCACCCGGCCCTGCCCGACCAGGCCGGCCACAAGGTGAACGGCGCCCCGGACGAACCGGAGCAGCCGGAACCGGAACCAACGCCCACCCCAACCCCGGAGCCGGAGCAGCCGGCCAACAACGCGCCGCAGTTCCCTGCGGACACCGCCACCCGCAGCGTGGAGGAGAACTCCCCGGCCGGCGCCCGGGTGGGCGCCAGGGTAACCGCCGAGGACACCGACGGCGACGAGCTGACCTACCGACTGACCGGCAGCGACGCCTTCACCATCAACGGTTCCGGCCGGATCAAAGTCCAGGGAGACCTAGACTACGAGACCCAGGCCAGCTACACGGTTACGGTAACCGCCGCCGACCCCGACGGCGCGACCGACTCCATCCAGGTGACCATTTCCGTGGTCAACGTGGATGAGCCGGGCGTGGTGCGCCTGAGCTCTGAGGCGCCCCAGGCCGGTTCCGCGCTGACGGCGACGGTAACGGACCCGGACGGCATCGTGGAGGGCAGCGTCGCCTGGCAATGGAAGCGCTCGCCGGAGGGGACCACCGCCGCCGACGTGGACACCACCAACTTCAACGACATCGCCGGAGCCACGGGTTCGTCCATCCAGCTGACCGACGCCGACGACGCGGGCCGGTGGCTGCGGGCCCTTGCCATCTACACCGACCCCTTCGGGGCGGCCAACGGGCGCGGGCGCAGACCGCCAACCCGGTGGCGCCGGACCCAGAGCCCGGGGAGCCGGCCAACACCGAGCCGCAGTTCGCTGCGGACACCGCGACCCGCAGCGTCGACGAGAACACCCCAGCCGGGACGAGCATCGGCGCCCCGGTGGCAGCCACTGACGAAGATGATGACTACCTGACCTACGCCCTGAGCGGCAGCGACGCCTTCACCATCGACGGCTCCGGCCAGCTTGCCGTGGCCTCCGGCGCGGACCTGGACTACGAGACCCAGGCCAGCTACACGGTTACGGTGACCGTCCACGACGGCAAGAACGCCGCCGGCGAGACCGATACCGGCGTTGACGACTCCATCGCAGTTACCATCAGCGTGGTCAACGTGGACGAGGCGGGCCAGGTACTCCTCAATACGATGGAGCCATCGGTGGGCAGCGCGCTGGGCGCCCGCGTCTTCGACCCGGACGGCGGCGTGACCGGCGATATCTGGACCTGGGAAAGCTCCGCCGACGGCACGGCCTGGACCGCCATCGCGGGCGCGGCCGATGCCGCCTACACCCCGGTTGACGGCGACGCCGGCCGCTACCTGCGGGCCGGCGCGTCCTACGCCGACGCCCAGGGCGCGGGCAAGAGCGCCCGCTCGGACGCCGCCGGCCCGGTGACGGGCGTCAGCCGCCAGTTGTCGGCCAACGCCGCCCCGCAGTTCGCTGCGGACACCGCCACCCGCAGCGTGGACGAGAACACCCCGGGCGGGACGAGCGTCGGCGACCCTATCACCGCCACCGACTCCGACGATGACACCCTGACCTACGCCCTGAGCGGCAGCGACGCCGGAGTTTTCGACTTCGAGACGGACACCGGCCAGATCAAGGTCAAGGACGCCCTGGACTACGAGACTACGGCCAGCTACACGGTTACGGTTACCGTCAGCGACGGGAAGAACGCCCAGGGCGAGGCGGATACCAGTGTTGACGACTCCATCGCCGTGACCATAACCGTGGTCAACGTGGATGAGCCGGGGGTGGTGTCCCTGAACCCGGACACGCCCCAGGTCGGTGCCGAGCTGACGGCGACGGTATTGGACCCGGACGGCGGCGTGACCGGCCTAACCTGGGCGTGGGAGCGTTCCGCCGACGGCAATGCGTGGACCGCCATCGCGGGCGCCGCCGGGGCCGCCTACACTCCGGCTGACCTCGACGTGGGCAATTACCTGCGGGCCATCGCGTCCTACGCTGACGGGCACGGGCCCGGCAAGACGGCGCAGGCGCAGGCCGCCAACCCGGCGCAGGCTGCCGCGCCGACCATCACCGGCAACCCCATCCTGAACTCCCCGGCTGCCGGCGGAGTCTATGGCTCCGGCGAGCAGGTCATCGTCCAGCTGACCTTCAGCGCGCCGGTGACGGTGAGCGGGCAGCCGCGCCTGGGCCTCGTCATCGGCGACGCCGCGCGCTGGGCGACCTACAGCCAATCGTCGCAGGACGGGGCGACCCAGGTCTTTACCTACGCGGTGCAGGCCGGCGACAAGGACGATGACGGCCTGAGCGTCACCGCGAACTCGCTGGAGCTGAACGGCGGCTCCATCACCGGGGCCAACGGCATCGCCACCGACCTGGCCCACCCGGGCGTCACCAACCTGCCCACCCACCGGGTGGACGGCTCCGGCCTATCCTCTGCCCAGCCCCAGTTGAGCGCCCCCACCGCGCAGGCCGTCACGTCTGACTGGCCGCTCATCCCAAGCGGCGTCAACGTGGGCGACAGCTTCCGGCTGCTGTTCGTCACCTCCACGCGGCGCAACGCGGTTCCCACGGGCATCGCCGACTACAACGCCTTCGTGCAGGCGGCGGCGAACAACAACGCGAACCTCCAGCCCTTCAAGGGCCAGTTCCGGGTGGTGGGCTCCACCGCCACCGTGGACGCCCGGGACAACACCGCCACCACCGGCGCCGGCGTGCCCATCTACTGGGTGGGCGGAGCCAGGGTCGCCAACGACTACGGCGACTTCTACGACGGCACCTGGCACTCCTATACCGTAAAGACCGAATCGGGTAATGATCGAGGCCCATCCACCACATTCACGGGCACAAAAAACGACGGAACAAAGAGTTCCCGCCCGTTGGGAAACTCAACCGTCTCCTTCGCGACACCTCATCTTACAGGGGCAGGCAGAAATACCCTTGATGCGAACCGCTATGCAGGCAACACCGCCAGTCTGCCCTTCTACGCCCTCTCGCCGGTGCTGACCGTCGAGGATAAGTTCGTCCCCGTCCCGGGCGACTGGCCGCTCAAGCCCTCCGGGCTCAGGGCCGGAGACCGGTTCCGCCTGCTGTTCGTCACCTCCACCACGCATCAGGCGCAGGCCACGGACATCGACCACTACAACGGCCTCGTGCAGACGGCGGCGGCAGCAAACACCAACCTGGCCAGATACGGCAGCCAGTTCCGCGTGTTGGCTTCCACCGAGGCCGTGGACGCCCGGGACAACACCGAAACCACCGGCACGGGCGTGCCCATCTACTGGGTGGGCGGGGACAAGGTCGCCAACGGCTACGCCTCCGATTTCTATGGTGACGACATCTGGGCCTCCCACGCTGCCCGGGACCAGTCGGGCGCAACCATCACGTTCGCCTCGGACACCCATATCTGGACCGGCTCCGACAACGACGGAACGGATGATGATGGCTACTGGCTGGGCGCGAACGCCCCGGCCCTGGGCGAAGTAGCTTCCGGCAAGGTGCTCAACCGGGGGACCTCGGACGCCAACACCAACCGCCACCACCTGTACGCCCTCTCGCCGGTCTTTGCGGTATCGGGAACGGTCGTAACGTCGGGCTGGGAGTACACTCCGGCCGGCGTGGACCCGGGCGGCAGCTTCCGCCTGCTGTTCGTCGGTTCCAGCGAGCACAGCGCGGCCAGCAGCAACATCACCGACTACAACAACGTCATCCGGGGCCTGGCGAACAACAACACCGTCCTGCGTCCCTACAAGGACGGCTTCAGCATGGTGGGTTCCACCCAGGCCGTGGACGCCCGGGACAACACCGCCACCAGGTACACCGGCGACACGACCTCCACCGCAACGGACGACTACAACCTGGGCGTGCCCATCTACTGGGTGGGCGGCGCGAAGGTCGCCGACGACTACAGGGACTTCTGGGACGGCAGCTGGGACTCCCAGGCGGGGACGACCGAGGCGGGAAGCGCGCACCCCAATCCCGGCGGCGGCGCGCGTATGTGGACCGGCTCGGAGAGCAACGGAGTAGAGGACGACGGCAACTGGCTGGGCGCACAGCATCCCATCGCGGGCGAAATGACGTCCGGCAAAGAGGTGAAGAGCCATCACTTCGCCAACAACGAAATGACGAACCGCCATTTCTACGGCCTATCGTCGGTGCTGACCCGCCCGGTGCCCTTGCCGGCCAAGCCAGCCAATCTCGGGGCGACGGCCGGCGCCGATGAGGTTGCGCTGCGCTGGGACGACCCCAGCGACAGCACCATCACCGGATACCAGTATCGCCAGAGGGCGGGCACGGGCGACTACGGCGAATGGACGGACATCCCGAACAGCGGCGCGGCCACCGTCTCGCACACCGTGACCGGCCTGACGCCGGGCGCGGAGTACACCTTCCAGGTGCGCGCCGTGAACGTCGTGGGCAACAGCCCCGAGTCGGACGCGGTCATCGCCATGCCCACGTCCGCCATGCCCAAGTCTGGGCTGACCGTTCCCGTTGGCTGGGCCCACATCCCCAAGGATTCCAGCAACGACCCGCTGGTCGCCCTTGGCGGGAGCTTCCGCCTGCTGTTCGTCACCTCCACGCAAGTCTCGGTGACATCCTCTGACATAGCCACCTACAACAACCACGCCCAGACGGAGGCGAACACCAACCTCACCCTGCAGCCCTTCGGGGGCCAGTTCCGCGCGGTGGTTTCCACCCAAACGGTGGACGCCCGGGACAACACCGCCACCAGGTTCACCGGCGACGCGACGGCCAGCGCCTCGGACGACTCCGACCTGGGCGTGCCCATCTACTGGGTGAACGGCGCGAGGGTCGCCGACGAATACCGAGACTTCTACGACGGCACCTGGGACTCCAGGGCCGCCAAGTTCCCGTCGGGAGAAGATTCCTCTGGCGTTGGCGGGGTTGCGACTGGCTCGAATGACGACGGAACGAAGCACACCAGCTACTACGCAGGCTCAACTAGCCATGTCCAAGCGGGAGATTTTTCGGGTAGCCGTTCCCTCTTGTCGCATACCGCAAGTCCCATTAGTGTTGTTCCCACTGGTTACATCTACGCCCTGTCGCCGGTCATCACCGTGGCGGCCGCAACGGTGTCGAATTCCGTGCCGGCCGCGCCGGCGAACCTCACCGCCGCGGCGGGAGTGCAGGAGGTGACGCTGAGTTGGAGCAACCCCGGCGACAGCACCATCACCGGATACCAGTACCAGCAGAAGGAGGGCACAGGCAACTACGGCAACTGGACGGACATCCCGAACAGCGGCGCGGCCACCGTCTCCCACACCGTCACCGGCCTGATGGCTGGCACGGAGTATGCCTTCAGGGTCCGCGCCGTGAACGCCGTGGGCAACAGCGCCGCCTCCGGCGGGGCAAAAGCCACGCCGACGGCCCCCGCGCCCCCCGGCGCGCCCGAGCAGTCGCGGGGGGCCCGGGGCACGGAGCAACAACGGCTGCGGGGGGTGGG
>VXOI01000226.1 GCA_009840175.1 Chloroflexota bacterium | reverse complement strand
GCTTTTAATGCAGCACACGAGGTAGCCAACCAGGTCCTGGAAGGTGTCGAGGCGGAAGCCGGCCTGTCCTACGCTGGGCGGGAACATTGCCGCCATGTCCATGAGGACCTGGCTCTGGTCGGGTTGTTCGAGGGGGTCGGCCTCGTCGAACTCATCGCAGAACTCCATGGCGAGGTTGCGGATTTTGAGGATGGCGAGGACGGGCTTGAGCCTGCTGCGCAGGGCTTCGACCTGGCGGGTGAGGTAGCTCAGGGAGTGCATATCCAATGCTCCTTTGATAGAAGTTATGCAGTTGGAGAGGACGCCCTCACCCTAACCCTCTCCCAGAGGGAGAGGGGATAGCTTTCAACTGCGTAACTCCTGCTCTTTTTCCGGTTCAGGCTGATTGATGTATTGGCCGGAGAGAACGGAGTCGAGGGAGTCGCGCATTTCGCGGATGTCGGCGTTGAGCTTCATGGAGCCGTGAAGGTGGGCGGCGAAGGACATGGCGTAACGGGTGGCGCGAAGCCGGAGGGAGCGGTCGGGGTCATCCATGGCTTCGGCGAGGACGTTCATGCCGCGGAGGATGAGGCCGAGGCACTGCTGGCCGACCTGGTCGGCGTACTGCTGGCGGAGGAGGCCGAGTTCCTCGGCGAAGGCGGGTTCGCGGAGCCAGCGGCGGAGGGTGGACTCGCTGACGCGGCAGTCGCGGGCGGCCTGGGCGATGGTTGGGGCGGCGGCGAGTACGGGGAGCGCGCCCTGCTGGCGGGAGCTGAGGAGGGAAATTTTTGTCTCCCTGTCATATCCGGTCATTTCCTGCCGTTCACCCTTCGACAGGCTCAGGGCTGGAGGGGTGCGGCGGGTGTTGGATGCGCGGTTGTCGGGGTTCTTGCGGGGCTTTCTCCTGCGGTTCTGGGGCATGGTTCATCACGGGGCGTCAGTCGCCGGTTGGGACTGGGCGATAGAGAACTAATGTTCTTATATGCCTGGATTTATGGTACAGGGTGGGTGCGGGTTTGGCAAGGGGGCGTCTGAACTGGGCCAGGACGATTGCAAAGCCTGGGAGAATCCGTTGGTGGTGAGCCTGTCGAACCGCTAACGGAATCTGGATTACCCGTCCTTCGACAAGCTCAGGACTAACGGGTTTGGTGTTTCGGCAACTTTGCAATCGTCCTGTGAACTGGGCAGCGTTCCCGACTAGATGGTCTAATCTTCTGCCGACGGGGTTTGGATTCCCGCTTTCGCGGGAATGACGGTCTGGTTGCAGGAAAACCACCTAAATTGAAACGCTATCGTCTGAACTGTGATTTATTTGATTTTGGGATGGGCAGGATTTTGAAGGAGGGGTTGCTGGATTCGAGCGCGGGACGATTGCAAAGTAATTGTCTGAATCAGAATAGGAGTTATGCAGTCAGGGATTTCACCCTCTCCATCAGGAGAGAGGGAATCTTTGCGGGGATGCCGGGTTGGCTTGCTCGTCAATCGTGGTTGCTGGGGGAGTGGAGCGAGTTACTGTGGGCGTGGTATCGATTCCTTATATTCATCGGCAAGGGTGGCGCCGCCGTAGATTTCATCCAGAGCCTGGATAATCATCGGGAATCGGTTTCTGAGACCCTCACGAGTGACGTTATCCCCTAACTCCCATGTCACCTCGAAGTATGCGGTGCTGAACACGGCGAAGAACTCCATGACGTCGTGCATCATGTGACTGCCCGGGTACAGGTTCGCATCCAGGGCTTCTTCATAGAAGCTGTCCCATTGCTCGTGGTCTTCCTGGGTAAAGCACACGTTCTGTATCGCGTGAGCATACTCATGTGCCACCATAAAGCCGAGGTAAGGATACCAAGGATGGTGGGGTTCCCAATTTCCCAAGAGCTGTTCTTCTCCCGCGGTGGTGGGCCTCGCTCTGGTGCCGCCGAGTCCCCGAATATCAAAGGTGTCGCGACTCCGGCCCGTCCAATCTTTTGTTCCCTTTAAGTCAGCAAATTCGGGGAGATCAGTATTGACTTGATCCCTGGGGATGATGGCCAGATCACCTCCCTTCTGAGCCATGCACTCAGGAATGTCCTCTCGGCCGGACAGCATAGCCTCCACTATTTCTGCTCCGGCCAGCAATGCCGCTGGGTCCACACTCTCGTGCGCCCTTACCTGCACGCCTTTAACGTACAGGAACTGAGTGTAGTACTCGGCGGGCTTGGTAATTACCTCAAAGCTGTTCAGCACATCTTCCCTGTCCTGTCTGCGGCTGGCAACGCTTCCCTCGCACGTCCATGCCCTTATTCTGAATACTTGCGGTTCTCTCGGAAGAAGTTGGGTTACCAACACAATCTCTTCCACATCAAGGACACAATACTGGGGTGACTCCTGCACCCTGTACTGAATGCGGATGGCTAATTGTTTGTCTGTTATTTCCTCAACTACAGAAGTGATTTCAAGCAGCGAGGGAGTAAACCACCAGTCCTCACGTAGATTGTCCTGAACCGATTGGACGTACCGCTCAATGCTATGTCCAACAGGAAATCCTTGAGATCTAATCTCAAGCTGGAGCCGCGGCGAGGGGCTGCTGTATCCACCCTCGCGTTCCTGGACCCAGTCGTCCGGCAACTCAACAGTGTAGTCGTACACCAATTTTCTCTGTAATACCGTGAACGGAGGAGGAGTTGGGAAGATTTCAAACATTAGCGTTGGGATAGGAGACGGAATCGGAGTAGTGGTGGGTGCAGGCGTCGCGGTGGGCATAGGTGTAGCCGTAGGTGTTGGTTCCGGGGGATCCGTTGGCGCAGGGGTCGGCGCCAGGGTAGGCGACAGCATCGGAGTGGGCATCGGTGTAGCCGTAGGCGTTGGTTCCGGGGTCGCAGTGGGCGCGGGTGTTGGCATGGGATTATGAGTGGGTTGCACTGTGGGTGTTGGCGTCGGGGTGGAGGTAGCTGTGGGCGTGGGTGACTGCTGGAGGGCCGGGGTGTTGGTTGGAGCGGCCGCCATGGTGGCCGTTGGCATTGGGATTGCCGTGGGACTGGCGACCGGTTTCAGCGTCGGAGGTGGCGTTGGCATGACCGTGGGTTGAACTGGAGCCTCGGTAGCCGCTGCGGGGGGCGCGGCCTGTTCTCCTCCGCAGGCGACTGGAACAATCAGGGCCGCGAGAGACAGCAAGGCCAGCATCGCCACGGGGCCGGCCTTTGCAATCCAGAGCGGCCTAGGTCCCATGACGCTATCTTCCGTTCTCGAAAATTGTGCCATCTTTTTTGCCGTCTTTAATGGCACCACGCAACCCACAAAGAAGCAACTGGAAAATAGATAGGATACGGATATGATACGACTATGATTTGCTGAGCCGTTAATGAGTGACTAAACCATCCCGTCATTTCTACGGCGAAAGACGAAATTCAGGGGCTTCGGCAGGGAAGGTCTTTCGCAACCTGAGAGCAAAGATTCACGCTTTCGCGGGAATGAAGGGCGACCGGGCCGGGATTTAGTTGTTCGTTCACGCATCAGCAAATTGACGGGCCCTGCCTATGGTAGAATCAAAGTCAGATAATCTACCTCCAGACAGAGGGACAACGTGAGTCTCAACATCAAGAACGAGGAGACCTGCCGGCTGGCCAGTGAACTGGCGCAGCTCACCGGCGAGACGATGACCGGGGCCATCACCGTGGCTCTCAGGGAGCGTCTGGAACGGGAGAAGAGGGAGCGAGACGCGGAGGCGCTCATCCAGGAAATGAAGGATATCGCAGGACGGCTTGCCGTCCTGCCACCCTACACTCCCCGGTACGGGGCCCCTCTGCCCACGGACTTCTCTTCCACGGACCACGGCGATCTGCTTTACGACGAGTGGGGACTGCCCAAGTGATCATAGACACGTCGGCAATCCTGGCCATCCTGCTCCGGGAACCCGAAGCAGAGCGCTTCGAGAGAGCCATTTCCGCGGCCTCCTCCCGCCGCATATCCGCCGCCACTCTCCTGGAGGCTACGATTGTCCTCGAAAGCCGCTTCGGGCCCGCAGCCGCCCACGAACTTGACGCCTTCCTGAGAAGGGCACAGATAGAACTGGAGCCGGTCACCCCCGAACAGGCACAGACAGCGCGCCAGGCCTGGCGGAGATTCGGCAAGGGCAACCACCCCGCAGGACTGAACTTCGGCGACTGCTTCGCCTACGCCCTGGCCGAAGCTGCACGAGAACCGCTTCTCTTCAAGGGCCGCGATTTCGAACTCACCGACATCCCGGCCGCCTGAACGTCCGCTTTAGGTGCCTCAATCAATTGATGACGGGGGTTTGGACTCCCGCTTTCGCGAGAATGACGGACCGCAAGTTGGCAAACCACCTAAATTGGAACCTATCTTTTTGCAGCCTCAAATTTTTCTTGCCCGGCGTGGTCGGGTATAATGGAAGACCGGTTTGCGCGCAGGGAGAGGGCTGTTGCGGGGGTAGCCGGGGAATTTGATGGTTTTAGAGGGGTATTCGGCCTATGGTTGCTCAGGCTCAGGCAGCGAAGTTGGTTTACCGGTTCAGCGAGGGGGACGCCTCTATGGGCGATCTCCTGGGCGGCAAGGGAAGCAATCTGTGTGAGATGACTCGGATGGGGCTGCCGGTCCCTCCGGGGTTCATCATCACCACCCAGGTCTGCCGCGACTATCTGGCCGGGGACTATACGCTGCCCGGGGGGCTGGCGGCGACCGTCCGCGAACGCATTGGCGAGTTGGAAGAGTCCGTAGGGCACGAGTTCGGATCCAGGACCAACCCGCTGCTGGTATCGGTGCGGTCGGGGGCGCGTATCTCGATGCCGGGGATGATGGATACCATCCTGAACCTAGGCATCAACGACGAAATCGTCGAGGGGCTGGGCGCTATGATGGGCGACCGGCGTCCGGCATGGGACGCCTACCGCCGCTTCGTGCAGATATACGCGGAAGTAGTGCAGGAAGTGGCCCCGGAACCCTTCGAGGAATGTTTGGCGGAGCACAAGGCCCGTGCCGGGGTGGAGCTGGACTATGAACTCAGCGCCGGGCAGTTGCAGGCTGTGACCGCCGATTTCAAGGAAATCGCCCGCGAGTCGGCCGGGGCGGCTCCGCCCGATGACCCGTGGGAGCAGCTATTCGGCGCGGTGGAGGCGGTGTTCCGTAGCTGGAACAACCCTCGCGCCATCGTCTACCGCAACCAGTACGGGATTGACCACGACATGGGCACCGCCGTGACCATCATGGGGATGGTGTACGGCAACCTGGGCCCCACCAGCGGAACCGGCGTGCTGTTCACTCGCAACCCGTCCAACGGCAAGCGCGAGGTGTACGGGGAGTTCCTGAGCAACGCGCAGGGCGAGGACGTGGTGGCCGGCGTGCGGACGCCCGAACCCCTGTCGGCGCTGGCTGGAGTGATGCCGGAGAGGTCGGAAGAGCTGCTGAACTTGGCTTCCAACCTGGAAAAGCACTACCGCGACGTGCAGGACGTGGAGTTCACCATTGAGCAGGGGCGGCTGTACCTGCTGCAAACTCGCAACGCCAAGCGCACGCCGCTGTCGGCAGTGAAGACAGCGGTAGACATGGTGCGCGAGGGTATGATTGACCGGGAGCAGGCCCTCAAGCGCGTTGACCCTGAAGAAATCACGCAATTGCTGGTGCCGCAGTTCGCATCCGATTTGTCGCGGGACGAATTGGACGGGCGGCTGGTGGCTACCGGGGCGGGGGCGTCGCCGGGG
>VXOI01000196.1 GCA_009840175.1 Chloroflexota bacterium | reverse complement strand
CCACCCTACAATTTTTTTTATTGATACGGCGACCACAGAGTTATACACGCGTAAGAGCGTCGGCTGCGTATGATGTTTATAATATACAGCCGCTGGACCGCGGCTGAGATGTCCGCAAGCTGGGTGCTGCCGGTAAAGCCGAATACCAGGGCCATCCCGTAGAGCAGCAGAGCCGAGCTGATTGCCCCGATGATCAGGAACTTGATGCCGGCCTCGCTGGAGCGGCCGCTCATCATAAAGGCTCCCAGGGCCGCCAGCGGAAGGGTGGTCAGTTCCAGGGCCACATAGATGGTTATCAGCTCGGTGGCGGCGGCCAGCAGCATCATGCCCGTTGCCGAGAAGAGGAGCAGACCGAAGTATTCGCCCTGGAACCTGGGCATCAGCTTGACGTACTCGGTGGAGGCAAGCACCACCAGCGCCGCAGCTCCGGCCACGAGGAAGTTGAAGAATAGGGCGAAGCGGTCAACCGACAGGCTGCCCAGCAGTATACTGGCTTCTCCGGCTCCTTCTCCGTCCCGCACCAGATTCGCCGCCAGCCCCAGATCGTAGAACTGCGCCAGGCTGAGAACGAAGGGGCCCGTCAATGTCAGCAAAGCCAGGTAAGGCAGCAGCCCGTGTATCCTGCGCGGAAGCAGCAGATCGAAAATAATGACAAGCAGCCCGGCCCCGGCCATGGCCAGGTACGGCGATACTACATATAGGTCATGGGCGTTCATTTTCGACTAGCCGCCGTTTATCGCCTGTATCATCGGTTCAAGGGCCGAATCGAACACGTCCGTCAGCAAGGCCGGGTAGACTCCTATTCCTATGATGCAGACCACCATCAGCGCCAGCGGAACAGCCTCCACCAGCGAAGCGTCCGTCAGGTCGGCGAACCGTTCCCGCTGTGCGCCGAAGAAAGTGCGCTCCATCATCCACAGGATGTACCCGGCGGCCAGCACGATGCCCAGCACCGCCAGCACCGTCGGCCAGTCGTAGGCCCGGAATGCTCCGAGGAATACCAGCAGTTCCGACACAAAGCCGCTCATCCCCGGCAGCCCCAGCGAGGCCAGCCCGGCAATCAGCATGGCGGCGGCCACGAAGGGCATCCGCCCGGCCAACCCGCCCAGATCGGGAATGTAACGGGTGTGGGCCTTCTCGTAGACGATGCCCACGGCAAGGAACAGCAGTCCGGTTATCGTGCCGTGGGTGAACAACTGCATCGCCGCGCCGCTGAGACCCGTGACGGTGAGGCTGCCCGTGGACACTCCCACGGAGCCAATACCCAACAACACGAGGCCCATGTGACTGACGCTGGAGTAGGCTATGAGCCGCTTGAGGTCCGTCTGGCGCATGGTCACTACCGCGCCGTAAAGCACGCTGACCACGCCCAGGATTACCAGAACCCAGGCGAACTGCTCCGTCTGGTTGGGAAACAGCCCGACATTGACGCGCAGCAGGCCGTAGCCGCCCATCTTCAGGAGCACCCCGGCCAGCATCACGCTGGCGGCGGTCGGTGCGTCGGTATGGGCGTCCGGCAGCCAGGTATGCAGCGGCCAGGTCGGCAGCTTGACGGCGAAGGCGACAAAGAACAGCCAGAACAGCCACGCCAGCGGTATCAGCGTCGCCGCGGTGGCGAGTATGGCGCCCGGCCCCGACAGCTCAATCAGGTTGAAGGTGCCGACATCCGGCGTCAGGAACACCGCGACGATGGCCACCAGCATGAAGGCGCTGCCGAGAATGGTGAAAATCAGGAACTTCATCGCCGAGTATTCTTTCCGCCCGCTCCCCCAGATGGAGATGAGCATATACATCGGAACCAGCTCCAGTTCCCAGAACAGGAAGAACAGCAGCAGATCCAGCGAGGTAAATACTCCCATCACCGCCGCCTGGAGCAGCAACAGCCAGAAGAAGTATTCCTTCACCCGCAGCGTAATGTGCCACGACGCAAGCACGGCGCACAGTCCCAGCAGGCCAGTCAGGGCCACCAGTGGGGCAGACAACCCGTCCACTGCCAGCAGGTACGACGCCTTGAGCCCGATGTCCGGTATCCAGGCAAACTGGTCAACGAACTGGAAGCGCGCGGCGTCCCCGCCACGGTCGAAGAAAGCGAAAACCAGCAGCGCCAGCACCAGGTCGGCAACGGCGACAGCCACCGCCACGCCACGAATCACGCGATCGCTGCCCCCCATCCTGTTGGGGACGAGCAACAGCAACACCGCTCCCGCCGCAGGCAGGAACACGGTTGCCGTCAATAGACCGTTGAACTCAGTCGCCATATCTGTGAAGACGTTCCCTTTCCTTCCGTTAGGCCAGTAGGAACCCCAGGACAATAAGCAGTGAACCCAGCGCTACTACCGTGGCATAGGTTTGCGCCTGTCCGGTCTGAAGCCGTCCTATGGCGGACCCTATGTTCCGGAAGAGCCACCCGACCAGGTCCACGAAGCCATCAACGATTCGCCGGTCGAGCCAGTTGGTGAGCCCGGCGACAACGCGGTAGAAACTGCGCCGGACAATGATTCCCTCATAGAGCGCGTCCACATAGTATTTCTGCGATAGCAGCGTATACACCGGCCCCAACAACTGGAGCGGCTCCCGCGACCGGTCTCGACGCAACCCGTAGACCAACAATCCCAGCAACGAACCTCCGACAGCGGCGGCGGTGGATATGCCTGCGATGGCCCAGTTGAACTTGGGCAACTCGGCGTGTCCCTCTCCCCCGGTGGAGACATGAAGACCGTCTGCCACGAAGCCCGTGACCCAGTGCACCGGCACCGTCAGGAAGTTGATCCATTGCGGGTTTATCACATAGCCGATGACTACCGCTCCCAAACCCAGAACCACCATCGGCGCGACCATCACCACCGGCGACTCGGCCAGATGTACGCCACCGCGCCCGTGATGGCTGTCCGCGTCTTCTTCCCCGTCGTGGGCGTCCCCGTGCGCTGTCGTGTCCGCGTCCTCTCCGTGTGCTTCGGGATGCAGTTCGGCCTGCTCCTGGGCCACTCCGCCCCGGAAATCACCGTAGAAGGTCATCATCACCATGCGCACGGTGTAGAACGCGGTGAGCACCACGCCCGCGAGGAGGCCGACGAAGGCAACTATGTTGATCCAGTCGGCAAAGTGGCTGTTGCCGTCGAAGGCGGCCAGCAGGATTTCATCCTTGCTCCAGAATCCCGCCAGCGGAACGATTCCGATGAGGCTGAGGGCCGCTATGACCACCAGCAGGTAAGTGGCGGGCATATAGCGGCGCAACCCGCCCATGTACCGCATATCGAAGGTGCCGCTGGCGTGATTCACGCTACCCGCCCCCAGGAACAGCAGCGCTTTGAACACCGCGTGCGTAACAAGATGGAAGATGGCCGGTGCGTAGGCTCCCAGGCCCAGCGCGGCCATCATGTAGCCAAGCTGGCTCACCGTCGAGTAGGCCATCACGCGCTTGATGTCGTTCATCACCAGGCCCATCGTCGCTGCCATGAGCGCAGTGAACGCGCCCACCAGGGCCACCACCGCCATTGCGTTGTCGGACTGCTCGAACACCGGGAAGAAGCGCGCCACCAGGAACACCCCAGCCGCAACCATTGTGGCCGCGTGGATTAGCGCGCTCACGGGTGTCGGGCCTTCCATCGCATCTGGCAGCCAGGCGTGCAGAGGGAACTGCCCCGACTTGCCCACAGCTCCGGCAAAGATGCCCAGCGCCATCCAGGTCAGGGATGCCCCCGCCAGTATCGCTCCGCCAGCGGCTAAGGGTTGGGCCGCCTGCCAGATGTCGGGTATGTGGAAGGCATTCAGCCCGGCGGCGGCGAAATCATCGGCCTTGAAGAACAGGTAAAGGATCGCAATCAGGAATCCCACGTCGCCGATGCGAGTGATGATGAACGCCTTCTTGGCAGCGGCGGCAGCCGAGGGCCGGTCGTGCCAGAAGCCGATGAGCAGGTAGGACGACACGCCCACCAGTTCCCAGAAGGCGTAAAGCTGGATGATGTTGCTGGAAAGCGTCAGCCCCAGCATGGAGGCGGTGAACAGGGACATATAGGCGAAGTATCGGGCAAACCCCGGATCGCCCTGCATATATCCCACGGAGTAAATCTGTATCAGCAGGCTGATGGAGGTCACCACCACCAGCATGACAGCGGTGAGCGGATCCACCAGCAGCCCCATCTCGATGGTCGCGCCACCGAAGGATAGCCACTCCCAAGTGTTGAAGACGGCGGTATGCCCCAGGATGACCGACCGAAGAGTCAGTACAGCCAGAACGGTGGCGGCGGTGAGCGCCCCGATGGTGCTGACGGCGGCCAGAAGCGGCCAGCGATTGAGAAAAGGCCGGATGACGAGGGCAATCAGGACGAAAGAGCCCAGCGGGAGCAGGAATATGGCCCAAACAGCGGCTTCGGTGACCATCTACAGTTTCCTCAGTATCTCCTCGGCCACGTGTTCCCGCCCCTTGGGGACATAGACGTTGAAGGGTATCCGCTCGCTCCAGTCCAGTATGTCGCCTCCGTTCTCAACCGAAGACGGGAGAATGCGGGCAGGCAGGCCCTCGCCTTCGAGGACCTCCTTCCACATCTCAGCCAACATCAAATTGGATGCCTTTCTAAACTGCACCCACATATTCCGTCTCTCGTATATTCCATCTCCCTCCGGGGGAGGGTTAGGGTGGGGGCGTCCCTAGTGCCGCATTGCCGACGCTTCGGTAAGATCCACCGACTCATTTGTCCGGTACATGGCAAACACAATGCCCAAACCCAGGGCAATCTCCGCCGCCGCGACGGTGATGATGAACACCGCGAACACCTGCCCAGTAAGGGCGGAGCTTATATCCTGCTGCAGGCTGGCCGGAGCCAGGTACTTTGCCATCGCTACCAGCGTGACATTCACCGCGTTGAACATCAGCTCGATGGACATCAGCACGGCCAGCACGTTGCGGCGGGCCAGCGAGCCATACAGCCCAATGCAAAACAGCACGGCGGCGACGATCATGAACGCTTCGAAAGACATGAGCGTCAGTCCGCCTCCGACCCGGATGCTCCGGCCGCCGAGCCGCTCCCGGCTGGTCTGGGCCTCACCAGCGCCAGCGCCCCGATAAGGGCAGCCAGCAACAGTACGGACACTGCCTCGAAGGGCAGCACGAACTTGCCGACAAGCAGGTCCGCCAGGCCGGCGGTTTGCACCGCTTCCTGTTCCGACGCCTCCGTAACTCCGGCCTGGGCCAGCGATTCGGCGGAAATGTTGGCGACTGCGCCCGTCTGCACCAGGTCAACGGTCTGCCGCCCATCATCAGGCAGGAAATTCCATTGCGTATCCACCGCGACGGTTACCAGGGCGGCCAGCAGCAACGCCGCCAGCACCCCGGCGGGAATCTGAAGCCGATTCGGCGGGTTGCCGCGCTGCACATCTCGGGTCAACATCACGGCAAAGATAATCAGCACGGAAATGGCCCCGGCGTATATCAGCACCTGCACCACCGCCAGGAACTCGGCGCTGAGCAGCACGAAGTAACCGCCCACGGCGACGAACACCGCCACCAGCAACAAGGCCGCCCGGAACAGGTCGCGTATCAGCACGACCCCCAGGGCCGACCCGACGGCCACCACGGTAAGCAGCCAGAAAACCACATCCTGGAACAGCATCTAGCTTCCTGCCGCCGGCCCTGAGCTTGACCCAGCGCCGTCTGAGCTGTCCGGATTGGGTCTCATATACACAGCACCGAGGC
>VXOI01000036.1 GCA_009840175.1 Chloroflexota bacterium | reverse complement strand
GACCCGGGCGTAGAGGGCCGCCGGGGTCAGGGGTTGGAACTGCTGCTTTTTCATTCGTCCTCCTTTGCCTGTCTTTGCGGTGGTTTACAGTATCAGGGAGCGGAGACAAGTACCTTCGGTCATCGCATCGTTCCGTCGTTATCGCTCTTCTACCCTTGCCGATAGTAGGTCGAGAGACCACTCTGAAACGTCACGGGCGCCGGTATCGACTTCGAGATTGAACGGCGCAGACACCGAGTATTCCCTTTCTCCCAGAAGGGGTATGTCGATCTTGAGATCGGCTACGGCGGTTGCGGTAATCGAGTACCTGTCCTCACTCTCCTCCTTCGGGGCCGAGTAAGTCCAGGAAAGGTTTTGGCGAACCTGGTCGGCGATAATTCCTCCCGCCAGTTGAGTCAGAGCGGGCTTCTGGCCGACGATAAGCTCCACCGTGGCTTCGGAAACCAGACCGATGCTCGTGTTCACCCATTCCCTTGCCACTTCCGTCGCTATGTCCTCCTTGCTCTCTCCGCCTCCACAGCCTGCCCATAATCCGGCCAGGGCCACTGCCATCAGCAAAAGTGCGATGATCTTCGTCATGTTCTCCGCATCCCTTCTTTCCTGGTCTATTGGCTGTCGTTACTGCTCAACGGGACGGCTTGCAACCGGAAGCCCAGCGAACGCAGCACCCGCAGCACGGTGTTGAACTCGGGGCTGGCCCCGGCCCGCATGGACTTGTACAGGCTCTTCTCGCCCAGTCCGGTCTCCCGGGCCACCCGCCGTATCCGGTGGATGCGAGCCATCTCGCCAATGACACCCATGATGCGATACAAGTCTCCCGCTTCCAGGGCGGCGTTCAGGGCAACCGTCATTTCGTCGGGTGTGGCCGGATATTCCGGCTGTCCTGCCTTGCTGCCCATCGCCGCTGCCTCGCCGTCGTGAGTTTGGCCCATGTGCCACGATGTTATCCCTTCGGATACCCTAGCGCAAGGGGAAACCGTAAGTCTGTCCAGCCGTTCCAGGAAATTGCCTGCTCCTCTTCACCATCCGCCGGCAACCCGGCGCAGGGGTACCTATCTCAACACGAACCACCACAGAAGAATCCAGGCGATCAGGACCACCAGCAGGACGATGACCCACACGCGGGCTATGGTGACGGTCTCTTTCGTCTCCCTGTGCTCGGCGACCTCCTTCCGATACTTCTCCTCAAGCTCGTGGCAGGGCCGGTTGGCAACGGCTGCCGACTCCCGGGCCTCGTCCCGCTCCCGCTCCAACTCCGAGGCCCTGATCCGCCACTCGGACACGCTCTGCTCCAACTCTCGCACCGTCCGCCGAAGTTCCTCCTCCCGGGCCACGGACCGGCGCAGCAGTTCCTCGGCGCCCAGGTACTCCGGCCCCTGCATCCGCACGTACACCCGGCGGCCCTCCCTGGCAACCTCCACCTCTCCCCTCCGGATCATCCGGTCCAGGGTGGACATGGATACCTCAAGTTCCTCCGCCGCCTCCGCCTTGGACACCCAGCGGACAGTCTCTTCCATCGCTTTTCACCTCGCTACAGGCTGATACGTCGGGCCTCTGCAAGTGGTACAATTCCGGTACATTCTACTCCCGGGATTTTAGTCCCGCTTTTCAATTTTCCCTCTGACTTGTCAGGGGATGCGTCAACCCCGTTTTGTACCTGAAATCCGGTGTTTTGGGGCCTTTTCACCCTCCCCGGACGACCGGAATCGGGCCTGCCGGGAGGGTCTTGGACCCCCAGCGGGAATAATGGGCAGATGGGGCCGCGTCAGTTGCCCCATCACGTCTCCCCCTCTACCGGATGCATCCGGTGCCGCAGCGAGTCCCACCGGTAGGCCCTCAGTCCCGACAGCGCCAGCCGCCTGGGTCGGGACTCCCACAGGGGACGCCAGGACCGCTCCAGCAGCCCATGCCTCGTCAGGGTGTCGGCGGAAGACACCAGGATGGGCAGCGTCATCAGGTTCATCCTGGAAGCCGTCCTCGCGTAGGTCTCCTCCACCTCCTCGTTGGCCACCACGAACAGGGTGACGGGAAAGGGGGCCATGTCCGTCTCGGGAGCGTTGGAGTGGTAGTAGTCGGTGTAGGGCCGCAGCCGGGCCAGGACTCCCTTGGGGTGGCGGGCCCGCAGTTCGTGCTCCAGGTAGAAGGGAATATGCAGGCCGTCGGCGACGAGGTGGCCCACCGCGTCCGGGGCGATGGCCGACTCCCCCCAGTTGAAGGCCCGGTCGGTCTTGGCCGTGGGGACGGACCAGGTCAGCTGGGAGTCCGCCGTTGCCCGCGCCTCCGCCGCCAGCTCCGACAGGAACCAGGTCACCCCGTCGGCGTGCCTGGTCTGCCTGGCCCAGGTCTCGATGCGGTGGCCCAGATGCCGCCGCCTTCCGTGTTTGTCGGTGGTAAGCTCCGTGCTCCAGATGCCCCGCGTGGTGGGAAGCTGCGCCCGGTCCCGGTGGGTGACGTAGCGGATGCCCTCCTCCGTCAGGGTGTAGCGGATGTCGCCCTGCTTGCCGTGGCCTTCGACAAGACCCCAGGTGCGCACCAGATTGCGCAGCATCTGGCTGACCCGGCCCTTGGTAACGCCCAGCCAGCGTTCCAGATGCTCCCGGGGTATCATCGGATGGTCGGTGATCAGGTCCAGCGTCCGCTTCTCCGATGAAGTCAGGCCGAAGGTGGGCGCGGCCTGCACCATCCGCTGCGCGTCGGGCAGCGAGGCCCGCTTGCGCTCCGGCGGCTCGGGGAAGGGTCCCCGGTTCGGGCTGCCGCGGGTGCGGATGAACTCCAATGAATAGGGCAGGCTGCCGAAGAGCCACGAGGCATAGCGCCAGGCGTTGCTGTTCCAGTCCTCCAGGGAATCCCTGGACTCCACGGCCACGTAGCAGTCGTCGATGTTCAGCCGCTCGCAGAACCTGGTCGCAAACCGCTGCTCCCAGACGCTGGGGGCCAGCACCAGGACCGTGCCGGGGCGGCGCCGGTACCCGTACTCCGCGATGGCCCGCAGCCGGTCGTGGAGGGAGCGGCGCCGTAGCGCCGGACCCTGGCGCACCACCCCGAAGCTGCGCCCGTCGTGGAGAGTGATCACCGCGTCGAACCGGCCCCGGCGGTGAAAGTCCACCTGGGAACAGCGCCCGTCCGTTCCGGGAGAGAGGGACGCCGCCAGGCGGTATACCGTGGCCACCGCGTCCATGCGGCGGACCAGCAGGGCGAGCCACTCCCGGGACACCGGGTAGGCCCGCACGTAGTCCGAGGGCGTATCGAAGCCCAGGACTCCGGCGGCTTCGCCGACGCCCCTCCTCGTCAGGTAGTATCGCCTGCTCGTCGGCAGGTGGGCGGTGCCGTGGCCGACGCGCTCCACGATGCCGTCGGCCAGCAGGCCGGCCAGCCCCCGGTGGATGGCGACGTGGGCCTCGCCGGTGACCATCGCCAGTTCCGCCGTGTCGGTGAAGGGCATGAGGCTGAGATGGTGCAGCAATTCCCGGTCGGAGACGCTCATGTGTCGAGCGTAGCAGACCGGGAGCGTGGCGGTCATCAGGCAAGTGTCATTACCAGCCTGGGGAGTGGCGATTCCCTTTGTCCGCAGATCGCCCGGCGGTGTAGACTATGGACGAACAGGAACGCTGGCATGGGGGGCATTAATATGAACGCGCCAACTCGCCCAACAGCGGAGATCGCCCGCCTGGGCAAGGAGATTTACGAGCGGGACATTCGTTCAAAGCTGGAGGACAACTACCACGGGGAATACGTCGCCATCGACGTTGAGACCGGGGATTGGGCCATCGCCCCCGATGAGCGGGAAGCGTTGGAGCGTTTGCGGGCGCGGCGCCCCGGCGCAGTTGACGTGTTGATGGAGCGCGTCGGATACCGGGCGCTGCGCAGCTTAGGGGCCGGGTCCCTGCGGAGGACCGTGGGATCGAAGGGATGGTGAACACGGCGTATGAAGCGGTGGTCTCCCTTTCCCTGCAGGGCGCAGAAGGACAGACCCAGGACATCGAGGCCGTGGTGGACACCGGCTACACCGGCTTCCTGACCCTGCCGCCCGCGTTGGTCGACGAGTTGGAGTTACCTTTCGCTTACGTTGGCCGGGCCTTCCTGGCCAACGATGATCAGGTGGAGTTCCACGTTCATGACGTTACGCTCCTGTGGGATGGAGAGCCGCGAGACATCGAGGCCGACGCGACGGGCAGCACGCCGCTGGTGGGTATGCTGCTCCTGAACGGGCATGACCTGAAAATCCAGGTCGGGGACGGCGGGCGCGTCATAATCCAAGCCAGAGAGTAGCCGGGGCTATCTCCTACCGGAACCCAGCGGGACAGCCTTGAGGCCGGCTGGAACCTGTCCTGCTCGTCCCATTCCTGGGATTGCCCGTTCCCCTGCTCCTGACGCTCTGCCCCCGGCTCATGAGCCGGGGGCAGCCCCGCGGTGGGCGGTTCTCTTGAGACAGCCGGTTCGATGTACCTCAGCCGATAGATCACGGCCCTTCAGTAGAGCCGCTCCCGGTTGGCCTCCGCCTCCTCGGCGTCAATCCGCCCAGCGTCGGCCCCGGCAATCTGGTCCGCCAGTACCTGCCCGTACCTGGGATAGCACGACCGCTCGATCCGCGCCGACGGGTCCCAGAGACGGCCCCGCAGCAGCGCCCTCCCGCAGTGCAGGAAGGCCTCCTCCACCGTCACCCTCAACCCCGACAGCGGAGCCCGCCCGCCCACGGCCAGGGGTTCCAGCAGCCCCTGGCCGGTCACGATCTCCGCCCTACCCTTCACCCGCAGCGTCTCGTTCATCCCCGGCACGAAGAACAGCAGGCCCACCCGGGGATTCTCCACCACGCTTTGCAGGGAGTCCACCTGGTTGTTGCCGGGCCGGTCGGGCAGCAGCAGCGTCCGCTCGTCCAGCACCCGCACGAACCCCGGCGGGTCGCCCCGGGGCGAGGCGTCGGGCCAGCCGTCGGCGTTGCTGGTGCTCAGCACGCAGAAGGGCGACAGGGCAATGAAGTTCCGGCAGTGCTCGTCCAGCCGGTCCAGCACCTTCTGCGCCGCCCGGGGCGCCGGGGGCCGGTAGGTTTCCCGCAACTCCCCTCTATTGGAAATGGTCATGGCTAACCCCCCTCAGTTCTCTCGTAACCGGCGCAGTTCCTCTGCCAACTCCCGGTTGCGAGCCTCGGCGGTGTCGGCGCGGGAACGCTCGCTTTCCAGCGTGGCGATGGGCTCCCCCGTGGCGGGGTCGTAAAACACCAGATCGCCTTCCACCCACCGCAGATACAGCCCCAACGCCTGGCTATACCCCTGCAACACCCCATCAGGCAATTCCGCTATTTCTATTGGCTCGTATCTGTCCTCCACCAGCCGGTCCCCGGCCAGCTTCGTCCCGTGGTGCTCCCCCGTCTCATCGAACCGCCAGTACTCCAGGATGCCCAGGGACTCGTAGTAGTCCCGTTTATCCCCTACGTCATTCTCCCCGGTGCTCTCCGACGCCACCTCCAATACGAAGTCCGGCGCCTTCCCCTGCTCCTCTACTATGTAGCCGTTGCTGGCACGGTACAACTCCGGGTCCACCCCGAAGGCCACCAGCAGGTCAGGGTACCGCGCGCGGCGCTTGTCGAAAGCGGTGTCCGGGGCGATCCAGCGGTCGGCCTCCACCAGCAAGGAGAAGCTGGACCGCATCGCCTTCGACGGCGAGATCCAGCTCACGGCCATCCTGCCCCAGGGCGCCAGCCCCGACCGGGCGGTGGAACTGCTGGGTCCGGTGGCCGCCGCCTA
>VXOI01000134.1 GCA_009840175.1 Chloroflexota bacterium | reverse complement strand
ACTCTAGCTCTCCCTACAGAGAGAAGTTAGTGGGATACCCTAGAACAGCGACCGCGACTGGCCGCCGTCCACGTTCAGGCACGTCCCGGTAATCAGATCGGCCCGTTCCGACGCCAGGAAAGCCACCGTCTCGCCTATGGGTTCCGGCCATCCGAACTTCCCGGCAGGCAGATTGCGCGAGATGAACTCGCTCACCACTTCCGGCGTGTTGTTCTGCTGGAAGCGGTCCCAGGTGCTGCCCGGGAAGTCAATTGAGCCGGGAGCGATGCAGTTCACCAGCACGTTTTCGGGAGCCAGGTTAAGCGCCAGGTGTTTTGAGAAGGCAATCAGCCCCGCCTTCCCTGTCATGTAATCCACCGAGCCGCCGTACTCCCGCCCGTAGATGGACGATATGCTGATGATGCGGCCCCACTTCTGCTCCCTCATGTGCGGCAGAACCAGGTTCACCAGCTCCACCGCGCTGAACAGGTTGAACTCCAGACCCTCGCGGAACCGCTCCATCCCCGTTGCCAGAAAGTCAATCTCGCCCCGCCGTCCGCCCGCGTTGTTCACCAGTATGTCCACCTCGCCAAACGCGGAGCGGGCCTCATCGTGGAACCTCACACGGTCGTCCTGACTGGTCACGTCGGCCTGCACCGCGATTACCTCTATCCCGGCTCCCGCGAGTTCGGCGCGGGCCTCTTCCAGTTGCTCCGCTCCCCGGGCGCAGATAGCCACCTTGCATCCTTCCCGGCCCAGCGCGGCAGCCGACTGCTTGCCCAAGCCGTGGCTGCCTCCAGTTATCATCGCTACTCTACCTTGCAGCCCCAAGTCCATAACGCTCTCCTTTGCCGTGCGATTTGTCTGCGGGAATTATAGTGCGGGTACGGGGGTCTTGCACGGAACCCCCAAATTTTCCCTCTCCCTTGAGAGAGGCTTAGGGCAAAAGGCTATAATCACCCAACCCGAATGCCGGAGGAACGCCCCATGATGGCCCTGGAAGGAATCAAGGTTCTGGATTTCTGCCGCAACGCCCCCGGTATGTTCGCCACCATGATCCTGGCCGACATGGGGGCCGACGTGCTGATGGTGGAGCGGCCCATGGATGAGACACGATCCGCCTACGAGCGCATCGTCGCGGGCATCGAGACGCCGGAAGACGAGCGCCGCCACGCCTCCTTCAACGCCCTCCAGCGCAACAAGCGCAGCATCGCCCTCAACCTGAAGGAGCCGGACGCCCTGGAGATATTCCGGCAACTGGCCGCCGACGCCGACGTGGTGGTTGAGGGCTTTCGCCCCGGCGTCGTGGACCGACTGGGAGTTGGCTACCGGCAGGTGCAGGAAATCAACCCCCGCGCCGTCTACTGCTCCGTCTCAGGCTACGGCCAGACCGGCCCCTACGCTCAGATGGCCGGGCACGACATCAACTACATCTCCTTCGCCGGCGCCCTCGGACTCATTGGCGACTCCCCCGATGGCAAACCGGCCATACCCCTCAACCTCATCGCCGACTATGCTGGCGGTGGGCTGTGCGGCGCGGTAGGAATTCTGGCCGCCCTGATGGCGCGCGAAAAGACCGGCCGGGGCCAGTACGTGGACATCGCCATGACCGAGGGCGTGCTGTATATGCTGTGCGGCATGATTGGCGATGCCTTTGCCCAGGGTTTCAAGCCCGGACGGGGAGGCAACCGGCTCAACGGCGGCTCCCCCTACTACAACGTCTACCAAACCGCCGACGGCAAGTATTTCTCCATCGCCGCCATCGAGCCGTGGTTCTGGGAAAACCTGTGCCGCGCCATCGGACGGGAAGACCTCATCCCCCACCAGTCCGCTGGTGACCAAAAGCGCGACGAAATCGCCCGAACCCTCGAATCCGTCTTCCTCACCAGGACCCGCGACGACTGGTTCGACGCTCTGCGCGACGCCAACATATCGGTGGGCAAGGTTTACGATCTCGACGAGGCGCTCAACGACCCGCAGGCCCTCGCCCGCGGCATGGTCGTGGAACTGGAAGCGCCCGGCATCCCGGAGGGCAAGGTAAAGCAGCCCGGCATTCCCCTTCACCTCTCCGACACCCCCGGAGCTGTCCGCCACGTCGGCAGCGTGACCGGCCAGCACACGGATGAAGTGCTGGCAGCCCTCGGCTACCCGGCAGAGCGCGTAGCCGAACTGAAGGAGCGCGGCGTCGCGGTGTAGGGTGAGCAGGTGGAGCGTGATATACTTGGTAGCGATTTTCGCAATTCCCACGCATCCCACATTTTTCGAGACAGGCAGATGATCAAGCGTTTCTCAGTTTTGTATGTCGGTCAGATTGACCTGGAAGACGTCGGCGCTAACGGTCGAAATCCGGATGGCCGCCGCTATTCCAACGAGCAGTTGGTGCAGTCCCTGGACCACGCCATGGCCCTCGCCAGGCAGATGGACGACTCCGGCTATCATTGCCTCTGGGCTGCCGAACACCACTTCCAGCGCGAAGGCTATGAGTGCATCCCCAACCTGACCCTGCTGGGCGTGCATCTCGCGGCGCACACTAAGAACCTCAAGTTCGGCGCGGCTTTCAACATCGTCCCCATGTGGCACCCCCTGCGTCTGGCAGAGGACTTCGCCATGGGCGACGTACTCACCGGCGGTCGGCTCGTCTTCGGCATCGGGCGCGGCTACCAGACCCGCGAAGTGGAGACCTTCGGCGCGCCCTTGCTCGACCAGGACGCCAACCGCGAGCTGTTTGAAGAGCAGGTGGAAATAATCCTCAAGGCTTTCAACCAGGAGTCCTTCAGCCATCACGGCAAGTATTACCAGATTCCCCCGGATGTCCCCTACCGTGGCTACCAACTGGAAGACATAACCCTGGTGCCGCGCCCCCTCAAGCTGCCGGTGGAAATCTGGCAGCCCGTGACCAGCGGGCGCACCATAGACTTCATTGCCCGCAAGGGCATCAAGGGCATGACCGCCCTCAGCGGCGAGAAGATCGTCGAGCAGTTCTTCGGTCAGTACCACCAGATCGCCGCCGAGGCCGGGCGCGACCTGCAACTGGGTCAGGACCTGGCCCTGGGCTTCGGCTTCTACCTTGCCGACTCAGTTGAAGAAGCCGTGGACCGTGTGCGTCCCTTCCATGACGAACGCTACAAGTGGTTCGCGCCCTTCGGCCTGGTCCGCTACGTGGACGAGCAGGGCCGGATGTGGGGTTCCCCCGGCGCTCCCGCTCGCACGCCCACCGTGGAGGACGGTGTGCAGCAGAAGGCTTGGATCTGCGGCCCGCCCGAGGTCTTCATCGAGACTTTCCGGGAACTGGAAGAAAAGTATCCCGGCCTGGAAGACGTCGTTCTGCAATGGCCCGAAGGGATGCCTTGGCACGAGCTTAGCAAGCAGTTGGAAATCTTCTCCCGTGAAGTCATGCCCGCCTTCGCCGGACGCGACTGAATCGCGATTTACTGATGAGTGAATTAGTTGCTGAATCTTGCCCTGCTGGGATTCGTCATTCCTGCGAAGGCAGGAATCCAGGGCGGTTTAGTTGTTTGCTCACACATCAGTAAGAGTTGTCTCAAAAATTCCCTCACCCTTGGGGGTGGGGGTGATGACGTAATGCGGAGAGGCTGCCTCGAAAGCAACCGCAACTATTAGCGTAGAGGTGTAAGCAGTTGGCCGACCCAGACCATGTTGGCTTGGCGCGTTCCGGGCCTGCCGCCATCGCCCGGTGGCGCGAACTCACCTATCGCAGCCTCAACACTCGTCTGCCTCGCTTCGATCTGGGCTACAGGCTGGAAGACCGGGCTGCCAGCGAGACTTTCACCCCCGAATTCATCTATGGTCGTCCCCCTCTCGACCTTTCCGGCTCTTTCCTCAGCGGAATCAAGCTGCCCGGCGCAGACCTGCGCCACGACGACCTGAGCGAAGCCGACTTCACTGGCTGCGACTTCCGCATGGCCGACTTGTCCGGCGCAAACCTCACCGGCGCTCACCTTTTTCGCGCCAGTCTGCCCAACGCCAACCTGACCGGTTCGCAACTGGTCGGCTGCTCACTGACACGCGCCAACCTGTCCAATGGCACCCTCAGCCACGCCGTCCTCAGGGGCGCCGACCTGTCCTACGCCACCCTGTCCTACGCCAATTTGCAGGAGGCCGACCTCAGCGGGGCCAACCTGACCTCTGCGGACTTGTCCTGGTCCAATTTGTCCGGCGCAAACCTGCGCGGCGCTTCCCTGACGACAGCGTCTCTTCTGATGTCCGATCTGTCCGGCGCAGACCTGCGCGACGCGAAGATTGTGCGGGCCAGCTTGGACAGCTCGATCCTGCACCAGGCCACGGCGGGAGGCACCCTTTTCGTCAACTGCGACCTCCGAATGGCCATCGGCTTGGAAACGATGAACCATACCGCTCCCAGCACCATCTCCCTGGACACCCTGGCCCGTTCCGGTGGGAGGATTCCGCCGCAGTTCCTGCTAGGCGCCGGGGTCGCCGAACCGCTTGTAGCTGCCCAGGATGTCATGAAGGCTGAAAGGCGCACCTTCCCGACCACGCTCCTGGTGGCGGCCATGTCCGACGAAGAACTGGCGGAACGGCTGCGCGGCGGACTGCTCTCAGCTCAAATCCCTGCGTGGGTGCTCTACGCTGACGATGAAGACGCCCTGAACTCGGGTGAGGCGTCACTGGACCATACTTTCTACTATGACCGTCTCGCTTTGGTCTGCACCGACTCCGCCCTGGAAAACCCGCTCACCAGTCGCTATTTCGCAGAGCTGGTCCGCGCCGGGGAGCAGCCTACCGCAGCGCCAATTATTTCCTTGGGACTCGGCGAACTCTTCTACGAACGAAAGGATCGCCTTTGCAGGCGCTTGCGAGATGGCGAATGCCTGGACTTTCGCAACGGTGAAGCCCCGGCCTTGGAATCCCTTGTCAGGCAGTTGTCTGCCCCAGTGTTTTAAGAGGATCTGTGACAAATCCCCTCTCCCTCAGGGAGAGGGTTAGGGTGAGGGCGTCTCCGTGTTTTCTGAGGAACGATGAATGCTATTCTGGCTGGCCGGTTGCTCCGAATAAGGCAATTGTCACGCACCTTGTAAGAACGCCTGTATCCCTCTGCCGATGTTGGCCCGGCTCTATTCAGTATCAGTATCCTTCCCCAGCATCAGGCAGGCCTCTCCCCACTGTCCGGCATCCGAGAGGTCCCATTCGGTGGGAGAACCCGCGGGCCGGAGCCGCACCCCCTCGCTGCCCCCGTACACCAGCAAGACCACGCCCTCGCCCGAATCCTCCGACAGCGCCGCCATCGCCGGGCACGGGCCGTCCTCCGTCCAGCCCGTAACATCGCACCACACGTCTTCCCCCTTCAGGTTGGGTGCCATCACCCGCGACACCGGCCGCGGGTCTTCCAGCAGGTCAAACATCCGGTGCAAGTCCAGCGGGCTGTTCTCCCCGGCTGTTACCTCTACTTCGATGAGCATGAATTAAGTCCTCAGGAATAGCTTGTTGTCATCCCGCCCGTCCTGCACAGCCTGTCCGGAGATCCAAGATAGCATGGCATGAGGCCGAATGGGCGGCCTATTGAGGTATCGGGCCTCGTAAATCATAGCCGGTTCTCCGTTTCGAAAATCCTCAAATCCTGATTCGGACAATAATCGGAAGGCCCTCCATAAATCACCTATTGCGAACATTAGTCCTAGTGCGGTATCATCATCTCAGGCAACCCCGAATCACACCCGGAGGACACAACCCAACCCCCATGAAACCCGCTACCCAAATACCCCCCCCCCCCACGGGGATACCCCCAACACCAGCCCAGACAAAACGGCAGAAAATAGCA
>VXOI01000023.1 GCA_009840175.1 Chloroflexota bacterium | reverse complement strand
CGATTCATTCAGGCAGTTTAAGACATTCACCCACACTTCGGAAACACCTTCTAAGAGATGTTGATATTGTAGTTACAATAGGATGCGGAGCTATTTGACTGCGGTCTACTCAGGTGAAGGAGATTCTCACCCTATGCAATCAGCCAACAGTATTGTCAAGATTTGGGTTCTAGGGCAGGTCTGGGGCGCGGGTGTCGTCGGATTTCTAGGCTTGCTCGCTGCTTGGGGGCTAGCCGAAAGCAAAGATTGGGACTATGCGCAGGTTAGTTCACTGTACCTTTCTTGCCTCTCTATCGGGGCCAGTCTGGCCTTTTCGGCACAGGCGTCTTGCTCTTCGGCTATCCGCGTGATGGTAATGTGCTCCTTAGCAACGTGGGTAACTCTCTTCGTCGCTCTGGCGAATTTGGCGGGATCGCCGCTGGCGCCGGACCTTGAACCGAGAGCTTTCGCCGGTGGTGGAACTGCCACCTTTTTCGTAGTTACCCTGCTTGCGATAGCATTTCGTTCCATGACATCATCTCTAACTTCAAAATGAGCCAAGATCTCTAAGTTGGAATTGAGCCACGTCGACCCGGCGAGCATCATCCACGGAGCAAACGTGGAGGTGCCTGCCGAGATTGCTGAGAGGTGGAGACTTGAAAGAGATCTACGAGATGAAAGGGGAGGGTCATTCCGCCCGGGCCATTGCCCGGGACCTGGGCCTGGCCCGCAACACGGTGCTGAAGTACCTGAACTCGCCGGAGGCGATGCGCCTCAAGCCGCGCCGGCCCCGGGGATCGAAGCTGGACCCCTACACCGGGCACATTGACCGCCGGATGGGGGGCCTGGAGAACTGCCGGGTGCTGCTGCGGGAGATTCGTACCCTGGGCTACGACGGATGCTACGCCACCCTGACCAACTACGTGCAGCGCCGGCGTCGGCTCTGCTGGTTCCTTGGCAGGATTCAGCGAGAGGTATGGTGGCCGTCTGTTCCCGCAGCGCGCGCCCTTTTATCCAAAGAAGGTATTGGCAACGACTCAGTCCCGAGCGAGGCTGGTTGGCTGAGCGGTTAGCTGTTGGATAGTTGTCTTATTTGTTCGACAGTTTCTTTGAATCTTTCTATACGTTGAGTTGTGTATCCGGATTCGGTGACGATGGCGAGCCTTCTTTCTGCAAGGGGGAGTGCTTCCGCAAAGTTTTCTTCTTCAGTCAGGCATGTGATGATGGTCATCAGTGCACCCGCATGGCTGTTGTGCCCCGGTTCTTCGTAGACCGGAGCGGCAAGTGCGTCTTCTGATATTCTCTTTGCTTCGGCGCAATCGTCGTTGGCGGCGTGCAGTGTTCCTAGATAGAAGAGGTCACTGCCGATACCCTCATATCCTTCGATGCTGCGGTTGACTCCGATGTATTTGTTCGTGTGGTGTATCGCATTGCGCCAGTTTCCTTCGGATTGGTAGCACATGGCCAACGTTAGGTGGCCTGTTCTGTGGGCGCTGTCAAGCCCTGTGATTACTTCCTGCCCCTTAAGGACCATTTCGGCTTCTGGTTTTGCTTGGTGGCAGAGGCCCAGATTCATGTACGCATAGGCTCTATCGGCTCGAATTCCGTTGTCGTCGTAGACTTCAAGCGATCGCGTGTAGTGGTCAATGGCAGGTTTGAACTGTCCGAGCATTTCGTAGATGAATCCCACATCCCAATCAAGCAAGTATGATGGCTTTCCGTGGATGTTCAATGCCCTTTTGTACATGGCGAGCGCTTCTTCGAAGTTTCCGGTATCGAGCAGTGCGTCAGCTTTTGTCTTGTTGTCCCATGCCGACAGAGAGATATTTTCGACTATTTCTCCGTTTGGGCTTTCTATTGCCCATCCGTTTTGCATGAGAGATGACATAAAGTTTGCAGTTTCGATGTTTTCTGGCGTTGCGGTTGGAGTCGGTGTGGGCGCAGGCATCGTGGGCATCGGTGTTGCGGTTGGAGTTGGCGTGGGCGCAAGAGTAGCAGTTGGCTGCGGGGTTCCAGTAGGCATCCGAGTAACCGTCGGTTCGGGTGTGGTAGTCGGTGCTGGAGCGGCTGTTGGCACCGGCGTGGGCGTAGGCGGGAGAGCACGATAAGCGGACCACTTGCCGCTTGAGATTCCGGTATATTCCAGCACCTTGAAGGTGGGGAATTGAACGTCTATGCCACCGAATTGACAGCCGCCGAGAATATCGTTAGTGCAATAGACATATTCTCCTTGCCCCGTATATGTCGCAATTAACTCGTAGCATCCCTTTGACGGCGAATCGCGTGTCACGCTTGGCCCCCAGTTCACAATAACTTGGTCGTCTACGTGGGCTTGGTATTTGTGAGAGAAGATCAATTCTCTGTTAGCTTGGGGACCTCTAGGTCCATCTATGCTTTCATCAAAAAAGCATCCGACGAGGTGATATTCTTGGTTGCGGCGAAAAGTGCTATCCCGCAATTGACCTTCATCAAGAATCACGGTCGGGCAACCCTCACAGTCAAGAGCTAAGGCCGGCATAGTTGCAGGCGTTGGAGTCGGGATAGGGGTTGTGGTGGGCGTGGCTGCAAGAGTGGCCGATACGCCAGCCGCTACTGTGGCTTGTGTCTGCGGAGTGGCCGTGGGAATCGGAGTAACGGTCGGGAGTGGGTTTGGAGACGGGGTTGTGGTAGGTGGAGGGGATGTGCAAGCAAGACAGATGGTGAGGAGCAGGGGAAGAACGAGAACGCGGGGTAAGAGCTTCATGGGAGGGAACCCCCTTGCTCAAGGTTTTGGCACCTTGCGAGAGAACCACAACCACCATTAGGGGCAAGGGGGCACGGCTGTGCCCAACCTTGTATCCCCAATGGTGTATTCCTTGAGTAAAGAGGTTCTCTCGCGGGGCCGATGATACCATGTGCAGAGGGGTGGCGCCAGGGTTTGTAAACACCCTCTATGGCTGTTTCAGTCCCAGAGAGGTTCCGCTGGAGGAACTGGTGCGGGTAGCGGGCACCCGGTGAGTGGTCGAAGATGCCTTCAAGGAGGCCAAGGGCCAGGTGGGACTGGACTAATACGAGGTGCGCCGCTGGACCGGATGGTACCGGCACGTCACCCTGGCGCTGCTGGTCCACGCCTTTCCGGCAGTGACCAGATCCCATGCCGCCGCGGGCTGCGCAAAAGGGGGGCGGTGACGCAGAAAGGGTTGATCCCATTGACGGTGCCCGAGATCCGGCGTCTGCTGTACCGGCTGCTACGGCTGTCCCACGAGATCGCCGGGCTGGCTTTGTGGCGGTCTCAGTGGAGACGGCGCCATCAGGCCAGGGCTTTGCAATCCCACTACAAAAGACGCCCGCGGCCCCTTCCTGCCTAACTGCGGCTGTAATACTAGGGCCTTTCCAACGTCCTTCGACGGTGGCATTGCAAGGTTGAAAGGTCCCTTGGAACGAGACCTGCTAAAGCTACGGGCACGTTCTTGTATGTCGCATGAAGTTTCCTGGAACGACTTTGGAAAGGCCCTGGCTGCAACGCCGAATCCCTTGGCTGGACTTTACGCATTTTTGAAAGTTGGGCGGCTCGGTAGAACAAGCCGTCTCCAACCTTAAATGAACGTCATTCCCTTGGCGCAGCGCCATTTATGGCTGACATCGGGGGCTTTCTCACGGTCGGGCGTCGAGCCTGATACTCATAAAGTCCAGCCACTCCGTACCATACACTCACGGATTCCCTTGCTCACGCCACTTGAAAATGCGTAAAGTCCAGCTTGGAACCCAAAACGGAAAGTGTCAGAATAAAGTTGCGTGTGCTACTCTATGGGTGCTCTCAGGCAGCTCAAGGCATGGAATCCAACTGCGGGAAGGGATAAACAAATGGTAACTGGAGCAGCGGAAATCCAAGCTGCGGTAAAGACTGCTCTTGACGAATTCGCCGCAGGCATCGACGGTAATCGTCCGGAACCTTGGGTGGTGGAAATGGCTACCCGAATCGCCAAGGCAGCCTTGACCAATACAAGAGAGCCGGAAATTTCGGTCGACGCGGATGGCGGGTTGTCTTTCGACCTGGAGTTGCCCGGCGGTCGTTTGCTGCTGGCCGAACTGGAAATTGACGGCAGCATTGACGCAGGAGTCTATGACCCTCCGCTGGAGCCGGTCAAATTGATGCCGGACAGCACTGAAGCGGACGTAATTTCTTGGCTTTCCGTGTAATCTGTGCCTGTTCCCCGAGACGACGTTATTTGTCGTTTCATTCGCCCCCGCGATTGGAACAGGCGGAATAACAGGCCCAAGGCAAGCGCATTCAAGCAGCCGGACCTATCAGTCTGGCATGTAGGGCGCCTGCTTGAGCGTGGCGTTTCCATTGATGATTTGCTGATTGAGCATTTAGCCGGTTACGGTCAGGCACATCATACCGTTGGCGACTATGAGACGCTGGCAGAAGAAGCGGCGCAGCGTACAGGCATTCCCTTTCGGGTTCGGGCTGAGTGGCGACCCGAAGACCAGTATGTAGATGAACCGTGGCGCGCTTGGGCCTATGCTCATGTTCAAGTCGAGGCACTTGAAGGCCCTGCAAATTTCTTGGCGGAGTTTCGCCGGTTGCTCGCCGCTTATACCCGATATGTGGTTCCCCCTGGATAATGCTCAGCAATGTTTTGCCCGAAACCGACCGTGAGGGTGAGCGAGATAGACACCATTAGACGGACAGCGTTGAGCCAGAAAATATGGGGGCGTTGGTCAGAATCTGCATGGCCTTGAAAGGGTAGTGTATTAGTTTGACGTGTTTCAGCAGCTGATTTACAGCCAGACTGATACACCACCCATAAAAGTCGTGTGATTTCGTCGTCCTTCCGGAGTTCATAGGCCCAACCACATCTCGAAGACGGTACTGTCTACCGTCAAGTCAGGCCCACCAAACTGGACAAAATCAAGAACCTTTACCCTGGGCTTCCGGCTGGAGCTTGGATAGTCTTGCCGAACGAATCTGTCGGGGATATGAGGGGTACGCCGGGATAGTATTTCCCGGCACAACCCTGATACCGGAACGGAGCGCCGGACCAATCCCTCACCGCCGTTGGGAGCCGTCAGGCAAGGAACGGCGGCCTCGGCCAACTCCAACCAGACACCGTTTGTGTCGGTGCAAAGGCATCACTGATGACGCCGCCCGCCTCCTGTGTCAGCCAGGGGAGGGGCAGCGCTGTGCTTTGACCTCAGTTCCTGCTCATCCGGCGAGCCGCCGCCTCAGTCGTCGTCAACGATGGTGCCGGTGGCCGTGTTGCTGTCGTCGGCGATGACGGCTCCGTCGGCATCCGTCAGTACCACCTCCAGGGTCTCATCCTCCTCTGGGCGGTCGTCATCGCGCACGTTCACGATGATGGATCCCGCGGTCTGATTGGCATAGATCACCACCTTGCCGTCGATACCGAGGTAGTCCACCGCTTCCGTGGCCGTGCCTTCGCGGAGCTCGAAGTAGATCGTAACGTCTGCATTCGACGCTTCGCTCAGCGTGACCCGGAACTCCATGAGCGAGAGATCGCCGTGCTCGCCTTCGACGACCGAGGCGTCGGCTATCGAGACCACCGGCAGCTCCTGCGGCGGCGGGTCGTCGTTGTCGGCCACGCTCACCGTGGCAGAACTCTGGGTCGTGGACACGGTGTAGCCGTCGCCGGCGTCTACGGTTACGCTCACCGAGCCGTCGGGTTCGTCGGCATCGTCGTCGGTGGTGCTGACGGTCAGCGTGGCGCTGCCGCCGGTGGGGATGCTCACCGTCTGAGTTCCCGTGGTTACGCCGAAGTTGCCGTCCTGGGTGACCGTGACGTTGACCGTCAAGTCCGCAGTGGGCGCCGGGCTGGCGGTTACGGTGAAGCTGGCATCGCCGCCCTCGGTGACTCCACTGCCGGGGCTGACGCTGATCTCCGGCGTCGCTG
>VXOI01000038.1 GCA_009840175.1 Chloroflexota bacterium | reverse complement strand
GGTAGCTCTCGCCCCGGATGTTCAGCACGTGGCTGTGATGCAGCAGCCGGTCCAGGACGGCCGAGGCGATGACGGTGTCGCCAAGAAGCTCGCCCCATTCTCCGAAGCCCTTGTTGGACGTCAGGATGATGCTGCCCTTCTCATACATGACCGACACCAGGGTGAAGAAAGTGGTGGCCGCCTCCCGATCATAGGGCCAGAAGCCGAACTCATCCACCACCAGCACCTTGGGCGCCAGGTAGATCCGCAACCGGCGCTGTAGATTATTCTCGGCCCTGGCCTTCCTGAGGTCCTCCATCAGGTCGTAGACCCGGGCGAAGTAGGCTCCGTAGCCCCGCTCGATGGCCTTCTTGGCCAAGGCCACTGCCAGGTGAGTCTTGCCCACGCCGGGCAGTCCCAGCAGCAGGACGTTGGTGGCTTCGGCCACGAAGGCCAGGCCGGCCAGTTCCTTTACCAAGCGCTCATCTATCGAGAGCTGGAAGCCGAAGTAGAATTGCTCGATGGTGCGCTGGTAGGGGAAATGCGCCAGCTTGGTCCTGGTGGAGAGACACCGCTCTCGGCGGGCTTCCACCTCGGCGCTGAGCAACTGTTCCAGCATCTCCGGGTAGGTCAGCTGCTTGGTGGCGGCGGAGTCCAGGGCATTGTCCAGGATCTCCAGGGCCTGCTTGAGACCCAGGGTTTTCAGATGCTGGCGGGCCTACTCCAAGGCGATCATCTTGCACCTCCCACGGCCGCCAACTCGTAGGTGGCCAGGGAGCGGCGCTCCACCTCGCCCATGGGAATCTGCACCGCTACCGCCTCCTTATGGGGCTGGCCGTCTCCCCGAGGCAGTCCCGACCACTGGCCGGGCAGGACGAAGCGCTCACCCGGCCTCTGGGCCCGGGGATACACCGCGATGCGCTCATCGCCGCCCAGATCTCCACCGTCCCCTGGCGCTGTCCCACCTGCGCCACGCTGCCCGCCCACTTCCAGTGGACCCCGTAGCGGGAGCCCTCCCAGCTGACGAAGCAGTCCCGGGCCACCTTCCGGTCCTCGCGCAGATAGGGGGCTAAAGCGGCCCGCTCGGGGAGCCTACCCAGATGAGGCCGCTCCTCGGACATCATCTCCCACGGCACACGATGGGTGGTCCCGTGCACCTTGGCGTTGGCCACAACGTCGCACCACTCCAGCCCCTGGCGATTGAGGTCGGCATCGTCGGTGAAGCATATGCTGGGCCACATGTTTCTCTTGACGTACTTGACCCCGCTCTCCACCTTTCCCTTGGTTTGCGCCCGGTAGGGACGGCACAACCGCACCTCTAAGCCCATGCGCATGGCGAAGTCCAGCATCCGTTGATTCCAGATGAGCTGCTGGTCCTCGTCCCGGCCCAGGGTCACCACCTTGGCATTGTCGTAGAGGCAGCGCCGCGGCACGCCGCCCAGGTACTCGAAGGCATTGACATGGCACTGGATGAAGGCGGCGGTGTCCGCCCGGCGCACCAGCTCAACGTAGCAGGCCCGCGACCAGCCCAAGGTCATCACGAACGCCCAGATCCGATGCTTCTTCCCGTCGGCGCCCACATATCCCAGGCTGCCCCAGTCCACCTGAGCTTGCTCTCTGGGGGCCGTCTCGAAGCGCACCGTGGCGCCGGGCTGCCGACGGCTGCGGCGCGGCGACTCGTAGCGCTTCAGGGTGGTGTACTCGCCGTCATAGCCCATTGCCTTGAGCTCCCGGTGCAGTACTACGCAGTTTTCCAGCCCCTGGGACAAGTGCTGCCCGATATAGTCGCCATACTTGTCCAGATTCGATCCCCGCTGCCGCCGGGACTTGGGCCTCATGGACTCAGGGGATTTCAAGTACCGGCGAACCGTGTTGCGGGCGATGCCCAGGTCATCGGCAATCCCCCGGATGGAACGGCCCGCCCCTTTCATCCCGTAGATCTCTTTCACTTCTCGCACCTTCAGCAGAATCTGTCAGGCACCTCCACCAAGTCTTCGCGAAGGATGCCTTCTGCATCAGGTGGGTCAATCCTGAATGGGCGATTTCGCTCATTTTTGCATTGGCGCTAACACCATGCGGGACGTGTCAGGCTCGCTCCTGCTGGGCTTCGTGATTTGCGCCGCTCCCATTCTCTTGACGGGCTTGCTGATACCCCGGGAGGTCGTGGGGCGGCCTGCATGAGGATTGTGCCGGTTTGTGCGAAGTTCAGTTCTCCGTCGTCTGCGAGGAAAATGTGGGGCATTTTGCTGAGGGGTGTGGATAGCCGTGCCGTGAATCCTTCAGCGCCGATGAAGGCTCGGGAGCCGGTGGCTCGGTGCCGGGTCCCGAAGACTGGATGCTCCGGCGTGGATCGGGATTTCTTCACGGTAAGATCCCACTAAGAAACTATCTCAAAACTTGAATTGCCGTTGGCGGCGGTACCAGAGCAGGGCGCAGGCCAACTGAATCAGTCCTATGTAGTTGGATACCTTCTTGTCGTACCGCACCAGTATAGCCCGGCACATGGACAGCCAGGCAAGGTGCGCTCTACCACCCAGCGGCGGGCGGGATAGCGTTTCTCGCCCTTGGCGTCCAGTTTCTCCTCTCCGATGCGCCGAATGTGTCCCTAGTACCCATGAGCTGCTACGGCCTCGTGGCCGGTTGGATTGTCGTATCCCTTGTCCAGGCACAGATGCTCAGTCCCAGCCTCTGGCCGCTCCACCACTATGCTTTCCGGGGTAATGGCCAGCAGCTTGGTATCGTGAACATTGGCTCCGGCCACCACCAAGCTCAAAGGCCCTCCGCCGCCGTCAACCAGCAGGCTGCGCTTGCTGCCAGCCTTGCCCCGATCCGTGGGGTTGCGGCCTACTGAATCCCCCAAAACGCGCCTTGCCCATGGCGCAACCGGCAGCCTGCCACTCCCACTGCACAGCCCCCGGTCCTCACACTCCTCCACCAGCACTGCCCAGATGCGCTCCAACACTCGCAATTCCACCCAGCGCTGGAAAGTTAGGTGAATGGTGCTGCCGTCTCCCAGTTCGCGGGGTAGCCGGTTCCAGTGACAACCGGTGCGCATGCGGAAAATGATGCCGTCCAGGACCCGCCTAGGATGAACCCGCTTGCGACCCGTAGACTTGGGCGGGTCCATTTCCAGAATGACCGGATGAATCTGATCCCAAAGATCGTCCGGAATTTCCCATATCGTTGGGAGGGTCTCGCTCTTTCCCATCATCAGTGATCTGCTCCCCGGAAACTGGGCCAGTCTGAACGCGAGTTTTGTGGGATGATCTAACACGAAAGGAAAGGAGGATCGTCCCCATGAAGAGTTCCAGGTATTCTCCGGAGCAGGTGGCCTTCGGCCTACGCCAGGCGGAGGACGGCGTGCCGGTGGCGGAGGTCTGCCGCAAGATGGGCATCAGCGAGCAGACCTTTTACCGCTGGAAGAAGAGGTTCCAGGGCATGGGAGTGGCCGAGGTCAGGCGGCTGAGGGTCCTGGAGGAGGAAAACCGCAAGCTGAAGCAGCTGGTGGCCGACCTCAGCTTGGACAAGCAGATGCTGCAGGACGTGCTGCGAAAAAAGCCCTGAGGCCTGCTCAGCTGCGGCCTCGGGCGGAGTATCTCCAGGTGGCCTACGGCGTCAGCGAGCGCCGGCCTGCCAGGTGCTGACGCCCTCCCGGGCCAGCCACCGCTACAAGAGCGTGGCAGATGAGCAGGCTGCACTGAAGATGCGAATCAGGGACCTGGCCCAGGCCCGGGTTAGCTACGGCTACCGGCGACTCCACGTCCTCCTGCAGCGGGAGGGCTGGTCTGTGAATCACAAGCGGGTCTACCGGCTCTATTGCCAGGAGGGCCTGATGCTGCGGAACAAGAAGCCCAAGCGGCACGTCTCGTGCCGGAGGCGCGAGGAGCGGCTGACGGCCACGGGGATTGATGACAGCTGGTCCATGGATTTCATGAGCGATGAGCTCTTCGACGGGCGTCGGATCCGGCTGTTAACGATAGTCGATAACTTTACCCGTGAGAGTCTGGCCGTCAGGGTGGCCGCCAGCATCCGGGGACAGGACGTGGTGGAGGTGCTGCAGCAGCTCAAGGAGCAGCACCGGCTGCCCCGGACCATTCGGGTGGACAATGGGCCCGAGTTCACATCGAAGCGCCTGGACCAGTGGGCCTACATGAACGGGGTGGAGTTGGACTTCAGCCGTCCTGGCAAGCCCACGGACAACGCCTTCATCGAGTCATTCAACGGCCGGTTCCGGCAGGAATGCCTGAACGAGAACTGGTTCCTGACGGTAACGGATCCCTGGAGGACGCTGTGGAAAAGGTGGAATCCTGGCGAAACCACTACAATGGCGAGCGGCCCCACAGCGCCCTGGGGAACCTGTCCCCGCGGGAGTTCGCCGTACTGGCGGAAATAGGAGATTGACCCGCAAGACTAGCATTATGGCTGGTATTGAAAATGGGGCAAGGTTGTTGTTGGTCTACGATTCGGTCAGTAACTAACCGGTCAGCGAAAATGTCCATCCATGAAGGATGTGACATTGAAACAGCGGGAATTGGCAAGGCTCCACGTGCTCAACTACGTCCTGGAATACCAGGTCCCCATTGGCCAGGCCGCCGAGATTCTCGGTGTAACCGAGCGACACGCCAGGCGGCTCCTCAATGGCTACCGGAAGGAGGGAGCGGCTGCGCTCGCTCACGGCAACCGGGGCCGCCGGCCTCACAACGCCGTCCCAGAGCCCCAGGCTGCGGCAGTGGTGAAATTGGCCAGCACCCACTACGCGGGAACCAACCACACTCACCTCACTGAGTTGCTGCGCGAACGGGAGGGTATTGACCTCAGCCGTCCTTCGGTGCGCCGCATCCTGGTCAAGGCCGGCATCGACACCCCACGCAGTCGCCGTTCTCAGCAGCACCGGGTGCGACGGCGGCGCATGCCCCAGGAGGGAATGCTGCTGCAGGTTGACGGCAGCCACCACCGCTGGCTGGGGGAAGGAGGGTCCAGTTCACCCTGCTGCTGGCCGTAGATGACGCCACCGGCACTGTACCAGCCGCCCTGTTCTGCCAGGAGGAAGACACTCCGAGCTACTTCCTGCTCATAAACCAACTGATCCAGCGGCATGGGATACCCCTGGCCATTTACAGTGACCGGCACCCAGTCTTCAAATTCACCGGCGATACTTCCCGTTACCCAGCGGGACCCACCCAGTTCGCCCGGGCCATGGACGAGCTGGGAATACGGCAGATTTTCGCTCGGTCGCCACAGGCCAAGGGCCGGGTGGAGCGTGCCGCGGGCACATTTCAGGACCGTCTGGTAACCGAATTACGCCTGGCCGGCGCCACCACCATCGTCGAGGCCAACATGGTCCTGGACGGCTTCATCCTACGATTCAATGAGAAGTTTGGCGTACAGGCTGAACAGGATCATCCTGCCTACCGCTCCGCGGAGCAGTCGGCGTCCCTGGAGCGGATACTGTGCTTCAAGCACCGCCGCAAAGTGTCCCGGGACAACACCGTGAGGTACAAGCAGCATACCCTGCAGTTGCTCCCCGAAGAAAGCCGTCCGACCTATGCCGGAGTGCAGGTCGAGGTACAGGAAGACCTGGGTGGCCGGATCACAGTGCAGCACTCGGGGGAGATCATCCCCACCCAAGAGGCACCGCCGCGCCCGGCTCAACTGCGGAAGACTGCTGCCTCTCCTCTGGAAAGTTCAGCGGCAGCGCCCGCCATAAACGGCAGCAAAAGCCCCTGGGACCCAAACCTGGCGACATTGGAAACAGGCGAGATGGACCGGGACCTGAGGCCTCGCAAGCCCAGGGGGAAACAGCACCTCGTGCCCACTCCCGAGGTGAGGGCCCTCTGGGAGGATGTTCAGCAGGCCAAGCTCAGAGGGCTGTCACTGAGGGCGATAGCCCGGGAGCTGGGCATCCACAGGAACACCGTGCGCCGTTACGCTCTGGCAGAAAACCCTCCGCTGAGAAAGAAAAAAGCCCAACCCGGATCCAACAACCCGAGAGAATAGATTCAGTCTGTACGGACATTTTCGCTGACCAATTGGGCGGACATTTTCCCTGGACAACGACACAAGGTCACTGCCCGGCGAACGAGAGGGCATCGACATCGGCAGGACCACCCTGCGGCGCATCC
>VXOI01000046.1 GCA_009840175.1 Chloroflexota bacterium | reverse complement strand
GGGTGGAAGAGGGCGCAGGGGCGGCGGGCGCTGCCGTAGGCGCCGGTGCTGCCGCCGAGGTTGTCGTTGCAGCAATTGTAGGATAGGCCGCTGATTCCTCCTCCACTATTATCGCAGCGGCCGCTGCGGTAGCTTCCGGGGCGGCCGTGGGCGCGGGCGGAGCCATAGCCGCAGCAGGCGCTGCGGTTGCTGCCGGGGCTTGTTCTTGAACAGCTCTCTCCCTTTCAACCATTACGGTCGCCTCCACCGCCCTCGGCGTGACGGTAGCGGCGGGCGCAACCGTCGCCGGGACTGCCGCCAACCCGCCGGTGGAGTCCTGCCCGCCGTCGCCCGACACAGCCCAGACGATAGCCGCCGCCGCCACCGCGACTACGGCCACGGCCGCCACCGCGAAGGCCGGGGAAAGGCGGCCTTCACGCATCGGGTTCATCATTCCCAGAAGGCGTGAAAAAAACGATGGGTTGGCCGGTTCCTCCAGGCGGCTTTCCAGCCACTCCCACGGGTCGTTGGGCGCGCGCAGGCTGGAGTCCTCGGCTTGGAAGTGCTCCTGGAGGACGCGCTCCATTTCCGGGTCGAATTCACTGTCCGGCGAATCGTTGTAGGCCATTGCGCTAACCTCCCTCTGAGCCTGTCGAAGAGCGGCCGGATGGTGTCGGCGTTTCCAGGCCGGACTCTTCCAACTGTTGCCGCAGGATCGCCAAAGCGCGGTGCAGGCGCGACTTAACGGTGCCCTCCCGTACCCCCAGCGCACGGGCCACTTCCGGCACTGTCAGGCCCGCGAAGTATCGCAGCGCCACCACCCGCCGATGGTCCGGGCTGAGTCCGGCGATGGCCCGGCGCAACTCCAGGCGATTCTCCAGTGCGTCCAGAGTCTCGGCGGGGTTGGGGTTGTCGTAGTCCGGCTCTTCTTGGCCGTTGCCATTGAAGCGGACTGTCTCAATCGTGCGCCTTCGCTGTTGCGCCAGCACCGCGTTGACCAGAATCCGCATGAGCCAGGGCTTGACCGGGTTCCCCCGGCGGAATCCTCGTATTCCCCGCCACGCCGAAAGCAGGGCTTCCTGCACCTGTTCCTCGGCCACGGCGCGGTTGCCGGTCATCAGCACTGCCGTGCCGAAAAGCACGTCCTTGTACTGCTCCACCAGGTAGCGGAAGGCGTCGCGGTCGCCATCCTGACAGCGTAATATGGCTTCGTTGTCAGTCATCAGTTGCCCTCAAGCTCCGTATCGCGCAGGGGCTTTTGAAAGATAGTATGCGCGGAAAGTCGAAATCGTTCCCGGATTTGGAGCAGAAATAGAAAATCGCCTGTGGCCTTCATCTATGCCACAGGCGGAACAGGCAGGGTACGCCCTCACCCTAACCCTCTCCCTCAGGGAGAGGGAACTTGGGCACGATTAGTTCATTTCCGAGCCGCCGGAAACGCTTATGGACAGCCCGGTCACGTAGTCGGATTCTGCGGAAGCGAGGAAGGCGGCCATGCGGGCGATGTCGTCGCCCTGGGCCACGCGGCCCATGGGCACCCGGACAGCGCGGTCAGCAATCATCCCGGCGCGGTATTCCTCGCTGGACTCGCCTTCAGGAGCCAGGGCGGCGGCGATGTAGTCCACGCGCTCGGTGTCCACTAGTCCGGGGCAGATGGCGTTGACGTTCACCCGGTGCTGGGCCATCTCCTGGGCCATGGCCTGGGTGAAGCCGATGACGGCGAACTTGGAGGCGCAGTAGGCGGCGTAGCGGGCGATGCCCCGCTTGCCCGCGCCGGAGGAGATGTTGATAATCTTGCCGCCGCCGCCCCGGGCCGTCATGTGCCGGGCCACGGCCCGCGAGACCAGGTAGGTGCCCCGCACGTTGACCCGCATCACCTCGTCGAAGGCTTCCTCTTCCAACTCCACCACCAGCACCCGGTCCTTGCCGGGGCGGGACCCAGCGTTGTTGACCAGGATGTCTATGCGCCCGAACTTGGCGAGGGCTTGGCCGACCATGTCGTCTACCTGGTCGCTGTCGGAAACGTCTGAGAACAGGGCCAGGGACTCCCGGCCCATGGCCTCGATTTCGGCGGCGACGCTGTTCAGGCCCTCCCAGCCCTGTTGCCGGTCTTCGGCGCGGATGGCGTCCAGACTCTGGGGAACGTCGGTGACCACGACGTTGGCGCCTTCGGAGGCAAGGCGCGTGGCGATGGCGCGGCCGATGCCGTGGCGCCCGCCCGCGCCGGTCACTATGGCGATTTTACCGTTCAGGTCATACATCCCTCACCCCCGGCCCTCTCCCAGGGGGAGAGGGAGCTTAATTTTGGCGTAGCAGTATCCCCGCCGCCTTCTGCTTCCAGCCTATCGAGAGGATGAAGAAGCTGAAAGCCACCAGCGCCATGACCGGGCCGGACGGCAGGTTGAAGTGGTAAGAAAGATACAGGCCAGAGATGCCTGATGCAACTCCCATAAGCGCCGCGGCCAGCATTGCCCCGGTGAAGCTGCGGGTGAGTTGCAGGGCTGCCGCTGCCGGGGTGATGAGCATGGAAATGACGAGGATAATACCCACTGCCTGCAAGGCAATCACCACGACCATGGACAGCAGAGACAGCAAAAGGTATTCCAGCTTTTCCGTGGGCAGCCCAACCACCGAGGCACCCGTGGGGTCGAAGTTGGAGAAGACCAGTTCCTTGTGCAGGCCGTAGAGCGTCAGCATCACTGCTCCGGCCACGCCCAGGGTCACGTACATTTCAATGCGGGATACTCCCAGCACGTTGCCGAGAAGCAAATCTTCGATACTGAACCGCACGGAGAATCCTTGGGACACGGCGACGCTGATCATTATGACGCCGATGGCGAAGAGGGCGGCGAACAGGATGCCCACCGAGGCGTCTTCGCTCACGCCGGCCCGCTTTATCAGGTATCCGCTGATCAGAGCCATTATGATGGCCATGGGTATGCCGCCCACGAGTACACTGGCCGCCACGGAGCCGAAAATGGCTGCCGCCACTACCCCGGGCAACACCGAGTGGGCCAGTCCGTCGCTCATGAACCCCAGTCCCCGGGCGACCACGTAGACGCCTGCCACGGGGCACATGACGCCCACGATGACCGAGATGATCAGCGCTCGCACCATGAAGCCGTACTGGAACGGGCCAGCCAGGGCCTCAGTTATGATGTCCATCTTCGCCTCCCGCCAGACCATCCCCATGGAAAGGAGCTGCTCCGAAGGGGCCGTAAAGCTGCATCATGACATCTGCGTTCAGCACCTCCCTGGGTGGCCCGCAGGCGCAGACGCTACAGTTGAGGCAGAGGCACTCGTCGCAGTAGTGGGCCATGTGATTGACGTCATGGGACGACATCATTATGGTGCGCCCGTCATCCCGCAACTCCAGCAAAACGTCCATCAGCGCCGTCTGGGAAGCCAGGTCCACGCCGCTGAAAGCCTCGTCCAGCAGCAGGATGTCGGCCCCTTGGGCCAGGGCACGGGCGACGAACACCCGCTGTCGCTGGCCGCCGGAGAGCTCGTATATCAGCGATTTCCGGCGGTCCCACATTCCCACGCGGTTTAGCGCTTCCTCGGCGGCGGCCCGGTCGGCGCGCCCTGGGCGGCGAAACCAACCTGCGTGGCGCACTCGGCCCTGCATCGCCACATCCCAGGCGCACACGGGGATACGGGAGTTCACCCTCTCGAATTGCGGGACGTAGGCCACCACGCCCCGCGACTCCTGCATGGTCTTGCCATGGATCAACACGCGGCCCGACGTGACGGGCTGCAACGCGGTTATGACGTTGAACAGGGTGCTTTTGCCGGCCCCGTTGGGCCCGACCACTCCCATGATGCAGCCGGGGCCGGCGTTGAAGCTCACGTTGTCCAGAATCTTGACCCCGCCGAACTCCACCGAAATGTCCTCAGCGGCCAGCGGGGGAATGGACGGTGGGGTCGTCATGGCTATTTCAATGCCTCCACTATGGTAGTTGTGTTGAACCGCATCATGTCCAGATAGTTGCCGGCCTCACCTCCCGGCTCTCCCAGAGATCCGGAATACAGCCCGGTAACGATAATTGCGCCCGTTTCCTCGGCGATCCGCCGGAGCATCCGGTCGCTATGAGTCGTCTCACCGAACACCACAGGCACGCCCTCGTGCTCAATGAGCTCGGCGAGCATGGCCAGGTCTTGGGCAGAGGGCTCGACCTCGGTGGATAGCGGGAAGATGGTCCCAACAACCTCGAATCCGTAGCGCTGGGCGTAGTACTGGTAGGCATCATGGGAGGTCACCAACACCCGCCGGTCTTCCGGCAGCGCCGCTACCTGTTCCGTTATCCAGGCATGAAGGTCATCCAGTTCCCGGTTGTAGGCGGCTGCGTTCTCGCGGTACATGGTCTGCCCTGCCGAGTCGACCGTTGAGAGCTGAGCCGAGATAACATTCACCGCCTGCTGTACGCGGACCGGGTCGAACCAGAAATGCGGGTCGTGTTCGCCGTGCGCGTGGGCGTGGCCGTGCTCGTCCTCGTCTTCGTGTTCGTCGTGTTCTTCCTCGTGGCCGTGTTCCTCATGGCCTTCAGTCTCGCCGTAGATGCCGACGAAGGCGATCTTGGTGGGATTGCCGTCAACATCCCAGTGATTCACAACCTCAAGATCATGGTCGTCCAGTTGCAGCACTTCGCCGCCCAGGGAGTCGGTGATGAACACCGCGCCGGGAGCGGTGACAACGTGGGGCCGCGCCCAGAAACCGGTCTCCACAGGCTCGGTCAGGAAATCGTCCGCCGACGCCAGCAGGTCCAGGTCATGGGCGTCATACATCCGCAGCTCGCCGTCACTCATCACCACCAGCAAGGCTTCGCCGTCGTGGCTCATGGAGACGTTGATGGGCCTGAGTTCCTCCGATGCCGGGATGATCTGTTCCATTATGCCGTCTTCGGGTTCGATCAAGTACAGCCCGACGGCGGAACCAAGAGCGAAGAAGTGGTGGAGGCCGGGATAGCCCCAAACCGAAGTGAGGCGGAAATCCTCGGGCGACCCTGCGGGCGGCCCAATGAAGTAGTCATCGAAGTGGTCGCCGTGCTCTTCCAGCACCAGCACGCCGCCTACGCAGCCGAAGACGACCGCATGACCGTTGCCAGCGTCGCCGTGCAGACCCTCGCAGCCTTCGGCGTGGTGCAGCTCATTGCCGTCGAGGTCAATGACTTCTGCGCCGATGGGCAACCGGTACTCCGCCGGATCGGATTCGTAGTCCGGGTGCTGGAGGCTTACCGCAAACAGGTCGCCCTCAAGCGGTACCGCCGCTCCGTGCTGGGCGCCGAAGTTGAGCTTGGGCGGAACGTAGTCGCTGCCCTCATGTTCCAGTTCGTGCTCCTCGAGAAAGACGACATCGCCCGAGCCATCGTAGAAGATGGTGGCCCACTCCTTGCCCACGTACAGGTGCGCCGGGCGGTCGCCGCTAAGGTCTATGTCCAGGCGCTCCACGTCATCTTCCACCAGGTCGAAGTGGTCGCCGTGGGCCTCGAGGTATATGCCGCCATCGAAGACGTGGGCGGTGTTGGCGTCGCTGGAGACGGCGATGGCGAAGCGTCCGCTCTTGGTGGCGTAGATGCGTCCGGCCCGGGATCCGAGGTCGAAGGCGTCCTGCTCCACGTCGCCGTGTTCCAGGTCTATGACCGACATCATGCCGGTCTCGCCGTCGCCGATGAGCAGGCGGCCGAGAACTTCTTCGGCTCCTTCGCCGTGCTCGTCATGACCGTGGTCGTCGTGGTCGTCAAAGATTTCAATGAAGTCTATGGGATCCACCGCTTCGGCCAAGGCGATTATCGAGTCGTGGTCGCGGGCGGCGTTCTCCACGAGGTCTTCGAACCACCCGGCTTCCAGGGACAGGCCGATGCTGAACACCAGGTCGGCGTCGGCGATGCGGGCGATGTCCTGCGCGCCGGGCTGGTAGCTGTGGGGGTCGGCGTTGGGGGGAAGCAGGGGGAATACATCCACGCGGTCCTGTCCAACGGCCCGCACCCAGTCAGCAACGATGTTACTGGTCGTCACTACGCTGAGCCTTTCCGCAGGCGGAGCAGTGGCCGCAGGGGACGGAGCGGCAGTGGCAGGGGAAGTGGGAGCCGCTGTCGTGGGAGCCGGGGCTGTGGTGGATCCGGGGGCAGAAGCAGTAGCGCTGGGAGTGGTTGGGGCTGGGG
>VXOI01000126.1 GCA_009840175.1 Chloroflexota bacterium | reverse complement strand
GCCAAAGGGCTGGGGGAAGAGAATTGATAACGCCTTTGAAGAACCGGAGCCGGGGAATTCCTGCCGTGTGCTAGTATGGAAGTTGTAAGCATCAAACCTGCGGGCAATATGAACGAAAACGAAGAAACAACCCAGGAACAGAAAACCCTGCAACCTGAAAGCGAGGTGGCGGATACTCCAGTCCTCAACGCGAGCGCCCTTTCCACCCGTAAGGGCAACTCCGTCTTGACCCCTCCGCCGCCGTCGGCTCCCGGCGAGTTCCTGAAGGCCCAGAGCACGCCTGTACCCGGCCAGGTTTCGGACCCGACCGGCCCCTCGACCGTTACGCCTCCCCCGGCTTCGGTGCCTACCGAGTTTCTGGACGTTCAGCAGTGGAAAGAGACGCCCGTCAACGGCCCTGCCGGGCTGATGGATGATTTCCTGAAATCCGCCTCTCCCACCTGGCATCGAGAGTTCGAGTCTGGGATATGGCCCTTGATGTGGGAGGAAGTTGAGACGGCTGAACCCGAAAAGGAAACGACGGCGACTGACTCAGAGGAACCGGTCCGCATCCGGGGTGTGGTCTTGGCCCGGGGTGAAGAAATCACCCGGGTGCTGCTCCCCGATGAGGGCCTGTCCGACGCTCTCCCGCGCTCCGGACAGGCGCTTATTCTCACCAACCGCCGCCTGATTGCTTTCCGGGGAATCGAAGGCTTCCGCGATACTCACTTGGTCAAGCTCTCTGAAATCAGCCAGTCCTCCGTTCGCACTGGCCAGCGCAACTGGACTGCCATCCTGCAAGGCGTACTGATGATGGTTGCCGGCGGGTTCCTTTACCTCGTGGTAGGCTACTGGCTGGCCGGGCAGATCAGCGGCCCCAATGTCCCGGTGCTGAACATAGACGTCGCTCCCTTGATTGCCCTGCTGATTATTCTCGCCGGTCTGTTGGCCCTGTTGCAGAACTACTTCACCCGGCCTGCGGGTGCGGTGGCTTTCCGGGGAGCTGGTGTCGAGATTGCCTTTCCTTTCCGCAGCGCGCTGGATCTGGGGCAAATCTATGACTTCGTCGAGATGGTTCGGGTAGCGCAACAGTCCGCCGAGCCGGAAGCGTTGGGGAATGTGCGTCCAGTGGGTTAACAAACTATCTCTATACTAGCCGCCCGCGCAGCCTGTCATTCCCGCGAAATCGGGAATCTAGTGGCCCTATCTACCAGCCATTGTATTTGGCTGTAACCGGAGTGTTATTAGATGGTTTCTAACGGATGCAAGGGATAGCACACCTATTCGCTCAACCCAGCGGCAGGCCCGGGTCAACGTCAAGATCCATCGGCCATTGCTCGCCCCGCAGGTGCTGATAATACGCGCACGCCGCCACCATCGCCCCGTTGTCGGTGCACAGGATTGGCGGCGGGATGATTACCGGCAGGGGCGAGCGGCGCAGGATCTCTTCCCGCAGCCGCGCATTGGCTATGACTCCTCCGCCCAGCACCAGCCCCTTCACTCTATACTTGCGGGCCATGTCCACCAGCTTGGCCGATATGACATCCACCACCGATTCCTGGAAGGCCGACGCCAGTTCGCGGACAAGCGCTGTGGTGGCCTCATCCGTTGGTGTTTCCTCCGAGTCCGCCAGGTACACCCCCCTGTCCTGGGCCTGGTGCAGCAGGGCCGTCTTCAGTCCGCTGAAGCTGAAGTCGTGAGTGTCGCGCATCCAGGCGCGGGGCAGCGAATAATCACCGGAAGCGCCACTGGATACCCGCTGGATTTCCGGTCCGCCGGGGAAGCCCAGCCCCAGTATGCGGGCGGCCTTGTCGAAGGCTTCCCCGGCGGCATCGTCGCGGGTCCGTCCCACCAGCCGGTAGTCGCCATGCCCTTCCATCAGTAGCAGGTCGGTGTGTCCGCCCGACGCCACCAGGCAGGCCAGGGGAAAGCCCGGGTCTTCCGCCGGATTGGCTGGGGTGAGCCACGATGCGTATATGTGCGCTTCCAGGTGGTTAACTCCAATCAGCGGCTTTCCCAGGGCGTAGGAGATGGCCTTGGCAGCGTTCAATCCAGTGATCAGCGAACCGGCCAACCCCGGCCCGTAGGTGACCGCTACCACGTCCACGTCCTCCAGCCCCAGCCCGCAGGACTCTACCGCCTGCTCCAGCACCGGGGTCAGGTCGCGGACGTGCTGACGCGAGGCAACCTCAGGAACGACCCCGCCGTATCTGGAGTGCAGCTCGGCCTGAGACGATATGATGTTGGAGCGCAACACCTTCCCGTCTTCCACCACCCCCGCAGCAGTTTCGTCGCACGATGTTTCGATGCCCAGGATAGTTAATGCCATGGCCAATGCCGCCTGTTGGAAGATGATTTGAGGGAGACGGATCAAACATATCACCGCGACAGCGGAGATTTCAACGAGACGCACTCAACTTTACACCCCTACGGGCCAATGCTATGATTCCGGCAAGAGCCGTAAACATGGAAGCCGCAAATCCCCGGACGAGGCTCAGGAGGTAGCGCAAAAACATGGATGCCGGAGACTCATGGAGATGGGGCCTGCTTGCACTGTGTCTGATTCTTTCCGCATTCTTCTCGGCATCTGAAACTGCGTTCAGCGCCCTTCCCAAGGCGCGGCTTCTCCACCTGCAAAGAACCGGGCGAACCGGTGCGGGCCGGGTTTCCGGCCTGATCCAGCGGCCTGAACGTTTCCTCGCCACAGTTCTCCTGAGCAACAATCTGGTCAACACCGCTGCCGCCGCTCTCTTCACCGTGATTGTCGTCGACCTGATCGGTAACCCCTCCATTTCTGTGCTCGTTTCTACCATCGGCGTCACCTTGGTCCTTCTTATCTTTTGCGAAACCTTGCCTAAGACCATAGCGTGGCATCGCTCCGAGATGGTCGCATTCGCTGTCTCCCGTCCCTTGTACGTCGTGGGCCTAGCCCTGGCTCCTGCCGTTACAGTGCTCCAGGGAATTACCACGGTGGCCAAACGCGCTATTGGAATTACGGACTCTTCGCAACACGTTGGCGAAGAAGAGATAAGAACGCTGATTGCCGCGGGAGCGCAAACCGGAACCGTGGAGGCGGACGAGGCTGAACTGCTGGAGAAAGTGTTCCGTTTCGGCGACCGGCAGATGCGCGAGGTGATAACGCCCCGCCCGGAAATCGTATGGCTGGAGAAGGGAGCCACTCTCTCAGAATTTCTGGAAATCTACCAGATCAGCAGCCATACTCGGTTCCCGGTTTTCGAAGGTTCAAAAGAAAACGTCATCGGCATCCTGTCGGTGAAGGACGTGCTCTCTGGACTGAGCGCGGGACAAATTTCTTCGGAAAGCGACGTAACAACCCTGTTGCGTGAAGCCTACATCGTCCCGGAGACGAAGAGCGTCAGCGACACCTTTGCCGAAATGCGCCAGGCCCGCCACACCGTCGCTCTTACTTTCGACGAGTTCGGCGGCATCGCCGGACTGGCCACCACCAAGCAGTTGCTTGAGGTCATCGTCGGTCAGGTCGGCGACGAAGGCCCCGCGCCGGAGGAAACCGTGACCCACTTGGGCGGCGACAGCTACCTGGTAGACGCCGCGGTAGGCATATCGGAGATTAACGAAGAGTTGGGATTGGACATTCCAGAGGGCGACTACCAGACATTGGCAGGCTTCATTCTCGCACAACTGGGACGCATACCGGAAAACGACGACGTTGTTGAGTACCGCGACTTGAGCATAACCGTCAAGGCCATGGACGGCGTGCGCATTGATGAAGTGGAGCTTATGCGAGTTCCTGCCGCTACGGTCGCCGAGGATGTGCAGTGAGGTTTTATCTGCTGCGGCACGGCGAGACCGAATGGAACAAGCTGGGCAAGTTCCAAGGATTGACCGACGTCTCCCTCAATGAGCGAGGTCTGTCCCAGGCCCGTGACTCGGCCCGCGCCGCTCTGAGCTGGCAGCCATCCGCCCTCTACGCCAGTTCGCTTACCCGCACCGTTCAGGTGGCCGAGGAAATCCGTAGGGCCACGGGCCTTCCCATGGTTTCCGACCCGGCACTCCGAGAGTTGAGTCTTGGAGACTTGGAAGGCGTGACCGGGGCCGAGATGCGGGCAGGATGGCCGGAGGTCTACGAGAATTGGCGCAGCAACCCGGCGGACGTGGCGATGCCCAACGGCGAGTCACTGACCCAGTTGCAAGCCCGGGCCTGGCGGGTAATCCTCGAAATTGAGCAGGCTCATGCTGACGATGGGGACGTAGTGGTAGTCTCGCACAACTTCACCATTCGCACCATCATCTGCGCTATCCTCGACATTCCCCTGTACAACTTCCACCGTATGTCCCTGGGACTGGGCGCCCTATGCACCTTCGACAGCGACGGGAACGGACGCCGTCTGGTTACCTACAACTGTAATAGCCACCTGTCGCCAGAAAACCGGTAGAAAGTTCCCTCTCCCTCCGGGGGAGGGTTAAGGTGGGGGCGTACTTCCGGCATGACCACGCCACATACCTTCGAGCGGCAGGTCGCCCACTCCCTGCGCCGCGCTGGCTTCCTCCGACAAGCTCAGGATGGCGGAGAAGGTGCTACGCTCGTGGTGGCGTCGTCGGGCGGCCCCGATTCCACCGCGTTGCTCCGCAGTCTCCACCGCCTCCGCGAAGACTTCCGGCTTACGCTTCACGTCGCGCATCTGAACCACGACTTCCGTGGCGCTGAGGCCGACCACGACGCCGCCTTCGTGCAGAGGCTGGCCGACGGCCTGGGCCTGCCGTGCAGCATAGACAAGCAGGACCCCATAGCCTACCAGCGCGAGCGAGGGGTCTCGTCCTTTGAGCAGGCCGCTCGGGAAATGAGGTATTCCTTTCTTGCCGCCGTCGCCGCGTCAAATGGTGCAACCGCCGTAGCGTTGGGCCACACTGCCGACGACCAGGCCGAGACCGTGCTGCTCCACCTGCTGCGCGGCTCCGGCCTCCATGGCTTGCGCGGAATGGCTGAGGTCGCAGAGTGGCCCTGGCCTGAACCCCGGCCAGGCCCCCTGCTCTTCCGGCCCTTGCTCACCATAAACAAAGCAGACACCGCCTCTTACTGCCGTTCCCTGGGCCAGCCATACCGCCAGGACTCCGGCAACTATATGTGGCGGTTCACCCGCAACAAGGTGCGTCTGGACCTCATCCCTCGCTTGGCCCGCGACTACAACCCCCGCGTCCGCGATGCCTTGACCCGCCTGTCACGCGTCGCAACGGAAGAGGTGGACTATATCGAGAGCGAACTTGCCCGCCATTGGCCTACCCTGGCGAGCGAATATGAAGGAGTGGTCCGCTTGAGTGCGCCGGAACTGCTGGCCCTTCACCCGGCCTTGCAGCGTCATGCCCTTCGCCGCGCATATACCTGGGTCGCAGGTGACGCCCGCAGGCTGGGCGAGAGTCACCTGGAGGCCATGCTCTCGCTGCTTATCAGCAGACACGGCGGGCGTACCCTGGATTTGCCCCGGGGTGTTCGAGCGCGACTGGACTGCGACACGTTGACGCTGGCGAGCCACGCGGAGTTGCCGGGTCTTTTGCCGGAACTCCCCGGCGAGCACGCCGTCCGCCTTCCCCGGAACCCCGGCGAAAAGCTGGACATTCCAGTGGGCGGATGGCTGGTAAGTATGCAGGTCATGGTAGCCAGTTCGGGCGGTATCGAGGAAGACCTGGCATCCACGAAATTCTCCGCCAGGCTCAACCTTAACGCGCTGGGTGAGGTCGCCACGCTCCGCGCCCGACGCCCCGGCGACCGCTTTCAGCCGTCGGGCATGACCGGGACCAGGAAACTGCAAGACTTCTACACAGACGCCAAAATCCCCCGCGAACAGCGCGACCGCATCCCCCTGCTGGTCTGCGACAACGGCATCGCGTGGGTGGCGGGGCATCGCGTCGCAGACTGGGCCGTTTCAGAAGCTGGAAGGGAAGCCCTGTCCATAACCATCACGCCGTGCGATGGGTCGCCGGAAGAAGGAACAGCCTGACGGCGTTGATACTTCTTTCTTACAGCCCCAGCAGCCGCGACGGGTTGTCCTTCACCAGAATCCCCGCTTCCACTTCCTCCAGGCCCGACCTTAGCATCGTGGCTATGCCCATGCGCATCCCCTCGGCGGGCATGGGGTGAAAGTCCTGTCCGAAATTCGTGCTGAGGATGCACTTCTCCGGGCCGATGCTGGTTATGGCTCTGGCCAGCTCCCGGGGGTCCATCCGGTAGGTTGTGGGCATCATCACGTGGATGCAGTGTTCTATGAACGCCCCCATATCGGCTAGGGCCTCCATATCTCCCACCGTCATTCCCGTCCAGTACGCCATGGTCGTGCCGTGGGTGACCACGATACGCCCGATGTTCATGTCGCGGGCCTGGCGTACCAGTTCCATGCTTTCCGCAGTGGAAATGCGCCCTGTCGCCAGCACCATGTCGTGAGACCTGATGACTTCCAGTATGGAATACACCTCTGGCAGCAGGCGGCCCTCTTCATCCCGTAGATGAATGCCACCGTTCAGGCCCTTGCTTTCGCGGTCGGCACGGGCGGAATAGGTGGGCATCCAGACGACTCGGCCACCCATCTGCGCTGTTGCTTCAACCGCCATGGGGTTCAGTCCGCCCACTTCCACATTCAACGAAATTCCGCCCACCATCGTTATGCCCGGCACTGCCTGGGTCGCCGTGAAGGCCACCGGATGCGTCGGGTATTCGTGGCTCTTCAGCACAAGCCCCTGCATCCCCATTTCCTTGGCCTGCTGTGCCACCTCGATGGCGCCGGCGCGTCGCTCCACCTTCGGGTCCGGCCCGAAGTTAACGTGGATGTCAACTGCGCCCTCCAGGATACGGTCAACATTGCTCACGGCGCCCCCTAACCTGTCCTGAGCCTGTCGAAAGGCCTGAGCCCGTGGAAAGGCCCGCGCGAAATTTGCGCCATATTAGGGCGGCCCCCATGCAGTGTCAACATACAAGGTTCCCTCTCTCTCCCCGGGGAGGGTTAGGGCCTGCCCCCGCGAAGGCAGGTGGTGGGAGCGTTCCCAATTGCCACAGCATCCCCTCACTTGGTAGCATAGCGGCAATCAGGCAGCGGGAGGGCGCATTATGGACCTGGGATTGACCGGCAGAGTGGCCGTCATCGGAGGCGGCAGCAAGGGACTGGGTCGCGCCTGCGCCGATTCGCTGGCTCAGGAAGGCGCGAATCTGGTGATATGCAGCCGTAACGCAGAAGAACTGGAGCAGGCCGCCGCTGAGATTCGCGCGGCCACGGGTGCCGAGGTTCTGGCCGTTCCTGCTGACCTGTCCCGGCTCGAAGACATACAGCGGTTGATTCAGTCCGCCATAGACCACTATGGGCGGTTGGACATAGCCGTCGCCAACTCCGGCGGTCCCCCGTCCGGTAGGGCTACGGATACCGACGAGGAAACCTGGAGCCGCTCCATGGACATGGCCCTGTCTTTCTTCATCCGCATGGGCCGCGAAGCCACGCCCCACATGAGGGAACGGAAATGGGGCCGCATCGTCAACATCCTGGCTTCCACCGTCTACCAGCCCATAGACAACCTGGTAACCTCCGGCGTCACCCGCATGGGCGCGGTGGCCTACGCCAAGAGTCTGGCCGACGAAGTGGGCCGCGACAACGTTCTGGTCAACAACGTCGCTCCCGGCTTCCTGATGACGGAGCGGATGCGCCACATCTTCGAGACTCGCTCCGAAGAAACCGGACAGGACCTCGATTCGGTCTTGGAAGCGGGAGCCTCCCGCATTCCGGTGGGGCGATTCGGACGCCCTGAAGAGTTGGGCGACTTTGTGGCCTACCTCTGCTCCGACAAGAACACCTACGTCACCGGCACGACCATCCTCGTTGACGGCGGCGTGGTGCGCTCGGTGATGTAACTACGGATAGGATTTCTGGAAACAGAGTAGGGGCAGGACTTGATCCTGCCCCTTGGTTCATCCGAGCGACCGTTGGTTTGCAAGTTACTTCAGGTTCGCTTCGAACCAGGCCATCGCCTTGCCCCAGGCGTCCTGAGCAGCTTCGGGACGGTAGCCCGCGGGCCGCCCTTCGCAGTGGAAGCCGTGGCCCGCTCCAGCATACTGGTGAAACTCGTGCGCCTTCTCCAGCCGCGTCATTTCGGCGTCTATCTCGTTCACGAAGTCCGGGGTCGGATTGGCGTCCTCTTCGCCGAACAGCCCCAGCACCGGGCAGTTGATATTGCCCGTCTGCTCCAGCGGAGTCTGCCCGTCGCCCAGGGCGACGCCGATGTTGCCGCCGTAGAACACCACCGAGGCCGACAGGTCTGAGATGGTGCAGGCCGCCAGGTAAGCAACGCGCCCGCCGAAGCAGAACCCGACGATGCCTATCTTGCCGTTCACGAACGATTGGCTCTTCAGATAGTTCACAGCGGCGGTGGCATCGGCCACGATGCCAGCGTCGGTGCATTGCTGCATTCGCTCGATGGCCAGGGGGAATTCCGTGTGAAGCCCGGTAATCATCCGTCCCGAGCGGTGGAACATGGCCGGAGCCAGCCCCACGTACCCCAGCTCCGGCAGCCGGTCGGCCACCGACTGGATGTGCGAGTTTACGCCCCAGATTTCCTGGATCACGACAACGGCGGGGTGGCTGCCGTCGCCCTCCGGTTGAGTCAGATACCCTTCCATGGTGCTGCCGTCAGAAACGTTGATGTCAACCCAGCTTGCCGGCATTTCTTCTCTCCTTTTTCTGTATGGCGGCGGATTCTCAATCCTGCCATATTGCGCCCGAATTTTAACACGGGTTGAATCCGTCATCCCCGCGAAAGCGGGAATCCAGGGCAAGCGCCCGGCTAACCTCCCAGCACTGGCGGTCGTCGGCCCTGCGTCGGCGACACTGCCTCATAGGCTGCCGCCGCCTGGAAGAGCAGGTCTTCGCGGAACCCGGCGGCTATGAACTGCAAACCGATGGGCAGTCCGTTGTGGTTCAGGCCGCAGGGCAGCGTTATGGCCGGGTGCCCGGTGGCGTTGAGTGGGCTGGTGTTGCGCGATACCAGCCCGGAGCCGGGACCGCGCACCCGGTGCGTCTCGCCGCAATAGTCAACGTAAGCGGCATCAATGCGAGGCGCGACCAGCGGCGTGGTCGGCGTCACGATGAGGTCCACGCCCTGCAAAACGCGGGCGTATTCTTCCTGGATCAGCCGCTGCGCCTTCATTGCCTTGGAGTAGTGGTGGCCGAGGACGAACTGCCCGCCCAGGGTGCGGTACAGTGTGTCGGGTCCGTAGTCGTCGCGGCTCTCCCGCAGGAACGGCTCGTGGGTGACGATGGAGTCGGCCATGGCCGCCATCCGAACCGCGCCGATGTACTTCATCATCGGCAGTTCCACCGGAACCGTCACCGCTCCCAGTTCTTCCAGTGCGGCAATCGCCCGGTTCACCGCGTCCTCCACGTCCGGTTCCAGGTCCTCGAAGTAGTAGTTCGACGGCACGCCCAATCGCAGGCCCTCGACGCCCCTGCCCAGGGAAGCGTAGTAGTCTGGAACCGGCACCGGCACCGTGCTGGGATCCAGCGGGTCATGCCCGGCCATCGCTTGCAGCATGATTGCGCTGTCGGCCACCGAACGGGTCATCGGACCGATGTGGTCGCCGTTGAAGCTGGTTACCAGCAGTCCCCGTTGGCTGACCCGCCCGAAGGTCTGCTTCAGGCCAACCACGCCGCAGAACGCGCCCGGCAGCCGCACCGAGCCGCCCAGGTCGGTTCCCAGCGAAGCAAAGGTCACTTCGGCGGCCACGTTGGCTCCTCCGCCTCCGCTGGAACCGCCCGGAACGTGGTCGGTGCCCCACGGGTTGCGCACCGCGCCGAAGTGGGGGTTGTTTGACGTGGCACCGGCGGCAAATTCCTCCAGGTTCTCCTTACCCAGAATCACCGCTCCGGCGGCCCGACAGCGGCGCACCGCCTCGCAGTCCTCTTCCGGGACATTGTCCGACAGTACCTTGGTTCCCAGCGTGGTGCGGATGCCGGCGGTGGCCAGGTTGTCCTTGATGCCGATGGGTATGCCTTGCAGCGGCCCCTTGAATTCCCCACGGGCGATGGCTGCCTCTTCCTCCCTTGCCTGGGCCATTGCCTGGTCTTCCAGCAGGGTGATGAAGGAGTTGAGCGTTGGCTGCATGGCCCTCGCTTGGGACAAGGCAGCCTCGGTCACGTCCACGGGCGACACTTCCCCTGAGCGGATCCGCCCGGCGAGTTGGGATATGGTGGATGACAGCAGTTCATTCCCTGCCATGGCTATTCACCTCCTTGCTGGCGCGCCGAAGATTCGTCGGAAGATGGCATACGCAGCAATCTCCCGGACATTGTGTCGGAAAGGTCCAGGTCGTCCAGAATCGCTAGTTGCTCCAGGTAGAAGTCAATCTCTGGGCGCACCAACTCCAACTCCTCGGCCGAAAGCTCAAACCCGTTGTATTCGCGGATTATTGCCTGCAATGTCTCATTGGAAACACTCATGCGCGCCTCCCGGCTCTTTATTTGCGTCCAGGTGCCTTTCGGTTGCGAAAGAAGCAGCCTCCCTTCGCTGGCGCGAGTGTAGGCGAATAAAGAGCTTAACGCAATCGAAACATCCGGGCAGTATCTTCCCGGTACAATGACTTCAGCGCAATCGCGCCTGAGAGTGTGGGACAATGCCCAAGTGTTCTCTCAGAGCTTCCAAATCATTCATCCAGGGCTTGTCGAAGGACGAACGGGTTGCGCAGAAGGATCTCGCCCGCCCTAATGAGCGGATGATGACTCCCGGAAGTATTACAATCCTCACTAAAGCCTAGTATCATAAAGCTGGTATAAGCCTAACGTACTGCCGATCCGATTACTTGTAGCATTCCGCCGGAGGGGACTTGCGGAATCTGGCGAACTTCCTTGTCCACCTGTTCGGACGCGCCGAAGGCGAGGAAAGCACTCGCTTGCCGGTGGTTCACGACCGCTGCCTGTACTGCGACGAACTCATTCGGGATTCCCACTCCTACCTGACCTCCCGCGTCTGCCCCTTCTGCCGCTTCCACTACACCATCACTGCCCGCGAGCGCATTGAACTGCTGGCCGACCGGGGAACGTTCAAAGAGTCTCACAAGTATCTGAGCTCCGTTGCCCCTCTGTCCTTCGCCCACCGGGGACGCTACGGGCAACTGCTGGCCCAGGACCAGAACCGCACCGGCCTCACCGAGGCCGCGGTCACCGGGCGTTGCAAGGTTGACGGCGCCGACGTAATCCTAATCGTCCTTGATTTCTCCTTCATGGGCGGGACCATGGGCAGCGTCGTAGGCGAGAAGGTGGCTACCGCGCTGGAAGCCGCTGCCAAGGGCGGCATTCCCGTAGTCGCCGTGGTCTCTGGCGGCGGTGTACGGGTCCAGGAGGGTGTGCTGTCCCTGATGCAGATGGCGAAGACGGTGACCGCTGCCAACAGGCTGCGCGACGAAGGTGCGCCCTTCATCGTCGTCCTGGCCAACCCCTCCACCGGACAGGCTTACGCCAGCTTCGCCAACCTCGCCGACGTCATCTTGGCCGAACCCAAATCGCTCATCGGCCTCTCGCCCCTGCGGACGCTGCGGGAAAGTTCCAGCATACCCCTGCCTCTGGACGCCCACACCGCCGAGGCCCACGTAGGTCACGGCCTGCTCGACAACGTGGTCGACCGCGAAGCCCTGCGGGCGCGTTTGTCCACCCTGCTACAGATTCTACAGGGCGAGAAGAAGGAAAAGAGCAGGCAGGACAAGGCCCAGCAATCCGACTTGCTCAAGAGCGCCGACGAGGAATGTGCCCCGGTGGAGCCCTGGTCCGCTTTGGCCGCTGTCCGCCACTCGGAACGCCCGGCCGCCGCTACTTACTTCCGCCAGATGCTCGACCCCTTCATCGAGCTGCGTGGCGACCGGCTCAGCAGCGACGACCGTTCCGTCGTAGCCGGCGTCGGTTACCTGTGCGGACACCCCGTGGCGGTCATCGGACAGCAGCGGCGTCCGTTGATGGAAGGCGAGCGTTACCACGTCTACCCCGACGGCCTTCGCAAGGCGCAGCGGGTCATTGGGCTGGCCTCCCGGTTCAAGCTGCCGCTCATAACCCTGGTAGACACCCAGGGCGCAGACCCGGGACTGGAGGCGGAAGAGCAGGGCATCGGCAACGCTATCGCCCGCACCCTCTCGGCCATGCTCGACGTGCCGACGCCCATCGTGTCAGTCGTCATCGGCGAAGGCGGCAGCGAGGGCGCGCTGGCCCTGGGTCTGGCCGACCGCATCCTGATGCAGCAGTACGCCGTCTATTCCCCCATTTCCATGAACCACAATCTCGCTGGCGCTTTCCACGAGCCGCTGCTGGACCGCGAAGCAGCCGACGCCCTCATGCTCACTGCCCGTGACTGCGTGGACCTTGGCATTGCCGACCAGGTGATACCGGAACCCGAAGGCGGCTCACACCTCGACCCTCGCGCCGCTGGTACGGCCCTTCAGGGCGCAATTCTGAGAGAACTGAACAAGCTGGCCAAGACTTCTCAGGGCAAGCTGATGAAGCGCCGCTACGGGAAGTTCCGTCGCATGGGTGAGGCCAGCGAATACTCCCAGGAAGCAATGACGCGGGAAGTCGAACTGCTGATGAGCATTACCGCTGGCGAGCGCCCCCCCACCAGAAGGCGCGTTGCCGACCCAGAACCTCACGAAGCCTACATCGCCACCGATGACTGAGGAATTAGTAAACGCCGAGACTACACAGGGAAATAACCCCTGAGCATATCTCGGCGTCCTCTGCGCCCTCGGCGTTTAAGCAATCTGTTCAGGCGGCCTCGCGTCCGAACTCCCGGAGGCTGCGGCGCAACTCTGCGGCGATGTCCGAGTACTCTTCCCGCACTTCTTCGTCGGCCAGCACGGTTGGCATGGTGTTGTTGCGGTACGAGGAGCGCAGCGCCATGTTGCCCAGGTAGGGAGCATCCACCTCTTCGGCCAGGTCGCGCCCCCCGCCCTGCCCGAAGATGTCTCCGGTGTAATTCTCCACCACTCCAACCACGTTCAGGTTCAGCTTGCGGATCATGTTGATGCAGCGCTTGGCGTCCAGCACCGCCAGGTCCTGCGGCGTGCTGACCACCACGAAACCGTCCATCGGCAGCGTCTGCATCACCGTCAGCGGCGAGTCCGAGGTGCCGGGCGGCAGGTCAACCACCAGGTAGTCCAGCTCGTCCCACTCGGTGTTCTGGAGGAACTGGTTGATGGCATTGTGAATCATCGGCCCGCGCCAGATGATGGCCTCCTCCTGGTTCTCCTGGAAGTAGGCCATTGACACGACCTTGACGCCCCACTGCTCGGCCGGGATTATCTCCCCGTCCACGTAGTCCGGCCTGGCGGTGGCGGCCAGTACGTTGGTGACGTTGGGGCAGTCAATGTCAACGTCCAGGATGCCTACCCGCGCGCCTTCCTTGGCCAGCGTGACCGCCAGGTTCACGGCCACGGTCGTCTTGCCGACGCCGCCCTTGCCGCTGTATACGCCGATCTTCGTCTTGATCTTGCCCAGTCGCTCTCCGATCTGGCGTTTCTGCTGCCAACTGCGCTTGATCTGTTCCAGGCGCGCGTTCTGCGCGTTCTGCTGGGGGGTGGTCATAAGCTCTCTCGCCCTTCGGCAGGCTCAGGATGAACTGGTTGGTGAATGGCGACCACTCGGGAACGCCCCCATTCTAACCCTCTCCCGGAGGGAGAGGGAATAAGAAGGCTAGATACCCAACTGGTTCCGGGCTTCCTCGCTGATGAGGTCCGGCGACCACGGGGGATCGAAGACCAGCTCAATCTGCACTTCCTCGACGCCGTCCAGTTCCTGGATGGCCCATTCCGCCTGTTGGCCGATGTACGGCCCCATCCCGCAGCCGGGGAAGGTGAGTGTCATCTGCACGTAAACGTCCGAATCGTTGACCTGCACATCGTAAATCAGGCCCAAGTCCACCACGTTCACCGGGATTTCCGGGTCATACACTGTCTTGAGAGCCTCGTATATCTCTTCCCTGCTTACAACTGCTTCTGCCATGGTGGCCTCCTATGCGCCGCTTTGCCTGCCCTGATTATAACAAGAATCTCCCGGAAAGTATGGCGGTTTGCTCGAGTGCCAGGGTCATTCGATTATTCCCTCTCCCTTGAGGGAGAGGGTTAGGGTGAGGGTGAAATTCCAAGTATCAGTGTCTTTGGCGTACAGCAGAAGACGAGAAATCCTGTAAATCCCAAGATCAAACGAATCACAGTTCAGACAAATTATCGAAAGGCCTTGGCTCGAGTGCCTTGTCCGCCCACCCTCGGATTGTTAGCGGCAAGTGATACTATGGTTATCTGTACCGATGAGACCACGCGAATACGGCAGAGGAACTATGGAGGCCATGATAAGGGTCGCGGACGAATCTGATGCGGAGGGGATGCTGGAGATTTACGCCCCGATCGTGCTGGAGACTGCTATCTCTTTCGAGGCGCAGCCGCCCACGGTGGCCGAGTTTCAGGGCCGCATCCGGGCCAGTCTCGAGCGGCGGCTATGGCTGGTATGCGACGCAGGAGGCAGGATTGCAGGCTATGCCTATGCCACCCAGTTCAATCCTAGAGACAGCTATATCTGGTCCGTTGAGGTAAGCGTCTACGTTCATCCCGGTTTTCACCGTCGCGGAATCGGGCGTGCCTTGTACACTTCCCTTTTCCGGTGTCTGGCGGCGCAGGGTTACTGCACTGCCGTCGCCCGCATAACGCTGCCCAATCCGTCCAGCGTCACGCTACACGAGGCGATGGGATTCCGGCCCGTCGGGGTCAATGAGGGCATCGGCTACAAAAACGGAGAATGGCGCGACGTGGGAATATGGCAGATGGACATTAGCCCCCGTCCTTTACAACCGCAGCCTCCCCTGACCTTCACCAGCCTCGCGGGAACGCTCGAATGGGATAACGCTCTGGCCGAAGGAGCAGCCCTATTGAAAAGCAGGGGCGCAGATGTGCGCCCCTGAAACCTGCCCAGTCGCTACGGAATCAGCAGCAGCTTGCCGGTGGTCGCCCGGCTCTCCAGCAGGCGGTGCGCTTCCGGCGCGTCCGACAGCGGCAGTTCGTGACCGATGTGCAGCTTCAGGCTGCCGTCTGCCACCCAGCCCAGCACGTCCCCTGCCCGCTGTTCCAGCTCGGCGCGGTCAACGGTGTAGTCGCCCAGGCCGGGACGGGTCAGGTACAGGGAACCGGCGGCGAACATTCGCGGGTCTACCGGGTCCACGTTGCCGCTGGCCGCGCCGTACAGGGCCATCACTCCCCGTCGGCCCAGGCAGGAGACGCTCTGGTTGAAGGTGGTCTTGCCCACCCCGTCATACACCACCTGCACGCCCTCACCCCCGGTGGCGTCCTTTACCACTTCGGCGAAGTCCTCCTGGGTATAGATGATGGCATGGTCGGCCCCGGCCTCGCGGGACATCTGAGCCTTTTCCTCGGTGGAAACAGTGGTGAAGACATACCCGCCCATATTCTTGATCATCTGCGTAAGAATCAGGCCCATGCCGCCCGCCCCGGCGTGAACGATCACCCGGTCGCCCGGCTGCACCGCATAGGTCGAGTTGCAGAGATAATGGGCCGTCATTCCCTGGAGCATCCCCGCCGCCCCAGCCTTGGCATCCAGTCCGGCAGGCCGCTTGATCAGCCGCCACGCCGGTACCAGCGCCTGCTCTGCATAGGAGCCGTTGACGCTGCAATACACCACCTCGTCGCCCACCGACACCTCGCTGACGCCGCTGCCTAAGGCGGCCACGACGCCCGCCCCCTCGACGCCGATGGTTCGCGGCAGCGGCGGGCCGGGATTGATGCCCGCCCGGCTGTAAACGTCAGTATAGTTGACGCCCGCCGCCTGGATTCGCACCACCGCTTCGCTCTCTCCGGGCGTCGGGTCGGCAACGTCCTGGTACTTCATCGCCTCCGGCCCGCCGAAGTCGTTGATCTGTACCGCCTTCATATTCGTTCCTCCTGATGCTGATGGCCCTCCGGGTGGAAGGTCCTTTCTACTGCGCAAGTATACACCCACAGGTGATTGTCATTACCTGAGAGAGTGTGGGGACAAATGCCTGACGCCAGCCCGTCATTCCCGCGAAAGCGGGAATCCAGCGGCCCAACTGCTTAACTCCTATCAGGATTAGGGGATTCGCAATCCCCATCCTGAAAATCTTCCAATCCTGTAAATCCTGATTCAGACAAAAACCGAAAGCCCCCGCCAACTGACACCCGCCACTGGACAACCCTGATGACGCCTCTCTAACGTGGGAACCATAATCACCAGCAACCCTGAATCCCGCCATCCTGACCCGCCAGGCCCTCAGTCGAATAGCGGGCCACTCAACCCAAAATCAGGGGAATCCCTTAATCAGACAAATCACAGTTCAGACAATGATCGAAACCCCTGCCGAGCCGTCTTTCAAATTGCCAACATTTGCCGGAACTGATACTATGACATGGCACTTTTCTCAAGGCGCAATTTTGAGCAAAACAAACGTCGGCGGCCTTGTCTCGCAGGAAATTGTAGGCAGATGAGGCGTGCGACACGCTTGTAGAACGCAGCGAGGAACCGATGGCACAGAGTTTCCTGGATTTTGTAAAGAGCCTCCCTGAGCAGGGAAATGTCCGCAGTGTAAGTATCGAGGAGCTTGACGAAGAAGCCTTCAAGCATGGCCGAACCACCGCCACCGGAGGACGCAGTTTTTACTCCAATGTTCGCAACCGCAGCGCCGGCATTGCCGTCGTTTTCGGCAGTGACCGCGTAGCCACCAAGAACTTCAATCCGGCCCAGCAGCGGATCCGCGACAACCGGGAAAAGACGCTGGAGGAAGTACGCAAATACCTTTTGCGTACCCCCCTCATCCGGGTCCAGCGAACCATCGGTGACAATGCCGAATTCAACCCCAAGTGCAACCTCTTTCTTTCTGTTCAGCGCCCTGATAACACTCGCCAGGCCTGCCTCTGGAGCCACACCCTCCGCGATTACGACCCCTCTTCTCCCGGCCCCGAACTGTATGAAGTCTGCATCCCCGAGTGGCCCGAGAACGACAGCCAGGTGCTGGTCTTCCCCGAAGAGAACCTCACCGTCATATTGGGCATTGACTATGTCGGCGAGGTCAAGATGGGCTTCCTGCGGATGGCCATGTGGGACGCCAAGGAAGAGGGGATGCTCAGCCTGCACGCCGGCTCCAAGGTAGTCACCGCGCAGCAGCCCGGTGGCGACTCCAAGCGATACGGAATGCTGTTCTTCGGCCTTTCCGGTACCGGAAAGACCACCCATGCTTGCCACGGCCACGGTATGGAAGCGGCAGGCGAGGTGATGGACATACTTCAGGACGACATTGTGGCACTGTCCAGGGATGGCCGCGCCCTGGGCACCGAGCGTGGCTTCTACCTCAAGACCGAGGGAATGAACTCCGAAACGCAGGCCCTGATATACAACGCCCTGCGCTCTCCCGAAGCCCTTTTCGAGAACGTGATGCTCACCCACGACGGCGATATTGACTATGCCGACCTATCGCTGGGCGGTAACGGACGGGCAGTCATTCCTCGCACCAGCTTCGGCGAGTACGTCGGCGAAGACATCAACCTGCCCTCGCTGGATCAGCTCGACGGCATGGTGGTGGCCTTCATCACCCGTCGCATGACCGTGCTGCCGCTGATGTCCCGCCTTAACCCGGAGCAGGCGGCTGCCGCCTTCATGCTGGGCGAAAGCGTGGAGACCTCGGCTGGCGACCCCCGGCGCGCCGGTGAGTCGGTCCGTGTTGTCGGCACCAATCCCTTCCTCATCGGTTCCGAAGCCGACGAAGGCAACTGGTTCTACGACTTCGTGAAGAACAACGAAGACAAGGTCCAGTGCTACCTGCTCAATACCGGCGGGGTCGGTGAGATTCTGGAGCGGGACGAACAGGGCCGCGCCACCGTAAGGCAGCCGGTGACCCGAGTGCCCATCCCCGAAATGTCAGCCATGATTCGCGGCATCCTGCGCAACACCGTGGAATGGGGCGAGGACCCGCTGTTCGGCACGGAAGTGCCTGTTTCAGTGGACGGGCTTGACATCGCCAAGTACGACCTGAGCAATTACTACACCGATGAACAGATAAAGGAATATGCCGACCGCCTGAAGGAGGAACGCCGGTCTCACCTGGCCAACTTCCCGGGCTTGAATTCCAAGATCCTGGAAGCTAACAACTAGCCCGGCTTTCTCCCACATACATCAGGCGGAGGTAGACCCGTGCCAACCGATACCACTCCGAGAGTCTCTGAAGCTCTCACTCACTTTGAGGCCAGCAAGAAGGCGAAGAAGACCGCAAAGGAAGGCTATCAGGAACTCCGGAGATTCGTCCGGTGGAGCGGAGACCGGGAGGTTGGAAGGTTCACCCCCCACGACATGGAGCAGTACGCCCGGGAAGTCGGTCAGAGCGGCGCTGACTCCGCCCAGCAGCGGCTCCAGCCTGTCAAGGCTTTCGTGGATTACTGGAAGGACCAGGGATGGATTACCATTCGCCTCGCCACTCACCTCCGCCCGCCTCGCAGCAAGGCCAGCGGAGCGGCCCGCGCCACTGCTTCCCGCCCATCGAAGCAGGTAGAGGAAGGCCGTACCTACCTGTCCCAAGAGGGATATGACCGTCTGTTGCAGCAGGTTGAAGACCTCAAGTCAGAGCGTATCGGCGTCACCGAGGAAATCAGGCGGGCAATGGCCGACAAGGACTTCCGGGAGAACGCCCCCCTTGACGCGGCCAAGGACAGGCAGGGCCGCATCGAAACCCAGATCAGGGAACTGGAAGCCAGCATCGCCAGCGCCCAGATTCTCCCCGAAGGTGGCGACGCCGTCCTGACCCGCTCCACCGTAGGCGCCAGGATGAAGGTCAAGAACAAGGACTCCGGCGATGTGGTCGAGTACACGCTTGTTGACGCTCGTGAAGCCGACGTGGCGTCCCGCCGCATCTCGATCCAGTCCCCCGTAGGACAGGCCCTCCTTGACCACTCCATAGGGGAGGAAGTAGTCATCCCCACGCCCAAGGGCACTCTCACCTACATAGTGCAGGACATAACCTCGGGCTAGTCCACGCCATCGCCTGCCGCCGCCGAAACTCCCGTCATTCCCGCGAAGCTTGTCCCCGTGAAAACGGGGAACAGGAATCCAGAGGGCTGGGGTCCGCCCCCCTCCGAACGTGGTAAAGGGACTCTGAAATCACAGAGTCCCTTCGCAATTCACCCGGACAGCAACCCGGGACGCCTAGCCGTTCAGCTTGGCAACCTCGGCAATGATGTCGTTGGGGTCGGGCAACTGGCCCGGCACGTAAGTCTCGCGGAACCTTACGACGCCATCCTTGTCTACGATGATGATGGCCCGGTTGCCCGCTCCGCGCTCCTCGTTCCAAAGGTCGTATGCCTGGGTGGTCTGGCCTTTGGGGTGGAAGTCGGAAAGCTCCGGATAAGGCAGCCCGCCCATGGCGGTGCTCCACGCCTTGTGGGAATGTACCGTATCGCAACTGATGCCCAGGACCTGGGCATTGTTCTCCTCGAACCGGCCGTGAGCTTGCCGGAAGAGGGTGGCCTGGCTGGTTCAACCAGAGGTGAAATCAAAGACGTGGAACGACAGCACCACCGTCTTGTCGCCACGATACTGGCTCAGGGTTATCTCTCCATGCTCTGGAGATGGCAGCTTGAAATCTGGGGCTACGTCGCCAACTTCTGCAGGCATAACCACACTCCTTAGGATTACGGCACAGTTCGGCCACTCCGCCGCGGCAACGATTATAACCTACTATCCGGCCTTCTGGGACTCTCAACAGGGGTTGGCATTGACAAGAATCCGCCGTTCCCGCAAACAAGAGAACGGCGGACAAAACCCTACGGCGCTTCGCCGGGGCGCGATTAGGAAGGCCCTGCTAAGCTCCCGGCAGGCGGTAACTTACTGTCTTGCCGCACGCGGCATCTATCTCCTCGGGGGTGATGAGTTGAACGGTGGTGATGTTGAGGGCGCCGCCCGCTCCGATGGACAGAGAAATGGCGGCAGCCGTTGCCGTGTCGGGCAGGTCGAAGGTCATGTACAGGTCGGCCCCGCCAAAGGCGTAATAGAATGATTCCAAGGAACCGCCCTGCTCTTTGGCCATTTCCTCGAAAACCTGCCGCCGCGAGGTGCCGCCTTCCTTCAACAGGCCCTGCATCCCTTCGGGAGTATAATTTGCTTGGAACAGGTATTTTGGCATTGTTTCCCTCTCCGATTTTTCTCAGGATTGCCCCGCTGGATATAGTATCAGCCCGCTGTCGCGCCGGACAATCGTTGTCCCTGTCCGGGACGACATTCAGTTATCCGACCCCTCAAGCTACAAGGAACAATATAAAGTCTCTTAATGCCCTTACACGGAAAGCGTTCCCTCGCCGCCTGCGGTGTTATACTGGCCTCCGAGACGGATATGACGGCGTCAGCGCTGGCGGCAGGGAGTAGCAGGACAAAGTGGAGGTGGTGTTTGACCGCGGCGTGTATGTCCCCGCACTCGACCTCTGGCTCGACTCGCGGCGTAAGCGGGAGTCCAGCATCATATCCCACGCCCACTCCGACCATACCGGGCGGCACCGTCGTCCAGTGGTCACCCCCAACACCCATCTGCTGCTCCGGGACTACCTCAAGAAATCCGACCCGATAGCTCTGCCCTACTGCGAGACTCTGGAAACACCCACTCACACGGTCACCCTGTACCCTGCGGGCCACTGCCTGGGTTCGGCGCAAACGCTGGTAGTGTCGAAGGCTACCGGCGAGCGTCTGCTCTACACCGGCGACATCAAGACCCTCCCCAGCCCTACCAACGAGCCGCTCCAGCCCATCGCGTGCGACACGCTGGTCATCGAGTCCACCTACGGCCATCCAGACTACGTTTTCCCGCCCCAGGATCAGACCCTCGCTACCGCCACCCGGATGCTGCGGACGTGGCTGGAGCGCGGCGAGCGCCCCGTAGTGCTGGGATGGCGTCTGGGCAAGGCGCAGGAGTTGCTGCACCACCTGTTGGGCGAAGGATTCGAGGTTGTAGTGGAAGAAGGGATATACCGGGCAGTGGAAGCCTATCGTGAGGGCGGCGTCAACTTCCCGGGGGTAGTTGCTCCCTTCAATGGCCACTGGCCCGATGGAACGGTCGCCCTCTTCCCCCCCGGACGCTCTTCCCGCGCGCTGAACGGCTACCGCTACCAGCGCACGATGGAACTCACGGGCTGGGCAGCCTCCGACAGCCGCTACCACTGGCGCAGGCCCGCCGACTCCAGCCTGCCCTTCAGCGACCACGCCGACTACAACGACCTGTTGGCTTACGTGGAGACCGTCAAGCCCCGGCAGGTCTATACCGTCTACGGTTTCCCTGACCTGGCTGCCAAGCTACGCGGCATGGGCTATCCGGCAGTGCATCTTGATGGGAAAGGAAGCCCGTCCAGCACGGGTTTTCAGATGGGTCTGCTATAACTGGAAAGGGGCGCACGATGGTGCGCCCCTGCGTTTCTCCGTGGGAAAAGCTGCCGCTGCCTTAGTCCGGCGTCGAACCCAGGGCGGGGACGTTGGCGGACTCGTCGGAGGCGAGCTGGCGGTTGACGGCACTGAGGTACGCCTTGGCGCTGGCTACCACGATGTCGGTGTCGGCGCCGCGGCCAGTGTAGGTCTTGCCGTCCTTCTCGATGCGGATGGTGACCGTGCCCAGGGAGTCGCGGCCCTCTGTGGCGGCCTGCACGTTGAAGTCCACCAGACGGTTGACGACGCCGATGGCGCGGTCTATGGCGTTGCAGATGGCGTTGACCGGGCCGTTGCCGGTGGCGGCGTCGGTGGTCGGTATGCCCTCGGGGTCAATCAGCCGTACCGTGGCCGTGGCGATCCCATGGTCGCCGCCGCTGAACTGCACCTGGTCAAGGGTGTAGCTGATAGGCTCGGTGGCTTCCCGCGATTCTTCGTCCATGAGGATTTCCAGGTCGCGGTCAGTGACCTCGCGCTTGCGGTCGGCCAGTACCTTGAAGGACTCGAACACCCGGGAGACTTCGTCGCGCGAGAGGCTGTAGCCCAAGGCTTCCAGGCGGGCCTGTAGGCCGGCGCGGCCGCTGAGCTTGCCCAGCACCAGGCTGTTGCCCGGCACGCCGACACGCTCCGGCTGCATCACCTCGTAGGTGGAGCGGTCTTTGAGCACGCCGTCTTGGTGGATGCCGGAGGCGTGGCGGAAGGCGTTTTCGCCCACCACGGCCTTGTTGGCCTGCACCGCCATGCCGGAGATGCGGCTGACCATGCGGCTGGAGGGGTAAATCTGGGTGGTGTCTATGCCGATGTCCACCCCGAAGTGGTCCTTGCGGGTGTCGAGGGCCATGATGATCTCTTCCAGCGAGGCGTTGCCGGCCCGCTCGCCGATGCCGTTGATGCAGCCCTCGACCTGCCGCGCCCCGGTCTCGATGGCGGTCAGGCTGTTGGCGACGGCCAGCCCCAGGTCGTTGTGGCAGTGGACGCTGAGGGTCACGTTTTCGATGCCCGGCACGTTGGCCTGGATGTCCCGGAGCAGCTGCGCGAAGCCGTTGGCCGACGGGATGGCATAGCCCACGGTGTCGGCGATGTTGATGGTGCTGGCCCCGGCCCGGATGACCTCGGCCAGCATCTGGTACAGGTACTCCGGGTTGGTGCGGGTGGCGTCCATGGGGGAGAACTCGACGTCCTCGCAGTAGCCTCTGGCCCGCTCCACCATGGTCACGGCCATCTCCATGACCTCTTCCCTGTTCTTGCGGAGCTGGTGCATCTGGTGAATCTCCGAGGAGGAGAGGAACACGTGGATGCGGGGCCGCTCGGAGTGCTCCACGGCGCGCCAGGCCTGGTCAACGTCGTTGGGATGGGCGCGGGCCAGCGAGGCGATGATGGGGCCCTTGACCTCCCGGGCGATGGCGGAAACTGCCTCGAAATCGCCGGGGGAGCTGGCGGCGAAACCGGCCTCGATGATGTCCACGTTCATCCGCTGGAGCTGCCGGGCGATTTCCATCTTCTCGGCGCCGGTCATGCCGATGCCCGCCGACTGCTCGCCGTCGCGGAGGGTGGTGTCCAGGAGAAGCACTTTGTCGTTAGCCATCTCTTCCTTTACCTCAAATTTCCTTTCTGAATGTGGTTTATCGAGGATTTGCCCTCACCCTAACCCTCTCCCAAGAGGAGAGGGGATGGGGGTTAGCTGCGGCTCTCAGAAAGGGTTGGCAGGGTCACGTAGTCCACCACACCCAGCCCGGCCAGGACCAGCGTGCGACGGTGAACTACACTCAACGTCTCCTGCTGCATAGATTTTCCCTCACCTTCATCCTCTCCCAAAGGGAGAAGGGTTTGGCAGTATTACTTCGGATCCATCCAGGGCATCATGGCGCGGAGCTGCTTGCCGATGCCTTCGATGGGGGCGTTCTGCGCGGCGTCGCGCATGGGCACGAAGCGGGGGCGGCCCTCGTCGTTTTCGGCAATCCACTCGCGGGCGAAGGTGCCGTCCTGGATTTCCTTCAGCACGGCGCGCATATTCTCGCGGACGTGCTCGTCAATGATGCGGTCACGGCGACTGAGGGAGCCGTACTCAGCGGTGTCGCTGACCGAGAAGTGCATATAGTTATGACCGCCCTGGTACATCAGGTCCACGATCATCTTCAGCTCGTGCAGGCACTCGAAGTAGGCGATTTCCTGCGGGTATCCCGCCTCAACCAGCGTCTCGAAAGCAGCGTTGACCAGCGCGGTTACGCCGCCGCAGAGGATGCTCTGCTCGCCGAACAGGTCGCTTTCGGTCTCGTCCTTGATGGTGGTCTCCAGCACCCCGGCGCCGGTGCAGCCGATGCCCTTGGCGTAGGCCAAACCGATCTGCTGGGCATTGCCGGTGGCGTCCTGATGCACGGCCAGCAGGCTGGGAACGCCGACGCCCTCGACGAACAGCTCGCGCATCCGGTGTCCGGGGGCTTTGGGCGCGACCATCATCACGTCCATGTTGTCGGGAAGCACGATCTCGCGGTAATGGATGCTGAAGCCGTGGGCGACCATGAAGGCGCTGCCCGGCTTCAGGTTGGGCTCGATCTGCTCCCGGTAGATGCGGCCCTGAACGTGGTCGGGAATGACCATCATTATCACGTCGGCTTCCTTGGCTACTTCGGGCACGTCAGCCACTCGTAGCCCCGCGGCCTCGGCCACGGCGATGGACGAACTGCCTGGATACAGGCCCACCACTACGTTCTGGCCGTTATCCTTCAGGTTCAGCGCGTGGGCATGGCCTTGGCTGCCGTAGCCGATGATGCCGATAGTCTTGTCTTGGATGATTCCCAAGTCAGCGTCCTGATCGTAGTAGACGTTTACCATCGTTGCGTGTTCCGTCCTTAATGAAAATTCTGATTTCACTGCCATGTACTGCCATTTACTGCCGCTTCAGGTTTGGGACTGACGTCATCCGGCCGCCCCTAAAGACAGGAAATGACTGATGGTCCTCTGCTATATCCCGCTGTCCATTCGCATCATGCCGTTGCCGCTGATGGGGACGCCCAGGTTCTCGGCTCCCATGCCGCTCTCCTGCCCTCGCACCATGGCCACCAGGCCGGTGCGCACCATCTCTGTGATTCCGAAGGGGCGCAGCAGGTCTTCCAGCGAGTTGACCTTCTGCTCGCTGCCTGTGATTTCAACGACCATGGATGCAGGGCTGACATCCACGATGTTGGCGTCAAACAGCTCTGCGAACTGCATGATTTCGCCTCGGGTGCTGGCCGTGGTAGTCACCTTGATAAGAGCCAACTCACGGGCCACTACCTGATGCGTCGAGATGTAGGACACCTCGATAACGTCTATGAGCTTGTCTAGCTGGCGGGTCACCTGTTGCACCGTGGGCAGGTCTCCGTCCACCACGAAGGTCATGCGGGAAAGCCCCGGCTTCTCACTTCGCCCTACGGCCAGGCTGGCGATGTTGAACCCGCGCCGCCGGAACATACTGGCGATGCGGGTCAGCACCCCCGGCTTGTCCTCCACCAGGGCGATGATGGTGTGCTGTTCCGGCTGGACCGACTGCACCATCCTAGTACGGCCCTCCTCTGGCCGGCTGCTCTTCGATCATCTCGTGCACCGATTCACCGGCGGGAATCCACGGGTACACCTGCTCATCTTCCTTCACCACGAAGTCAATGATGACCGGCCCCGAGACCTCCATGGCGTGGCGCACGGCGTCGTCCACCTCTTCCTTGCGAGTGACTCTCATGCCGTCTATGCCGTAGGCCGCGGCGAGCTTCACAAAGTCCGGGTTGCCGGAATACTCCACGGCGTAGTATTCCCGGTCGTAGAACACGTCCTGCATCTGCTTCACCATCCCCAGGCTCTGGTTGTTGAGGATGGCGAACTTGATGTCCACGTTGTTTTCGACGGCAGTGGCAAGATCGCACATGGTCATCTGGAAACCGCCGTCACCGGCCACCGACCACACGGTCTTGTCAGGGCGACCCATGCGCGCTCCCAGTGCTGCCGGGACTTCGTACCCCATGGAACCGAGACCGCCGGAGGTGATGAGCGTGTTGGGTTCCGTGAACTTGCAGTGCTGCGCTGCCCACATCTGGTGTTGGCCCACGCCGGTCACCACGATGCAGTCGCCGCCAGCCACCTCGGAGAGGCGGTTCAGGACGTACTGGGGCAGCAACTCCTCCGACTCACGGATGTGCAGCGACGGGTGTTCCGCCTTGAGTTCATCCAGCCTTCGGTGCCAGTCGAGATGCACGTTGGGCTGCACCAGGGGAGTCAACTGGTTCAGCACCTTCTTGAGGTCGCCCACCACCGGCACTGTGGCCTTTACGTTCTTGTCCAGTTCCGAGGCGTCCACGTCTACGTGGATCACCTGGGCGTTGGGCGCGAAATCGCGCAGCCGTCCGGTGACCCGGTCGTCGAAGCGCATTCCCAGGCCGATGAGCAGGTCGGCCTGGTCAATGGCCAGGTTGTTGTAGGCCATTCCGTGCATCCCCGGCATCCCCATGTTGAGAACGTGGTCGGTGGGGATGGAGCCGATGCCCAGCAATGTAGTGATGACCGGGATCTGCGACTTTTCGGCCAACTCGATCAGTTCGTTGTAAGCCTGGGATATGAGCACTCCGTGTCCGGCCATTATTACCGGCCGCTTGGCCTGGTTGATGAGTTGGGCGGCACGGGCAACCTGATTCGTGGGGGCCTCTCCGGGCGGATGATAACCGGGGAGATTGGGCTTTTCGGGCCAGACGAACTCCGTCCGCAGGTCCTGGAGCACGTCTTTGGGAATGTCCACCAGCACCGGGCCGGGCCGCCCGGTTCGGGCGATGTGGAAGGCTTCCTTGATAGCCGGTGCAACGTCCTCGACTTCCATCACCAGGAAGTTGTGCTTGGTGATGGGCAGCGTGATGCCAGTCACATCGGTTTCCTGGAATGCATCGCGCCCAATAGCAGCGCGCGGCACCTGTCCGGTGATGGCCACCATCGGCACTGAGTCCATCTGGGCGGTGGCGATGCCGGTAATCAGGTTGGTGGCGCCGGGGCCGCTGGTGGCGGAGCAGACGCCAACCCGTCCGGTGGCGCGGGCGTATCCGTCCGCGGCCATGGCTGCCGCTTGCTCGTGGCGCACCAGCACGTGCCGCAAATCAGGGTATTTGGCCATCGCTCCATATAGAGGCAGGACCGCGCCTCCAGGCAACCCGAAGACGATATCAACCTCCTCTTTCAGGAGGCTTTCGCAAACAATTTCTGCGCCGCTAAGTTTCATACATCCTGCCTGGGGACGATTTGGCAGCCACAAGCGTCTAAATCTGCATCAGGGAAGAAGAATGAGCATAAAAAAACACCCATCCCCAACTGAAGGGACGGGTGTGGACCCGCGGTACCACCCTTCTTTCCCGACGAAAACGGCCTACGGGATATATCCATCCGCGGCCGCTTGATTCAGGACTCTTTGAAGACTCTTTAACGGTGTCACCCGCCGCGCCCTGCTTCCCCGACCAACTCGGAGCCATCAGGCGGGCCGCTCCCGGGCGAGTTCACGGCTCTTCTGCCACCGGCTCACACCAACCGCCGGTTCTCTGGCGCAGGATACCGCTAATACTCCCGCTCATCGCGGATTTCGTGAGAGAAATCTTATCAGGGGATGTCGGAACTGTCAACGAGCAATTTGCCGTTGAACAAGCATCAAATCAGCATTTCAACACGGTCGAGTCCGCCTGCTACCGGATTCACATTGAACCCCAGCGATTCGAGGGCTGTGACACCCATTACCGTAGGGTCGCTGTCTTCCCCGAAGACTGCCGTTACCCCCGCGACTTCGCCACCATAGGTCAAATTGACCGTTCCCGTGGCCCGCATAATGACGCCCCCAAAACCTCGTAGCCTCCGCTGCCCAGTCCGCTGGATTCCCAAACGGTCCAATAAACCGGACGGGAAGACGCTGAGGGTAGCGCCGGTATCCACCAGAACGTTGACTTCCTCGGCCCTGTCGGGTTCTGACGGATTTGACAGCCTAATGTTGACGTGAACGAAACCCATTGCGCCCGGCTCCATGGAATTTGTTGCAATTTTACCATACGCAGACCTCGACAGCGCCTTGATATCACTCCGTGACTGACGGCGTGGCTCTGCGTCTCATTCCCCCGCTGCATCCCGCCACATGGCGCACCCGGTTACGCCCAGGACCAACGGCAGCAGGGTGTCCACCACCGCCCAGATGACCCAGGCTTGGTGGTTGCCTTCCAGGCTGTCCGAACCGTTGGCCAGCAACGAGAACCAGTTGTGCAGAAACAGAATCGTAATGCCTGCGGTCAGGTAGAAGGCCGTGTTCACTTCCAAATGCCGGCGGCTGACTGCCTCGACCGGCTCGCGTCCACGCTCCTCTTCCCGCTTTCGGGCGTAATTGAATATGAGCGCTATCGCCAGACCGATAACCATCAAGACGTCCAGCGTGTACCAGACGTTCAGCGTGTTGAAAGAGTCGGCGAAGAACGAATTGATGATGAACCACACAGCCACCACCATGGCGACGCCTATCAAGTAGCCCCCGAACAGCTTCTTTACGGCTTCCATGCTTCCTCCGTGAAGCTCATTGTGGGTACGTATTTCTATTCCTTCCCCGGGGAACGGCTATCCGATAAAGAACTAAAATCGCCAGTTTCTCCCAAACATTATGACATCCCCTTATGCTAAAATGCTTATCCCAAGATACTCCGGTATTTCGCTGTTTCCCATCCTCCACGCCTTCGGGCGATATGGACTTGCCCCGTGACTGAGCGCATTCTTGTCGCCGTAGCCTGGCCCTATGCCAACGGCCCTCTGCACTTGGGCCATGTGGCAGGCTGCTACCTTTCAGCCGACATATTCGCCCGCTATCACCGTCTCAAGGGAAACCGTGTGCTGATGGTGTCGGGGAGCGATACCCACGGCACCCCGATAACCATTCGCGCCGACCAGGAAGGGGTTACTCCGGCTGAAGTCGTGGACCGCTATCACGCCCTGTTCCTGGAGTCGTGGGAAAAGTTGGGCATATCCTTCGACCTGTTCACTCACACCAACACCGGCAACCACGAGGCCGTTACTCACGATATATTCAAGACGCTGCTGGATAAGGGTTACATTTACACCGACAACCAGCTCCTGGCCTACTGCGAGCGATGCCGCCGCTTCCTGCCCGACCGGTACGTGGAAGGCGTCTGCCCCTACTGCGCCAACACCAGGGCCCGGGGCGACCAGTGCGATGCCTGCGGCCGAACCCTCGATCCCCGCGACCTGCTGGAGCCGCGCTGCGCCCTCAGCGGCGACTCGCCTGAGTTCCGCGAGTCCGAGCATTTCTTCCTTCGCCTTTCGGCCTTCCAGGAGCCGTTGCTGGAGTGGGTCGCCAAGCAGTCCCATTGGCGAGCCAACGTGCTGAATTTCACCCGCCGCTTCCTGGAAGACGGCCTGCACGACCGGGCCATTTCTCGTGACCTTGACTGGGGGGTTTCCATTCCGCTGGAAGGCTATGAGGACAAGAAAATCTACGTCTGGTTCGAGGCTGTCATCGGGTACTTATCGGCGGCGGTTGAGTGGGCGCAGATTCACGGAGAGCCGGACAGTTGGCAGGACTTCTGGAAAGACCCGGATAGCCGCGCCTACTACTTCATAGGCAAGGACAATATCCCCTTCCACAGCATCATCTGGCCCGCCATGCTGATGGGATACGGCAACGGGCTGAACCTGCCTTACGACGTACCGGCCAACGAGTTCCTGAGCCTGGAGAATCAGAAGTTTTCCACCAGCCAGAACTGGGCCGTCTGGGTTCCCGACTACCTGGAACGCTATGACCCCGACCCGCTGCGCTACCTGTTGTCGGTCAATATGCCCGAGTCCGCCGACGCCGACTTCTCGTGGGGCGAGTTCGTCCGCCGCAACAATGAGGAACTGGTCGCCACCTACGGCAACCTGGTCAACCGTGTGCTGACCTTCGCCTACCGCAACTTCGATGGCCGAATTCCCACTCCCGGCGAGTTGGATGACGCCGACCGGTCCATTCTCGACTCGGCCAGTGCCGCGATGGACGAGGTGGCCATCAGCCTGGACGCCTGCCGTTTCAAGGCGGCTATATCCCGCGTTTTCGCCCTGGCGCAGGAAGCGAACCGCTATCTGGATGCCAAGGCCCCTTGGCGGGCTATCCGCGAAGATCGCGAGGTCGCTGCCACCAGTCTGTGGGTCGCCATCGCCGTCATCAGTTGCCTGAAGACCCTGCTCCATCCCTTCATGCCCTTCAGCTCCCAGAGGCTCCACGAGTTCCTCGGGCAGGACGGACAGGTAGAGGATTGCGGCTGGGACTACAATGCAGCCATAGCATCCGTGGCAGGCGGTAAGGAGTTGCGCCGTCCCGCGCCGCTATACACTAAGCTGGAGCCGGATGTGGTGGATGAGGAAGTCGCCCGGCTGGGCGTCGGAACCGGCTGACAGTCCCTGTCCTGAACTTGCAGAAGGAACGCCGATGCTTTACGGACAGGATGAACGCACCGCCGCCATCTACGCCCCAGTGCAGGCGGAACTGGAACGGGTAGAGGCCAAGCTGAAGGGCCTGGCCAGTGAGGCCACCACCGCCACCGAAGATTTGCGCCCCCTGCTGGACTACGTTGCCGAGACCGGCGGCAAGCGAATACGCCCGGCCCTGACGCTGCTGGCCTCCCACTCCTACCCCCACGACTCCGACAAGCTGGTGCTGATGGCCAGCGCGGTAGAGTTGCTGCATCTTGCCACTCTCATCCACGACGACACGGTGGACGATTCCTCAACCCGCCGCGGCCGGGCCACCGTCAGCAACGTGTGGGGTCATCACGTCTCGGTGCTTTTCGGTGACTATGTGTTCGCCACATCGGCCACCTTCGTCTGCGACACCGAAAGCCTGCGCATCATGCGTCGCTTCTCCGAGACTATTATGGAGCTGGCCAGCGGCGAACTCATCGAGTATTTCGGAGCATACGACCCCAACCAAGCCCGCCACCTGTATGACGACCGCATCTATCGCAAGACGGCCTCCCTCTTCTGCACCGCCGGCGAGTCGGGCGCAGTGCTGGCCGGCGCCCCGGAGGAGGAAGTGCAGGCCATGAAGCGCTATGCCTATAACATAGGTATGGCCTTCCAGATAGGCGATGACCTTCTGGACTTCGAGGGCGAGGAGTCCAACATGGGCAAGCCAGTGGGTTCTGACCTGCGCAACGGGGTGTTGACCCTCCCGACTATCCTTCTGATGGAGCGTTACCCCGAAGACAACCCGGTAGCCGCCTTCTTCCGGGACAAGGACAACCCGGACAAGCTGCAACGAGTTCTGGATATGATCAACGATTCCAGTATCATGCAGGACAGCCGCGACGTGGTTCGTAACTACTGCAACCGCGCCTGCGCCGAGCTGGAAATTCTCCCTCAGGGCGAGGCCCGAGACTCCCTCGCCGCTCTCGCCGAGTACGTCCCCGACCGACAGCGTTAGATCTCTTCCACAGTTCCCGCCCTTGACGCAATCCGCCGCGCTTGGCTACACTGCCGACAATTCAAGCGGGCAGGAAGCAGGCTCCTTATGTGCGGCGTTAGCGGCATCCTTCACAAGAACCAGACCATCGGCGGCAGTTTGCCCGCCATAGGCGACCAGCTCATCCGTATGCTGGAACCCATGACCCATCGGGGACGCGACTCCAGCGGCGTGACCATCGTCGGCGAACAGCCCGAAGGCGACTTCATAGTGCGTATCTGGACCGACAGCCCCCGCGAGGCCGAGGACGTGCTGGCCCGCGCCGAAGACACCGTGCGCCGCGTCGGCGGCGTTGTTTGCTCCAGCCGCCATACTGGGCAATTCCTCCGGCTTGCAGTGAACTATGAAGGCGAGCCTTCGGAACTGGCTGCTGACCTGCTGGACACACCCGGCGTCGCCCTCCACAGCATTGGCCGCACGTCTGAAGTCATCAAGGATGTTGGCACCCCGGTCGCCATGGACCAGCGCCACGACATCGGCGCAATCTGCGGCACCCACGGCATCGGGCATGTGCGCATGGCCACCGAGAGCCGGGTTGACGTGAATCACGCCCATCCCTTCTGGGCCTACCCCTTCCCCGACGTTTCCGTGGTCCACAACGGCCAGTTGACCAACTACCACAAGCTACGCCGGATGTACGAGGACCAGGGCCACCACTTCCAGACCGGCAACGACTCCGAACTGATTGCCGTCTACCTGGCCGACAAGCTGGCCCAGGGCGAAGGGCTGGACGACGCCCTGCGTGCTTCTCTGGATGACCTGGACGGCACCTTCACCTACCTCGTGGCCACCCGAGACGGCCTGGGCTACGCCAAGGACCAATGGTCGGCCAAGCCGCTGGTCACCATGGAAACCGACGACGTTATCGCCATCGCCTCCGAGGAAATCGCTCTGCGCGGTGTCTTCGACCAAGAGATAGACCGGGCGGAGCCGCAGAAAAGCGAGGTCATGACCTGGTTACTATAGACGCCGCCAACCTCGATACCCGTGCGCTGAACACTCGGCTCAAGGAACTGGCCGCCCCGGGCGCCGAGATAACTGTTCTCAACCCCAACGCCCGGCACAACCTCGCCGTCGGAATCTTCGAGGACTGCGCCATCCGTTTCGAGGGCAGCGTCGGCTACTACGCCGCCAGCCTGCTGGACGGGCCGGAAATAGTCATTGAAGGCAACGCGGGCTGGGCCGTCGGCGACAACCTGATGAGCGGCAAAATCACTGTAACCAAGGACGCCGGGGCCTCCGCAGGCTCTACCATGCGCGGCGGCGAGCTGGTCATCGGCGGCGACGCAGGAGCCAGGGCCGGCATATCCATGAAGGGCGGCACGCTGGTCATCGGTGGCAACGCCGGATTCCTCACCGGCTTCATGATGCAGAAGGGCCGCATCATCATCTGCGGCGACGCCGGGGAAGCCGTGGGCGATTCCATGTACGAGGGCGCGATCTACGTCGCTGGCGATATAGCCTCCCTGGGCGCAGACGCCACCACCGAGGAAATCAGCGAAGACGAACTGATAGACATCCTGACAGTCCTCGAAGCCCAGGGCATAACCGACAAGCGCACCTTCACCAAGGTAGTGTCGGCCAAGCGCTTCTACAACTACGACTCCCTGGAGCGCCTGGAAAAGTCAGCGTTGTAAGACAAAGGCCGCAAAATCCCCTCTCTCTCCGGGGGAGGGTCAGGGTGGGGGCGTATCAAAGGCGAAAACCGTTGTATGATGAGGGAGACATAACACTTATGGTAATGGGCAGCAGTCAGATATGGTCTCCCTGGATAATGGACGACATCCACGCCAAGGCCGAGCTGGGCCGCTACCGCATCCGCGGCTTCTCCTCCTTCCAGAAGGTCACCCACTTCGATGACCTCACCTTCCTCTCCACCGGGCTGACCCGCTTCCCCCTCGAGGGCTACAAGGAGCGCTGCGAGACGCGCACCGTCATCGGCGCCCGCCACGCCGAAAACCCGCTAATTCTTGAGACCCCTATCTACATCAGCGGCATGAGCTACGGCGCGCTGTCAGCCAATGCCAAGGTGGCGCTGGGAAAGGCCGCCGCCATGGTCGGCTCCGCCAGCACCACCGGCGACGGCGGTATGCTGCCCGGCGAGCGCGCGGTGGCGGACAGGCTCATCTACCAGGTGCTGCCCAGCCGCTACGGGTTCAACCCCCATCACCTGGCCGAGGCCCAGGCCATCGAGATCGTGGTGGGGCAGGGAGCCAAGCCCGGCACCGGCGGAATGCTCATGGGCGTCAAGGTGCAGGACGACGTGGCCGAGATGCGCGATCTGCCCCTGGGTATAGACCAGCGCAGCCCGGCCCGTCACCCCGACTGGCTCGGCCCCGACGACCTGGCGGTCAAGATCGAGCAGCTCCGCGAGGCCACCGACTGGCGCGTCCCCGTCCACGTCAAGCTGGGCGCCTGCCGGGTGGACGACGACGTGAAGCTGGCGGCCAAGGCCGGGGCCGACGCCATCGTAATAGACAGTATGCTGGCCGGAACCGGCGCGTCCGCCGAGGTGCTGCTGGAACACAGCGGAATCCCCACTGTGCCGGCCATCGTTATGGCCCGCGAGGCCCTGCGCGAGCTGGGGCTGTACGGTAAGGTCAGCCTCATCGCCTCTGGCGGCATCCGCAGCGGCGCCGACGCCGCCAAGGCCCTGGCCCTCGGCGCGGACGCCGTCGCCATTGGCATCGGCGCTCTCATCGCCCTCAACTGCAACAAGGAGATCCCGGAAAGCAACTTCGAAGAAGAGGTCGGCGTCCCTGCCGGATACTGCCGCTTCTGCCAAACCGGCAAGTGTCCCGTTGGCATCGCCACTCAGGACCCGGTGCTGATGCAGCGCCTCGACCCCGACGAAGGCGCGGAACGGGTCGCCAACTTCATCAACTCTATGACCATGGAAATGACCCTGCTAACCCGCTCTCTCGGCAAGGGCGACGTCCACAGCCTGGAACCGGAGGACCTGGCCGCCCTCACCCTCGAAGCCTCCGCCATGGCCCGCGTCCCACTGGTGGGCACCAACAAGGTCTTCGGCTGGTAGCCAGGCAACTCTTCACTCGTAATACGCAGGAGTGCAGGCAATGACCACCCGTGAAGAAATCGCCCAGCGCATGAAGGATGACGGCGTCCGCTTCCTGCTGGCGCAGTTCGTGGACCTCAACGGCTCGCCCAAGGTCAAGATGGTTCCGGTGGAGCACTTCGAGGACGTGCTGGACGAAGGGGCCGGTTTCGCCGGCGCGGCCCTGCCCGGCATGGGCCAGGGGCCGCACTCCCACGATATGCTGGCCCGCATTGACCTCGACTCCTACACTCCCATACCGTGGGACGACGGGCTGGCCCGCTTCGCCAGCGACCTGTTCGTGGACGGCGAGCCGCACCCCTACTGCCCGCGGCAGCATTTCAAGTCGGTGCTGAACAGCGCGAGGGCCGAGGGCTATGTCTTCAATGTCGGCATCGAGCCGGAGCATTTTCTGGTCACCAGAAACGCGGACGGCTCCATCCAGGTCTATGACCCCAGCGACATAGACAGCCTGCGCAAGCCCTGCTACGACTTCAAGGGCATCGCCAACGTGATGGGCTACCTGCGCGACATGATGGACGCCATGCGCCGCATCGGGTGGGACGCCTACCAGTCCGACCATGAGGACGCCAACGGGCAGTACGAAATCAACTTCCACTACTCCGACGCCCTGACCACCGCCGACCGCTACACCTTCTTCAAGATGATGACCAGCCAGTACGCCCAGAGGCACGGGGCCATCGCCACCCACATGGCCAAGCCCTTCACCGACCGCACCGGCAGCGGCGGCCACATCCACTACCACATAGCCGACTCCGAGACCGGCGAAAACCTGTTCCTCGACGAAGACGACCGCCGCGGCCTGGGCCTGTCGCAGATGGCCTATCACTTCATCGGCGGCGTCTTCGCCCACGCCCCGGCCCTCTGCTCCGTAATGTCGCCCACCGTCAACTGCTACAAGCGTCTCCAGGTAGGCCCGGCGTTGATGGGCAGCTCCTCCGGCTTCCTGTGGACGCCTGCCTTCGTCTCCTACGGCGACAACAACCGCACGCAGATGATACGCACCGCTGGCCCCGGGCACCTGGAAGACCGCACCATGTCCGCCGCCTGCAACCCCTACCTGGCCTTCGGGGCGTACCTGTCCGCCGGACTCGACGGCGTCCGCCGCCGGCTCGACCCCGGCGAACCCAACCTCGGGAACCTCTACGACCTCGGCCTGGACGAAATCCGTCGCCGCGGCGTGCGGATGCTCCCCCAGTCCCTCGCCGAGTCCCTTGCAGAACTCAAAGCCGACACGATAGTGCGAGACTCCCTGGGCGTAATCTACGACGAGTTCGCTGAGCTGAAAGAGGCCGAATGGCGCGAGTATCACCGCCAGGTAACCCCCTGGGAAATCGACCGCTACCTCACCCTGTTCTAGCCTGAGAACCCGAGAATAGGCACAAGTGTCCTTCCTCTTGAACTGCCCCAACTGCGGGGAGCGCGGCGTCAACGAGTTCCGCTTCGGCGGGGAGGTTGTTTCGCGCCCAACTCCCGGCGCTGCCGAGGGCGAGTGGAGCCACTACTTCTACTTCCGTCCCAACGCCGCCGGGGTACAGCAGGAATGGTGGAACCACCGCTACGGCTGCCGCCGCTGGTTTTACGCCCTCCGGGACACCACCAGCAACACCGTCCAGACAACCTTCTGGCCCGGCCAACAACCGCCCGCCGCTGAGACCTAGACCTCCTACCCTGATCCCGTCGTAAAGGCAGACCCATGCCGAGCAGCAACCATTCCCGCCTCGAACCCCAATCCGGTGAAGCGATTGACCGCTCCGTCCCGGTTGAATTCGAGTTCGATGGAGGTCGCGTCCGGGGTTTTCAAGGCGATACGGTGGCTTCCGCCCTTTACGCCCAAGGCACTCGCGTCTTCAGCCGCAGCTTCAAGTACCACCGGCCACGGGGTCTGCTCTGCTGCTCCGGCAACTGCCCCAACTGCCTGGTCACCGTCGGCGATGAGCCTAACGTCCGCGCCTGCACTCGCCTTGTTGAGCCGGGACTGCGGGTGCGGAGCCAGAACGCCTGGCCGTCGCTGGGATTCGACCTGCTGTCGCTGCTGGACAAGCTGCACTGGCTGATGCCTGTTGGCTTCTACTACAAGGCTCTGCACCGCCCCAAGGCCCTTTGGCTGCTGGCCAGGCGGCTCATCCGACGCGTCGGCGGCCTGGGCAGCATAGACATCAACGCCACCCACCAAACCGAATACAGCAGCCGCAACCTCCACGCCGACGTTGCCGTGGTCGGCGGTGGCCCCGCCGGAATGTCAGCGGCCCTTTCGTCTGCCGGGATGGGGGACAGCGTAATCCTGGTTGACGACCAGCCAGCCCTCGGCGGCCACCTGCGTTACAGCCGCCGGTCCGGGGTGGAAACTGCCAGCCATCTCGCGGGACGGGTCGCCCAATCGCCAAACATAGAGACGCTAAGCAACGCCACGGTCTTCGGCCTGTACCAAGACAACCTGCTGGCCGTTCTCACCGATGATGGGCTGGTTCGCCTGCGAGCCAGGCACGTAGTCCTTGCCGCCGGAGCGCAGGAATCGCCGTTGCTCTTCGAGAACAATGACCTTCCCGGCATAATGCTCGCTTCGGCGACCCGGCGTCTCGTGGCGCTGTACGGCGTCCGCCCCGGGCGCGAGGCGGTAGTGGCGACTGAGACGCCGGAGGGCTACGAAACCGCTCTGCAACTGCTGGACGCCGGAGTCCGCGTAGCTGCCGTGGTGGACGCCTCCAAAACCGAGAGCGATGCGGTAGACACGGTGCGCGCCCGCGGCGTAACCGTCCTCACCGGCCACCGCGTAGTCAAAGCTCTTGGCCGGGGAAGGGTCAAGGCAGCCATCGTTTCTCCCAACGGCAACCCGAATGAGGCCCGCCGGATTCGTTGCGATTTGCTCTGTATGTCAGGAGAGTTCCAACCGGTAGACGCGCTGCTCCATCAAATGGGCCCGTCCCAACCGGGAGTGACGCTGGCCGGAGACACCGCCCTGAGCATGGACGTGCAGCCACCTTCTATGCCAGCCGGGAAGAACTCTCGCAGCTATGTCTGCTTCTGCGAGGACGTTTCTGCCCACGACATCGAGCAGGCCATAGACGAAGGTTTTGCCGACGTTCAGACGCTGAAGCGATACAGCACGGTAACGATGGGTCCCTGTCAGGGCAAAATGTGTGGACGCGCCCTCGCCAGCATCTGCGCCGCACGCGCCGGGCCTCAGCAGGAAGGCGCGACAGCGGACATATACACCACCTCGCGCCCGCCGTTCCAGCCTGTGTCTTTGTCTGTACTGGCCGGACGCGAACTGATGCCCATGAAGCGGTCGCCGATGGACCGGATACACCGTGATCTGGGCGCAACAATGGTCGAGTCCGGCCCGTGGTGGCGGCCCCACAACTACGGCTCCCCGGCCGACGAATGCGTCGCCGTGCGTGAGCGCGTGGGTATCATAGACGTCGGCACCCTCGGAAAGCTGGAAGTGGTTGGTGCAGACGCCGGGCCATTGCTGGACCGCCTCTATACCCACCGCTTCTCCGACCTGCCCGTGGGCCGCATTCGCTACGGCCTGATGACCTCCGACAGCGGTGTCATCCTGGACGACGGCACCGTCACCCGCTTGGCGGAAGACCACTACTTCGTCACCACCACATCAGGCAACGCGGATGTCATTGAGGAATGGTTCAACTGGTGGAACGCCGGTTCCGTCAACTGCGCCCACGTAGTCAACGTAACCGCCGCCTATGGCGCGGTCAACGTTGCTGGCCCCAAGGCGCGCGAAACCCTCGCCAAGCTCACCGACATTGACCTTTCAACCCGGAACTTCCGGTATATGCGCTCGGCCCAGGGCGAAGTCGCCGGAGTCCCCTGCCTCCTGCTGCGAATCGGATTCGTGGGGGAGGCGGGTTGGGAAGTCCACTTCCCCGCAGAGTACGGCGAATATATGTGGAACGCCATAATGAAGGCGGGCCGCGAGTTCGGCATCTTCCCCTTTGGTCTGGAGGCCCAGCGCGTCCTCCGACTGGAAAAGGGCCACGTCATCGTCGGGCAGGACACCGATGCCATATCCACGCCGATGGATGTTGGCTCCGATTGGGCCGTCCGCTTCGACAAGCCCGACTTTATTGGAAGGGGCGGTCTGGCTGTCGCCTCGGATCGCGGCCTGCAACAACGTCTTGTCGGTTTCGTTCTGTCCGTCGCGGCTGCCCCGGAGGACGGCACTCCGGTCGTCAGTGGCGGACGCCCCATTGGTCGCGTAACCAGCGCCCGCATCAGCCCCACTCTGGGCGCCGGGTTCGGCCTGGCCTACGTCCCCCCGAGCCTGGCAGTAGAAGGAGCTTCCATCGAAGTGCTTATAGGTGGGTGCCCCGTCGCAGCCAGGGTAACCTTCCAGCCGGTCTACGACCCTGAAGGCCACCGGCTGCGGAGCTGAACGATGGCTGCTGCCACTGCACCTGAAAGGCGCACCGCGATATATCACGCCCAGTTGGCCATGGGGGCCGTGATGGCAGACGCCGACGGCTGGCAATTGCCCGTCCACTACGGCGACGTTTCGCGGGAAGCTGCGCGGCTGCGTGAAACGGTGGGAGTCTCCGACGTAAGCCCGATAGGCAAAGTGCGGGTAGTCGGAGGGGATGCAGCCCAAGCTGTCAGCAGTCTTTTCCCACAAGCTGGGGACTTGCCCACAGGCTTGTTCAGCGAAGCTGACTCTCCCCTCAAACGCGGCGGCAAACTGCTGGCCGCCCGGCTGGCCCCAGACGAATTCTTGGTCCTGACCCCCGCCGGAGTAGCGCCCCTTGCCGTAGACGCGATCCACTCCGGCCCTTCGAATTGTGCCTACGCCATAGATGTGACATCAGGCTTGTGCGGAGTTGCCATAGTCGGACCCGCCACCCAAAACATGATGAGCCGCATCACCGAGACAGACACATCTCCCCGCGCGCTGCCGGACCTGGCCTGCATACAATCCCGCTTCGCCGATGTCCAGGGACTGCTCCTGCGCCGCGACGTAGACGACATTGGCATGTACCAGCTCTACGCCAGCCGCGAGTTCGGCGAATACCTCTGGCAAGTCCTTATCGAAGCCGCCCACGAAGTCGGCGGCGGCCCCGTAGGAACCGAGGCTCTGTTGGGGCTGAGAAGCTAAATTAACCACAGAGGGCACAGAGACCACAGAGATGGAATTGAATCAAATTACTGACCAGATTATCGGCGCCGCTATCGACGTCCATCGCGTATTGGGGCCGGGTCTCTTGGAATCGGCTTATGAGGCTTGTTTGGCATACGAACTGTCGCATAGAGGGCTTAATGTTGAACGGCAAAAGGCTTTGCCCGTCCAGTACAAGGAAGCAACCTTGGAAATCGGATACAGACTTGACTTACTCGTAGAACGACAGGTTATCGTCGAACTAAAGGCAGTGGATTCGCTGACTCAACTACACAAAGCCCAACTGCTGTCATACTTGAAACTATCTGGTTTGACTCTTGGTCTTCTAATCAACTTCAATGTCAGAGTTCTCAAGAACGGTATCCAGAGGCTGGTAATGGATTAAATCCTCTGTGCTCTCTGTGTTCTCTGTGGTTAATCATTCTGGCAAGGCCAAACAGTGTTCCAATTGTTCCGCAAGAACCGTATGTGGCAGGCACGCCCCCTGAAAGACCGCTACCGCGTGGTCATCATCGGCGGCGGCGTGCACGGCCTGTCTACTGCCTACTACCTGACCAAGCAGGGCGTGAAGGACATCGCCGTCCTCGACAAGGGCTACCTCGGCGGGGGAGCCAGCGCCCGCACCACCGCCATCATCCGTTCCAACTACCTCACCGTCGAGGGCATCCCCTTCTTCGACGAGAGCGTCAAGCTGTACGAGGGACTGGCGAAGGAACTCAACTTCAACCTGCTTTTCAACCAGATGGGGCGGCTTGACTTGGGCCATACCGACGCCGCCCTCTACGCCCTGCGGATGCGCACCGAATTCAACCGCATCCTGGGCGTGGACAGTCGGATGGTCGGCCCGGCGGAGATCAAGCAGCTTGTCCCCGCCATGAGCCTGCGGGAGGGCCTGCCCTACCCCATCATCGGCGCCCTGTACCATCCACCCTGCGGCGTGATAAGGCATGATGCGGTGGTCTGGGGATTCGGCCGCGGCGCCGACCAGGGTGGCGCTGAGCTGCACCCCTTCACTGAGGTCACCGCCATAGACTCCGTCAATGGCCGCGTCACCGGCGTCGAGGTAAAAGTTCCCTCTCCCTCCGGGGGAGGATCAGGGTGGGGGCGTACCATTCATGCCGAGGTAGTTCTGAATGCCACCGCCGGATGGAGTAGCGATGTGGCCCGCCTCGCCGGGGTGTCATTGCCCATCACCACTCACCCCTTGCAGGCGATGGTTACCGAGCCCCTCAAGCCCTTCCTCGACAAGACCATTTCCTCGGCCAACCTGCACGCCTACGTTTACCAGACCGACCGGGGCGAAGTCGTTATCGGCGGTGGAGTTGACCCCTACCCGTCCTACAGTATGCGCTCTTCCTTGCTGCCCATGGAGCAACTGGCCGGGCATACTCTGGAAATGTTCCCCTGCTTGTCCCAGGTGAAGGTGCTGCGCCAGTGGGCCGGTCTGTGCGACATGAGTCCCGACTACGCGCCCATCATGGGCGCAGTGGACGGCTTGGACGGCTTCATCATATCCTGCGGCTGGGGCAGCTGGGGCTTCAAGGCCGCGCCCGCCGCTGGCAAGAACATCGCCAGCCTCATTGCCACCGGCCAGACCCCCGACATCATCAAACCCTTCGCCCTCTCCCGCTTCCACGAAGGCAAGCTGGTCAACGAACGTGCTGCTGCACCCGCCGCCGCAATACACTAGGTGAAAAATCCCCTCTCCCTCAAGGGAGAGGGCTAGGGTGAAAACGCCGGACGAGACGCTCGTAACAATAGCAAAGAACCGGAGGCCACAATGAGCGAAGACATCATCTACGCCGCCGCCGCCACGCTGGCCCAACGCATCCGCGACCGTTCCCTGTCTCCCGTAGAGATCGCCCAAGCCCACCTGGACCGCATCGAGTCAGTCAACCCCAAGCTGAACGCCCTCATCGCCTTTCCCGATGGTGTGATGGAGCGAGCGCGGGAGGCCGAGGCCGCCGCCATGCGTGGCGAGTTCTGGGGCCCGCTGCATGGCGTCCCCTTCACCGTCAAGGACTGCGTGGACACGGCGGGCGTAGTCACCACCCGCGGCTCACGGCTGTTCGAGGACCACATCCCCGACGCCGACGCCACGGTGGTCACTCGCCTAAAGGACGCCGGTGGGATCTTCATCGCCAAGTCCAATATGCCCGAGTTCGCTCTCTGGTGGGAGACCGACAACCTGGTCTACGGACGCACCGAGAACCCGTGGATGATTGGCCGCACCCCCGGCGGTTCCAGCGGTGGAGAGGCCGCTGCCGTCGCGTCCGGTATGTCCCCGCTGGGCATCGGCAGCGACGTGGGCGGCTCCATCCGCGAGCCTGCCAACTACTGCGGCATCGTCGGCCTCAAGGCCACCCACGGGCGCATTCCCCTCACCGGCCACTGGCCCGAAGCCCTGCTGCGCTTCATGCACGTTGGCCCCATCGTCCGCAGCGTGGGCGATGCTGCCCTGGCCCTGAGCATCATGGCCGGTCCCGACGGCGCTGACCACTACGCCCTGCCCGTGCCGTTGCCGGACGTTTCCGAGCTTGCGCAACCGGCTGGCTTGCGCGTCGGCTGGTGCCCCGAAGGCCCCTTCGCCCCCGTCGAGCGGCAGGTGCAGGACACCGTGGCTTCCGCTGCCGCCGCGCTGGGCGAGTTGGGCTGCTCCGTAGAGCCAGTCAACCTTGACGGCTGGGAGAAAATGTCGGGCCAGCAGATTTCCGCCCGCATCTTCGCCGCCGAAGGCAACGTCTACCTGGATCCCATCATCGAAGGCCGCAAGGATATGCTGGCTCTTTCCATGCAGCGCCGCTTGAACATCCCCGGCCCCAGCTACGAAGAGTACTTGGAAGCCATGGACCAGGTGGAGCAACTGCGAGCCGCCACCATCAAGCTGTTCAACGACTACGACGTGCTCCTGCTCCCCACCGGGCCAATGGTCGCACATCCCCACGACACGCGCCGTCACGAAATTGGAAGTGAAACCGCTCCGGCCCGCCACGCTCTGACCTGCACCGTCCCCTTCGATCTCACCGGCTCACCCGCCCTCTCCGTCCCCTTCGGACTGAGCGATGGCGGGCTGCCCATCGGTGTGCAGATAGTGGGACGTCACTTTGAAGAAGCCACTATCCTCCGGGTTGGCGCTGCATTGGAGGAACTGCACCGCCCCCGGCGTGGCCGACCTCCAGTGTAACATTGCGTCAATCAGCGCTTATAGTTCAACGAATATCGTAGTTTCCTGTAATGGTACTGCGCTCTATGGTAAACTTTTCGGCAGCATTCAATACATACTGGAAACAATAGAGGAGGAGATGGTATGCCAGAGTTTGACGTTGTAATCCGCGGCGGCACCGTGGTTGACGGCACCGGCATTCCCCGGTTCCGCGGCGACCTGGCCATCAAGGACGGCCGCGTCGCAATGATCAGCGGGCGCATCAACGCTGGCGGCGCAAAGGAACTGGACGCCAGTGGCTGCATCGTGGCCCCGGGCGCAGTTGACCTTCACACCCACTACGACGCACAGCTCAACTGGGACCCCTACGCCTCCCTGTCCGGCCAGTTCGGTGTCACTTCCCTGACCGTCGGACAGTGCGGCTTCGGCTTCGCCCCCACTCGCCCGGAGGACCGCGACCTGAATATGCGGATGATGAACCGCATCGAGGCCATCCCTCTGGAATCCATGCGACAGGGAATGCGCTGGGACTGGGAGACCTTTCCGGAATACATGGACAGCCTCGATAAACAGGGCCTCGGCGTCAACGTGGGCTGCCTGGTGCCCTTCTCCCCCCTTCGCGGCTACGTGCTGGGCATGATCCCGGCCCGCGAGCGCACTTCTGTAACAGAGGGCGAACTCAACCAGATGAAGCAGATTCTCCACGAAGCCATGCAGGCCGGGGCTTTCGGTCTGTCCGCCGACAAGAATCTGGAAGACCGTCCCGAGGACGGAAGCTGGCTGCCCAGCCATGTGGCCTCCCGCGAAGAGTTCCTTGCGCTGTCCCAAGTGCTGTCCCAGTTCGGCGTGGGGCATCTCGGCTGGACCATCGGCATCTCCGACGACCAGGCCGGGCAGCGTGATATGCTGGCCGAGATGGTGCGGATGAGCGGCCGCCCGCTGCACGTGGCCCTGGGCAACGATCCCGACAGCTACACTTGGCTGGACTCCATGCGAGCCGAGGGATTGCCCATCGTCTCCCAGGAACTGGCTGTCCCGCTGATCTCCGAGTTCAAGCTGTCTGAGTACAACCTCTTCGACTATATGCCCACCTGGGTACAGCCGCTGGTTGGCACCAAGGAGGAGCGCATCGCCAAGCTCTCCGAGGATGGAATCCGCGTCGGCATGAAGCGGGATGTCATCGAGCGTCCGCACCCTCGCACCGACTGGAAGCAGGTGCAGGTGGTTGAGGTTGTCCATGAGCGCAACCTGAAGTACGAGGGCCTGAGCATCGCTGACATCGCCGAGGCCGAGGGCAAGGACGGACTCGACGTGTTCCTCGACCTGGCACTGGACGAAGACCTGGAAACCGAATTCGCCCATCCCGCAGGCGCCACCGCCCTCGACCAGATGGGAAGAGTGATCTCCAGCGAATACGCCCACATCTCGGTGTCCGACGGCGGCGCGCACACCCGCTTCCTCGTCAACAGCATCTGGCCGGTCTACTTCCTGGGCCACTGGATCCGCGAGGAAAACCTGATGAGCCTCGAGCAGGCCCACCAGAAGATGAGCGCGTTTCCGGCCTGGTTCTCCGACATGAAGAACCGCGGCACCCTGCGCGTTGGCGACTTCGCCGACATCATGATTTACAACATGGACGAGCTGGGCCTGCTCTACGACAAGCCCCAGTTCGCCACCGACTTCCCTGGCGGGGAGAAGCGGCTGGTCCAGATGCCCACCGGCATCCGCTACATCCTGGTAAACGGCACGGTCACCTTCCAGGAGAACGAATGTACCGGCGCCCTGCCCGGCAAACTCCTCCGCAGCTACGACCAGATAGGCTAACCTCAGGCATTTGCCAACCGTCGAGGAGAACACAGAGGACACAGAGAAATCAAAATCTCCGTGTCCTCTGTGGTAAACTCCCTCGCAGTACTGCAAATATCACGAAACGCAAGGGAGGAAATGAAATGCCAGAATACGATCTCGTAATTCGCGGCGGCACCGTGATTGACGGCACCGGCATCCCCCGAATCCGCGCCGACTTGGCCATCAAGGACGGCCGGGTGGCGATGATCAGCGGGCGCATCAACGGTGGCGGCGCGAAGGAACTGGACGCCAGCGGCTGCATCGTGGCCCCGGGCGCAGTTGACCTGCATACCCACTACGACGCGCAGCTCAACTGGGACCCCTACGCCTCCCTGTCC
>VXOI01000203.1 GCA_009840175.1 Chloroflexota bacterium | reverse complement strand
TACCCCCTGGGATGCCCCGGGTTGCAACCCTATAGCCCAACTGCGTAAGTCCTATGACGAGTGAGATGCGGGAATGACGGTTTGTTACGGGAGATGACTGGCAAACATCAACGACCTTAGATGATTTGTTCGTAGAGGTCTTCCCACAGCGGGTTTGAAAGTTCGATTAGCTTGATCTTCCAGGCCCGGTTCCATTTCTTGAGGGCTTTTTCCCTGTTGATGGCGTTCTCCATAGTTTCGTGGAGTTCGTACCAGACAAGGGAGTGGACGTTGTAGAGCCGAGTGAAGCCGTCGACGACCTTGTTGCGGTGTTGCCAGACCCTCTGGACAAGGTCTGACGTTACTCCGGTGTACAGGGTGCCGTGGGGCTTGCTGGCCATGATGTAGACGCAGGGTGTTTTCATTTCGGAAGCCCAACCGTCATTCCCGCGCAGGCTGGAATCCAAACCCTCGTCGCCATTCAATTGAACCACATAAAACGGAACGCTGCTGGTTCTTCGCGGGTCGTTGTCTGCCAGGGTGGACCGGGGTTTGGATTCCCGCCTTCGCGGGAATGACGGGAGGGGGTTAGAGCCTGCCACGTACTTGATACGGGGGGTGAGCGTGAATATCCTCGCCGCCATTATACTACCCCCATCCTGCTCATCCTTTAATCCTGATTCAGACAAAACCCCCGAGGCTGGGGTCAGCCCCACTGCCCGAACTGTGATATATATAGGGAGAGGGCGAAACCAGACCCGGACACCCCCGGGGAGCAGCGCCATGACCACCACCACCGACCGGGTAAACGAACTATTCGCCGATGCCAGGGAACTCTACGCCGACGCCCTGGAAATGCTGGCCCAGGACCGCATCCGGAACGCCGCCGACAAGTCCTGGTGCGCCGTCAAGCGCGCCACCGGCGCCCTTATCCTTGCCCGCACCGGCCAGGAACCCTCCAACACTCACCAGACTTCCGCCGGCAGCCGTAGCCTCGGACAGCAAAGCGACGCCCTCGCCTCCCTGCGCTCCCGCTTCTCCGACTACGTCCACCACCTCCACGTCGAGTGCTTCTACAACGGCCACTGCGAGCCGGAAGACTACATCGTCGGCCTCATCCGCGACACCGGAAACTACATCCGCGACGCCGAAGCCTCATCCTGAGCCTGTCGAAGGGCCAGGACGATTGCAATGTCCCTGTCGCGGTGCCTGTCATTCTGAGCGAAGCGAAGAATCCTATCTTCAACTTAGAGACCCTTAGCTTTGCTCAGGATGATATACAGGGACTTTGCAATCGTCTTGGTCGAAGGGCTGAGGGTGATTGTCTGAACTGTGATTCTTATGATGAAATGATGCCCATGATTCCCCGCACCCAATCAGCGAAATCCCATAATCACACGAATCACAGTTCAGACAACCCCTGACACCTGCCCCTTGCCAACCCCGATGACACCTGCTTACCATAATCCCCGTCGGAACTGTGATTCGCGGGATTCACGCGCTGACCGTCATTCCCGCCTCAACCGTCATTCCCGCGCAGGCGGGAATCCAAACCCCGGTCCAGCCTGGCAGACAACGACCCGCGGAGAACCGGCAGACGCATTGCTGACAGTCGAGGCGTGGGACGCCGGGGTTTGGATTCCTGCCTTCGCAGGAATGACGAGGGCGAAGTGCGTAAGTCATGTCAATAATCAGACAAATCTAAAAAAAGTCCAAAAATCAGCACAAAATCTTGACGGCCCGTAATCCGTGCGTAATACTTGTGCGGCTATCATTGCTGTCATAGCACAGCCAATCCGGTATTGCGCCGGTAATCCCTATTCCGAGGAGGACGCCGCCCATGCAGCCATAACCCCCGCCAGCGGCGAGACATCCAGGCCCCGGCCAGACTCCATTACCGGAAATGTCCGGAAATGACCGGAAAATAATTTTTCCCCGGAAAGCGGGGATGGACCCCAAGTAAACCCCACCATGGAGAACGCTCCAACCAAAGCCCCGGAAAACGGGGATGACCCCAGGCAAAACCCCCGCAAAAGCGGCGGTGACCCCAAGTAAACCCCGGCATGGAGAACGCTCCACGCAACCCCCCCGCAAAAGCGGCGGCAGGAAACAAGTAACCCCGGCATGGAGAACGCTCCAGCCACACCGTCATTCCCGCGAAGGCGGGAATCCAAACCCCGGTAACCCAGGTTAACAACCGAACCCAGCCGAAACGCAGCCCAGGCCCGGCGGTAAAGAGGGCGCATGACGCCCCGCCTCCGCAACGGTCCCGGCCTGCCCACTAGGCAACCCGGCGCTCCGTCATTCCCGCCACCCCGTCATTCCCGCGAAAGAACGTCACCCCGTACTTGATACGGGGCGGGAATCCAAACCCCCGTGAGGGGAGTGGGAGCGGGAACCCCGGTAACCCTCGCGAGGGCAACGGGGAGAGCGGAGCCGGAAACATCGGGCCAACCCGGTAAAGAGGGCTCAAGTCGCCCCACCTCCGGCCAAGGCCCACCAACCGATAACCTTCATTCCCGCCAGACGCGGGAACAACGGTAACCAGGCTCCAGGGAGCAGCGGGCTCGAGTGGCCCCGACTTCCCGGCGAGCTTGTCGAAGGAGATTTTCAAAACATGAATATTCAAGTTGGCAAATCCGCAGGAATTGCCCTGCTCATGGCCGCGGCCTTATTGGCCGCCCTGTTCGCCATGGGTGTCTTCTCCGCCAATGGCGTTGGCGCGCAGGAAGCAACTTCAACTCCGGCGAACCTGTCTACTCTTACCATCACCGTTGACGGTGGGAGCGACCTGTTGGATCCGACGTTTGACACAGGCGCAGATCCGCAGGTTTATATGTACTCCGCAGACATTCCCAAGAACGGAATGACGGCCACCGTAACTCCATCAGTGGCCGACCTTGCTGAGCAATCGGTGACCATAAAGTGGAATGACGAAGAGGTGGCTCTCGATTCCGCTGCTACCCCCGCGGTAACAAACGCGGAGATAGACCTCACCAAGGCAGTCGTCTCGAAAGTAGAAGTGGTCGTCGCAGATGCCAATGCTGACAACAACGATACTGCAGCGTCCAACTTTGTAACGCAGACCTTTACCATCATGTTGGACCACGACTACGCCGCCAACTCCATGACCGCGGGCAAGGAGGTGCGTCTCACCCTCATGGCCATGCTGCGAGCTGACGAGGATGATGAGATTACCGTCATGTTGCCCAGCTTTGGCTTGCCCTCCGACATTGACCCTAGCGATATTACAATCGCGTCCGGTGATAACAGCGAGAACCCGTCAGATGTCGATGTATCCGGCAGCACGATCAGTCTGGTGGTTCCGGATATGGACCCTGACACTACAGGCAGCCAAGCTATAGGAAGTACTGCTGGCGATGGAACCATAACAAACGCAGCGGTCACCATCAGGATTAAGAGTGACGCCGGCATCACCAACCCGACCAAGGCCGGAATGTACGCTATCAAGATCAACGATGACCCTGATGGCGCTGGCGATGATAACGCCGAGGAAGACGTTACTAATGCAAACGATGCCCTGAACGTCGTCAAAGTCATCCGGGAAGTCGCTGTCAAGCCGACGTCCGGCGCGGGCGACACCACGGTAACCGGCACGGGCTTCACCAACGGTTCGGTCAACGTGTTCATAGACACCACTCCAGATGACCCGGACACAGATGCCGACGAGATGTCGGCAATGGGCAATAACGAGTACGACTCGGAGGAGTTCCTTGGCTCGGCGACCGTCACCGATGGCAAGTTCACACTGGATCTCATCGCTCTCAAGAGGCCCACTAGCGGTGAGGTAATGATCAACGCCATCGACAGCGCCGGTGATACGGCCGACACGTCGGCAAAGTTCTCGTTCAAGGAGAGCATCACTCTCAGCCCCGAAGAAATCTCTCCCGGCGAGAAACTGACCATCAAAGTGCATAACCGTGGAGACCTGGTCTCTGACGGGGATTACAAAGTGCGCTTTGGCGGAACCGGCACTCCTCAGGATGCGACATTCAAGGACGCCGACGAAGTCACGATCAACGTGCCCAGCGATGTTCGGACTGGAAAGCTACAGGTCGAACTCCTGGACGGGAATACCCGGATTGGGTCCGCGGTCAACGTGGAAATCGTGGCCCTGTCCCTGACCGTAACCCCGTCTTCGGTGGTCCCTGGTCAGCAGGTCACCATCCGGGGCAGCGGCTTCGGCAATCAGATAGCTGTATCGGAGATTGAATTCGAGGGGACCGACGCAATCACACGTGCCAGCACTCCCTCGCTTCCCTCCGACGCCAAGGCCACCGATAAGGGCAGCGTGTCGGTCACCGTCACTGTGCCTCGGAATATCGGTAACGGCGAAAAGGAAGTCACACTGGAAGTTGTTGGCGGACTGATGGGCATTGGTAAGATTACGGTCGCCAAGCCCGCCATCTCGCTCGACCCCGATGAGAGCCTGATTGGAAGCAGGGTTCGGGTCACCGGCTCCGGCTTCGGCTACAACGACCGGGTAACCCTGGCTTACGGAAGCGCCACCGCCAACCAGCATCTGGAAATATCCTCGGCTGACGGCGACGGCAACGTGAGCTTCTCCTTCATCGTTCCTGGAACGGATGTTGATCCGGGCACGGAATACACCGTGACGGTCAAGTCCCTGCTGGGAGGCGACGATGACAAGATAAAGGCCACCGCCAAGCACAACACCCCCGGCCCATCCATAATGGTGTCCGAGTCGGCGCAGATTGGCGGCACGATTACCATCACCGGCACCAGTTGGAAGTCCTTCTCCACCATTAGCACTGTGACCATCGGCGGAGAAGACGCTAGGCCGTCCCCGGCCCCCGAGTCCGACAGGTACGGCAACTTCGAGTTCGAGGCCCGCGTGCCTCGGCTGTCAGTGGGCAGCCACACGGTCTCCGTGGGCATAGGCTCCACAGTCCGGACCGAGACGTTCACCGTGGTGGACACCCCGATACTATCCACTCCGCAGGAGGTCTTCGGAGGCTTGGGCGACAAGCTGGTCTCAGTCTGGAGACTCGACAACGCCACCAAGGTGTGGAGCGCCTACTTCCCTGGCGCGCCTGAAGGAGTCAGCGACCTGACCAGCCTCAAGAGCGGCGACATCGTCTGGGTCAACGTCTCCGAGGACGTTAATTTCCAGGGCAGCACCCTCACCACCGGCTGGAACCTCATATCCCTGGAGTAACCCGGGTCAGCACACCCAACGGCGGCCGGGCCACCGGCCGCCGCACCAACGGACTGATGTCCGATATCAGGGGGTGGGCCCGTCATTCCCGTGAAGACGGGAACCGCCCCTGAAGCGCAACGGTGAGACAAGGAGGAACGGATGACCAAAACCAGATTTCTGGCCTTGTTGAGTGTGCTGGCTCTGCTGGCGGCCATGCCGCTGGCATCGGTTTTCGCTCAACAGCCAGTTCCGCCCCAGAAGTACTACGGTATGGTCATGGTCAACGGCGAAGCGCCCCCCGAAGGCACCTCCGTGATGGCCTTCGTGGAGCAGGAAGTCATGGAAGGCGAAGAGACCATGACCAAGATGGTCGAAATCGGTATGACCAAGACGGACGCCATGGGCAACTACGTCTTGACCACCGATGACGACTCCATGCTCCAGGGCATGGAAGTGATGTTCTCCATCATGGTGATGGGTATGGAAGATTCCCAGGACGCCATGCCCTACACGATGATGGACGGCGAAAAGATGATGGCGGACTCCGTCATGTGGATGCAGGGCGACGCCAGCCAGCTCAACCTTGAGGTTGGCAAGTCCGTAGTCCGCCCCGACGGCACCACCGGCCCCGCCCCGGTAGTCGGCCCGCGCGGCCCCCAGGGCCCGCAGGGTCCCCAGGGCGAGCCTGGCGCAGACGGCGCGGACGGCTCCGACGGCGCTCGCGGCCCCCAGGGTCCCGCTGGCCCCGCTGGCGCTGACGGCTCCGACGGCTCCGACGGCGCTCGCGGCGCCACCGGCGCTGCCGGTTCCGACGGCGCAGACGGCTCGGACGGCGCAGACGGCGCCCAGGGTCCTGCCGGTCCTGCCGGCCCCGCTGGCTCCGCCGGTAACGACGGCGCAATGGGTCCTGCCGGTCCCGCTGGCGCGGCCGGCGCAGACGGCGGCGGCGGAGCGCTGGCCATAGTGGCCCTCATCATCGCCATCGTCGGCGTGGTCGCCGCAGGCGGAGCCTTCATGGCCGGCCGCCGCGCCTAGACC
>VXOI01000094.1 GCA_009840175.1 Chloroflexota bacterium | reverse complement strand
GGCTGGAGGAAACGGCGGAGGAGTCCAGAGTGTTGCTATCCCAGCGAAGGGTTGTGCTGGACGACGTGGAGACTATTACGGCCTACTGCGAGGACCTGAGCAGGTATCTGAACGAGAGCGAACTCACCGAGCGGCGGGCCTTCATCGAGTCCTTCGTCAGGGAGATCGTGGTGCAGCCCGGCGGCGCGTTGGTGCGCTACTCAATCCCTATGCCCGAAGATAGTCCCATAGGGGGAAGGGACTCCGAGGAGTTGGCTTTGCACTCCCCGGTACTGTCTACCGTCAAGTCTGGTGGGCCGGACTGGACGAAATCAAGAACCGGGGCCGATTCCGACGTCACTCCATCCTGCGGCATGGGGATGGTGTACGTCAGGACCGCCTCGTCCTCCACTATCTCGATGCCCTGCACGAAGTTTCGTATCAGGGCCTTCCGCTCCGGGAAAGTGCCGTCCTGGAAGAGTGCGCGGAAGTCCGCCACGTACCCCTTGATCTCCTTTGACGTGGGCAACTCCGCCCGCCGCTGCTCCAACTGGAACTCGGCCTCCTCCCGCGCCGCCACAAGCTGGTCCTGTCGGCTCTTCAGGGACAGGATGCGGGGCGACAGCGCCTCGATGGGCAACTGCTGGGTCTCCAGCGCCTGGTAGAGGTTCTCCAGCCTAGTCTCCACGTCGCTAAGCTCGCTGTTGATGGCGGTCAGCCGTCCGTTCATCTCACCGGCCAGGTTGTCGATCTCCTCCGCCACCAGGGTCACCAGCTCGGTGATGGTCTCCTCGGTGAGAATCCGCTCCCTGACTTTCTCGATCACCAGGTCCTCCACCTTCGTAGCGTTCAGGTAGCGGGCGGTGCAGGCTCCGGCTCCCTCGCGGAACAGGCTTGCGCAAACGTAGTAGGCGAACTGGCCGCTCTTGGCTCCCTGGGCGGAGTAGGACTTGCCGCACACCCCGCAGCGCAAGAGGCCACTGAGGAGATACTGGCTGCCCACCGTTGCGGGCCGCGCCACCGTGGGCGCACGGTCGTGGAGTCCCTGCTGCACCGCGTCAAACAACTCCCTGGACACCAGCGCGGGCCAGGCGTTTTCCACCCTCACCGGGTCTCCCGCCTTATCATCCTTGCTCTTCACCCCCCAGACGGCGGTTCCGGTGTACGCCTCGTTGGTCAGCAGGTAGTGGACGATGGTCTTCTGCCAGCGCCGTCCCCGGTTGGTGATGCCCCGGCCGTTCAGTTCCTTGCAGATTTCCGCCAAACCGTTGCCCCTACGGGAACTCTCGAAGATTTCCTTCACTACCGGAGCGGCCACGGAGTCCACCTCCAGGGTGGGACGCTCCTTCACCCCGTCGTTGACCTTGACGCGGGTGTAGCCGAAGGGGGCCTTGGAGCCGAGGAAGAAACCACGGGAAGCGGCTTCCCGCATTCCCCGCACAACCTCTTGCCCAAGATTCTCGCTGTAATATTCGTCTACCGACTCGATGATGCCCTCCAGCAGCCTGCCGGTGGCGTTGTCCTCGGCCTGCTCGGTGATGGAGACCACGCGGATGCCCTTGCGCCGCAACTGGGCCTTGAAGGCCACGGCGTGCTCCCGCTTGCGGGTGAATCTCGAAAACTTCCAGACCAAAATCACCTGGAAAGGGGCCTTCGGCTTGCTGCCCTCGTCGATCATCTCCCGGAACTGGGGCCGGTCGGCGATCCTGCCGCTCTCGGCCTCGTCCACGTACTCGCGGGCCACGGAGTAGCCGTTGGCCTTGGCGTAGTCTCTCAAGGCCCTAAGCTGGGCGGCCACGGAGAGGTCCACGTCCTGGCGGTCGCTGGACACCCGGGCGTAGAGGGCCGCCGGGGTCAGGGGCTGGAACTGCTGTTTCTTCATATGCGCTCCTTTTTTGCTTGGTCGTGGCAGCGGTTGTTCTACTCGTCGGACGGGCCGGCTACGGGGTGGACCTGGAGACGGAAGCCCAGGGACCGCAGCACCCGGAGCACGGTGTTGAACTCGGGGCTGGCCCCGGCCCGCATGGACTTGTAGAGACTCTTCTCGCCCAGGCCGGTCTCCCGTGCCACCCGCCGCATCCTGTGGGTGCGGGCCATCCGGCCCATGACACCCATGATGCGATTTAGGTCGCCCGCTTCCAGGGCGGCGTTCAGGGCAGCCGTCATATCCTCCGATGTGGCGGGATATTCCGCCCGTTCTTCGTTGCTGCCCATCGCCGCTGCCTCGCCGTCGTGAGTTTGGCCCGTGTGCCAGTATGTTATCCTATCGGATACCTTATGCGCAAGGGGGAAATGTCATTCGGGACCGCCAATTTCGGGGATTGCCCCTCCCCAATCCAGGATCAATGGACAGCCGGGGCCGGGAGTCCGCCGGCGGCGCATTCACGATTGCCAGAACCGCCACCAGGGGCCGCGCCGTTCCTGCGCCGCCTTCAACTCATCCACCAGCCCGGCGTTGTGCTGTCGCTCTTGGTCAAGCTGTCCTTGCAATAACTCCACCTGCGCCTCCAATTCCCGAATCCTCTCTTGGGCCGCGACTAACTCTGAGTCAGCTACCTTGCCGTGCCCTGGCGGCTCGTCGTCCAGCATCACGTACACCCGGTGCCGTCTGCCACGCGGCTCCCTCTTTACCGGCACGTCCCCGGCGGCGATGCGCCGGTTCAGGGTTGACAGGGAAAACCTCAGTTCCCGGCAGGCTTCCGCCTTGGTCAGCAGTCGCATAGCCGCACCTCCCTTTGTGTCATTGCGTATCATCTACGGGTCAATCCTGTTGTGTCATACGTGCCAGCGCCTTTTCCGCTCTCGTGGGAGTGGTTGGCGTCTCTCTCCGTAATCCCCCGATTTCTGCAACGAAATGCAAGCCGGAGGGCTTTTGGGGTCAGACAGGGTTAAGACAGTGAAAAACCCCTGTCATTCGTGTTTGTTCGTGGCCTCCCTATAGGAAACCCCGGGAACCACATCACCGGAAAAGTTGCACCTTGACCAGTCGCTGCAATTGCAGCCTTTCCCAGGGTTCCGGGGCGGGCGGCAGCCACGTGTCAGCCAGGATGCCATGTTGGGCGATGGTCTCCAGGTTGGAACTGGCGAAGGGGGCGTGATCGACGTAGCTGGCGGCGTCCTGGAAGGCGTCCTCGTCGTCCTCGTTCTCGAACACGAACAGCACCAGGGGCAGGTCACCGCCGTGATCCCGGCGGGCGTAGCCGCTGCGGAAATAGCGGCGGTAGTTCTCCAGCCTGGCGCGCACTCGCCGGGGCGTGGTGGCCCGGCGCTCGTATTCCAGGAAGCAGTGGCGGTATCCCCCGGGCAGGTCCAGGACGAAGGACACGTCGGGGTGGACCACGTAGTTCTTGTCATCGTGCCAGTACCCCACGGCGGAGCGGGAGGTGGGCAGCAGGTCCAGGACGCCGTAGTCCCGTGAGCGGGCGCATTCGGCGGTGAGAGCGGCGGCCAGGGTGGTCAGGGCGGCCTGGTGTTCCGGCTGGGACGCCAGGGCGCGCAGGGCGGTCCCGGCGTAGACCTGCGGGTTTTCGAGGCTGGGTCCGGCGGTCCAGCGGTCCAGGACCTGCCCCACGGATGCCCGGTCCCGGCGGGCGAGGCAGGTCAGCCCCTCGTCGGTGAGCGCGTGCAGTTGGGCCTCGGCGCGAATCAGGCCGTGGTCTGCCAGGGAACGGAGCACCTGGTTGGCCCGGCGACGGGTAACGCCGCCCATCAGCCCGGCCAGTTGGTCGGTGGTGCACAGGGGCCAGGCGGCCAGCAGGTCCAGGGCCTGTTTGTCGGCGCGGGTGAGCCTGACAGCCAGGGAGTTGCTCACCTGCTCCGAGGATCTGGGCATCATCGCCCGCATCCCGCTGGGATACAGTTCGTCCGGGTCGGGCCTGGGGAGGTCGCCGGTGCTGCTGTGTCCCGTGCGCCGTCCCAGCCAGCCCACGATGGCGTCAAGGGACACGTCGGGGTTGATCGTCTCGGGCAGGAAGGACCTGTTGCCTCTCCCGCACTGCTGCCAGACCTGAGCCTCGGCGTCTCCAGCCAGCAGCTCCCCCTCGGTGGCGACGAAGGTGCTGCGGTGCTCCGTGGGGTCGCCCAAGGTGCGGAAGGCGCGACGGGTGGCCTGGTCCGAGTGGGTCAGCACCAGGGTTGCCGTGGGCCGGTGGTAATAGCGCAGTTGCTCCAGGGTTCTCAGGCGGTAGCGCAGGTTGGCCGACGACAGCATCGGCCCCTGGCGCACGATGCCCAGCGAGCGGCCTTCTGAGAGCGTGATCAGCAGGTCGTAGGGTCCCTGGCGGTGGTGGTCAACCCGCACGGGTTTGCTTTCGGGGTCGGCCTTGGCGATCATGGCGGCCAGGTGGTAGAGCACGGCCACGGCGTCCAGGCGCTCGGTGAGCAGCCGGAACCACTCCCGGGACACCGGGTACTCGCTGAGGAAGCGTTCCGTGCCGTGTTCCACCCTGGCGGCGGCCTCGATGCCCTTCTCCGTGGGGAAGTGGCGTTGCTTCGGGTTCGTACCCAGGGCGTTCAGGTGGTGGGGAACGTAGTCCACCAGTCCCTGCTGGGCGAGTTTCGCCAGCCTGCGCCGCAGGGTGGTTGTGGGAATCCTGCCGAAGGCGGAGAGTTCCTCCACGGTGGCCAGGGGCGCGGCGCACAGCAGCCGCAGCGCGTCCTCCAAGGTCTTGGCCAAGGGTTTGGGATTGTCGGCGGCGCGGCGCTGGATCCGGCGGACGGCGCTCATGGCCCACGTTGCCGCTTCAATCACGTGCGGGTCGTCGCCCACAGTCTTGATCACCGCCCTGGGCAGAGACTTGCCCAGGCGCCCCCGCTCCAGGCAGCGCCAGAGAGTGTGGCGGGACACGCCGAAATGCTGGGCGGCCTTGGCCTTTCCGTGCCACAGGACGTAGGTCCGCACGTAGTCGCGGATGGCGTCGTCCAGGTCGCCATCCGCCGTTTCATCTGCTGCCGGAATCGGCGTTCCGGCGCCGGTGGCCGTCATGCTCGTTCCTCCCGTGGCAGTGGCCCAATACTCCATTGTCCAGGAGAAATTGTTCGCTCGTAATGCCTCACGAGGCATTGTTTTGGGACCGGGTTTGTGGTATGGCGGGGGCCGCGAATTCGCTTATCCGGGGCCAACGCGGGAGAAGCAACTTGCCGTGCCGATGCTGAAAGGATTCGCAAGTTGCTCAGTTGCCAGCCTCCGGGTCCGGCGGCGGCAACGCTGCGGCCCCGGATGCCTGACGACTCAGGTGGGCGCGGGCGATGACCCGGGCCAGGATGCGCAGCCCCGTCTGCATCCGCTCCCGCTCCTGGGCCGTGTGATCCGGGTACCCTTGTTCTGATGTCTTCCTGCCGGCGGTCCCGGAATTGCGGGCCTTCCTGCCAGACCGCGGCGGTTTGTTTCTTCTGGTGTCGTTTCGCATATCCTCTCGTGGGGTGTGCGTGATTGGGCATCCATGTCGAGCTGGGGGGCAGATTTCAGGATCATCTCGTTCACCTTTCATTGGTCTGGGTCTTCGGCTCCGTTATTGAGTGTGCGCCTCAACGACGACGAAAAGAACCTCCCATAGGGGGCCGCATTGATGCGGGTCCCTACAGGCCCCTTCTTTATCCGCCTCACTTTCGCTTCTCCCGCCGGGTCTCGGCGGGACTACGGACCGCCTCCCCGCCGTTGCCCACGGCCTTGTGGCGTTCAGCGACCAGTCTGCGGGCTGGGAGTACCGGGCGTTATCCCTCGAAAGGGATTTCATTGATGCAGTGGGCCGGGCAGCCCCCGGATACGTTGCTCCCTTCCCCTGGATGACGCTGGGAACGTCCGCTTTGAGGCCCGGGGGCTGTACAGGAAAGTGATTCGAGCGCAAGTTGCGGATGCGGGGCGATCCAAAGCTGAATCCCAGGGACTTCACCCCGTACAGGACGAAACTGGCGAACACTTTCCGTCAAGGACTGGTTGCGGGAAATTGCAAGTTGCAATGGATGGCGTGAGGTATGGAATCTCCGAAAGTTGGACCGCCGTTGCCAGCGTGGGCATCAGGTTCAGGATCATGTCGTTCACCTCTGCATGGTTTGGGTCATCGGCGTACTCGCCAACGCCGCTGGTGAGTGTGAGCCAACGGGACAGGGGAGGGAAACTACCTGTGGGGGCTACCAATTCTGATAACCCCTACGGGTCCCTTAGCGTCCGGTCTCTCCCCTACTGCCCTGGGGGTGTACAGGAGATTGAGTTCTGGTATGGTGCCTCCGATGTTCGTTTCCAACCTGAAACAGAGGGAAATCGCCCCTACAGGGCGTAATCAGCGAACAGTTGGAGTTAAGGGCTGGTTCCGGTTCAGCAGCCGAAAACCCGATTGACGTGGGGGTGGGTGACGGGGCGAAAACCGGCCTTGACGTGGAAAAAGCGCCCGAAAACGCCGGGGATGTGCCGGTGCGTTACGCGCTTGGTGGAGCAGGTCCGGACCTGAATGCGCGGCCCCGTCAGCATCCTCTCCCAC
>VXOI01000157.1 GCA_009840175.1 Chloroflexota bacterium | reverse complement strand
CGAGGAAATCATCGGCGGCGATGTGGACTTGGACGAACAAGGCAACCCCCGCACCGATGACGAAGGCAACTCTCTGGTGAACCCGACCGAGACGCGGACAGAGATACTCAATGAAGTGCTGGCAGCCGTCAAGGAGGACCTGGCCCAGGAGAATCCCGGATTCGGCGTGGAAATGATAGACATTCGCATCAAACGGGCCGACTTTCCTGCCGCCGTGACCGGCCGCATTTTCGAGCGTATGCGCTCCGAGCGCGAAAAAATCGCCCGCCGCCTCCGCGCCGAGGGTGAAGAGGAGGCCCGCAGCCGCCGCGCAGCCGCCGACCGCGAGGTGGAAATCATCATCGCAGCAGCGGACCGAGACTCCTCGAGGCTCCGTGGTGAAGGCGAAGCAGAAGCCATCTCAATCCTGGCCGACGCCCTCAATCAGGACCCGGACTTCTACTCCTTCCGACGTAGCCTGGATGCTTACCGTCAATTCCTGAGCACCCAGTCAACGATGGTGCTGACGTCGGACTCCGACCTATTCGAATTCCTCCAGAGCGCCGGAGGGAATGGGTCCGCGGATAGCAGATAATTTCGCCATCACGCAATAGAGAAAATCCATTCGAAAATTCGCAGGGGCGCACAACCGTGCGCCCCTGCTTCATTTCGGTTTGCGCGCCGGTCTAAACTAACGTCCGGCAATACGTCGGCCCTCCTCCAGTCCGTGAGTGGTCTTCTCCGGCGACGTGATGATGATGCTGAAGCCCTGCTCCAGGCGCATCGGCACCTCGGCGGCGGTTGCGCCGGTGGCGCAGGGAACTCCCGCATCCTTGCAGGTCTCCAGTATCCGCAGGAGATTGGCCTGCACGTCCGGGTGGCCGGCGTTGCCCTTGTGTCCCATGGCCACCGACATATCCCCGGGGCCAGCCCATACGGCGCCAATGCCTTTGACCTCCCGCAGAATGTCCTTCAGGTTCTCCACCCCATGCGGCTCTTCGACAATGCCAATCAGCAGCATATTGCCGTCGGGGTCGAGGGGCCACAGGTCGGCGGCGTCGTAATACTCCGCAGGGGTCAGGCCCCAGTAGCGCGGCGCGATGCGATACCACCACCCGCGCTCGCCCTCCGGCTCGAAGTCAGCCGAGCCGGGAACCTGCGGATAGCGGGCCGCCACCACCGCCGCCTGCGCGTCCTCCACCGTGTTCAGGTGGGGCAGCACCAGGCCGTACACTCCGGTGTCCAGGGCCTGCTTCAGCACCCACTGGTTCTGCTCCCGGAAGTTGGGCGGCACCCGCACGAAGGGAGCCGGGTCGGCCTGCAACGAACCGCCATCGGCTATCTTCTTGCGCGACAGCAGGAATTGCAGCGACATACGCAGCTTGTCGAAGTTGAAGTCCTGGTGTTCCATCTCGATGATGGTCATGTCGTAGTCCGAGTCAGACACGAATGCCAGGTCCTCCAGGGCGCCGTTCCAGACCAGCCCAGAGCAGAAAACCGGCTTGCCCTGTTCCAGCAGTTCGATGACCTTGTTGTAGCGAACCATATTCCCTCCTGCCCATACGGGACTGTGTCATCGGCCAAGTTGTGTTTCGGCTTGCGACTCAGGCGATTATGCTTTGAGCCGGGGCAATTGTCCACCAAGCGGAATCGCGTTGACGGATGGCGCAAAATCGCCTACATTGCTATGGGTCTATGAAGTCAATGGCGCGATGCCGGTGGCGACTTGCGCCAGCATTGTGCACCCGCGAATCAAAGGGCCAGGAAACGGAATGAAGCTGCACGAGTACCAGTCCAAGGAGATATTCGCCCGCTATGGCATACCTGTGCCGCAGGGCAGGGTGGCAGGCACCGCCAGCGAAGCGAAGAGCGCCACCGAAGGCTTTGGCGGGCGGGCCGTCATCAAGGCCCAGGTGCACGCCGGAGGACGAGGCAAGGCCGGCGGCGTCAAGGTCGCGCTGTCTCCCGACGACGCCGAGACCACGGCCCAGGATATGCTCTCCACCAGCCTGGTCACCAACCAGACTGGGCCGGAGGGAGTCCCCGTCAACCAGGTGCTGGTGGAGGAACTGGCAGACATCGCCAAGGAAATGTACCTCGCCCTCACCGTGGACCGCGTGGAGCGGCGTCCCGTGATGCTGGTCAGCGCATCGGGCGGAATGGACATCGAGGAAGTCGCCGCCACCAGTCCCGAACTCATTCACAACGAGCCCATAGACCCGGTGCTGGGGCTGATGCCCTTCCAGTCACGCCGCATCGCCCGGGTGTTGGGGCTGGAATCCACGGCGGCCTCCGCCGCGCCCGGCGTCCTCAGCGCCCTCTACCAGGTATTCGTGGAAAACGACTGCACGCTGGTGGAAGTGAATCCCCTCATAGTCACTGGCGACGGCCAACTGGTGGCCCTTGACGCCAAGATCAACGTTGACGACGACGCCCTGTTCCGCCGTTCCGCAATGCAGGAACTGCGAGACATTACTCAGGAAGACGAACTGGAAGCCCAGGCCGCCGACCTCGACATTGCCTACGTCAACCTGGATGGCGACGTGGGCTGCCTGGTAAACGGTGCGGGTCTGGCCATGGCTACCCTCGACGTCACATCGGCGGCAGGGGCGGCGCCCGCCAACTTCCTGGACGTGGGCGGCGGCGCCAGCGTGGACAAGGTCGCCAGCGCCGTCGGCATCATCCTCTCCGACGCCAAAGTCCGCCGCGTACTGGTCAATGTGTTCGGCGGCATCCTGCGCTGCGACATAGCCGCCGAGGGCATCGTGCAGGCGTACCGGAACACCGGCTCGCAACTCCCCATCGTCGTGCGGATGCTCGGAACCAACGTGGACGACGGCAAGCGCATCCTGGCCGAGTCGGGACTGCCCGTAGTGTTCGCCGAAACGCTGTCGGAGGCGGCAGAGGCCATCGGACGGGCAGGGTAGAAGCGGCACAACAAAGATTTGGAGCAACCCTGAATGGGCATTCTGGTTGACGAAAACACGCGCGTGATGGTGCAGGGAATTACCGGACGGGAGGGCGGCTTCCACGCCCGAAACTGCATCGCCTACGGAGCCAACGTGGTGGCTGGCGTAACCCCGGGCCGGGGCGGAGTCATGTTCGAGGACTCCGTTCCGGTGTTCAACTCCGTCGAAGAGGCCGTGGACGCTGCCTCTCCCAACATGGCGCTGATATTCGTCCCGCCTCCCTTTGCTGCCGACGCCATCGTGGAGTCCGCCGACGCCGGCATTCCGCTGATTGCCTGCATCACCGAGGGCGTGCCGGGGCTGGACATGGTGCGCGTGGCCCGCTACCTGGAAGACAGGCCGGTCCGGCTCATCGGCCCCAACTGCCCCGGCCTCATCAACCCCGGCGCCCGCTGCAAGGTAGGCATCATGCCCGGCGCGATTCACCTGCCAGGCAGAGTGGGCATCGTTTCCCGCAGTGGCACCCTGACTTACGAAGCGGTGGGCCAGCTCACTGGCCTCGGTCTTGGACAGTCCACCTGCGTAGGCATCGGCGGTGACCCCATCATCGGCACCAGCTTCGTCGAAGTGCTGCGGCTGTTCCAGGAAGACGACGACACCGACGCCGTTGTGCTTATAGGCGAAATTGGCGGCAGCATGGAGCAGGACGCCGCCGCCTACGTCAAGGAAGAGTTCACCAAGCCTCTCTCTGCGCTGGTGGTCGGAGCCAGCGCCCCTCCGGGCAAGCGCATGGGACACGCCGGAGCCATCATCACCGGCGAAAGCGCCACCGCAGAGGCCAAAGTCCGCGCCTTCCGCGAGGCTGGCGCTACCATCATCCCCACGCCCGCCGACATAGGTTCCACCACCCAGGCAATGTTGCAGTCTGCCGGGCTGCTCGCCTAGCCCGCTTCTCCTCCCGGTTTTCCGTCCCGGCGATAAAGACGGGTGCGATGCAGAAGGAGCCTTTATGCCTTACTCCGAAATTAACGGGATAAACATTCGTTACGAAGTGCGCGGCTCCGGCGCTCCGCTTCTGATGATGGCTCCCGGCGGTTTCGATTCCACCATCGAAAAATGGACTACCTCGGGAATCTGGGCTGGCATGAAGCCCCTGGAAACGCTGACCAGCCGCTACACCTGCATCGCCTATGACCGTCGCGAAGCCGGATTGTCCGGCGGCAGGGTTGAACGGGTCTCGTGGACCACCTACGCTCACGAGGCCAAGGGACTGCTGGACGTGCTGGGGATTCCCCGCGCCTTTGTCATGGGCGGCTGCATGGGCTGTTCCACAGCCTCCGCCTTCGCCGTCACCTACCCGGAGGCGACCCTGGGGATGATATTGCACTGGCCGGTGGGCGGCGTCCGCTGGCGGCAGAACGGCCTTGAGCGGTTCCAGAGTCACGTTGATTTCGTCAAGCAGAACGGCTTGGACGCCGTGGTCGAGCTGGCTAGGAAGGGGGGAAGTTTCTGGGCTGAACCCAAGGCTGGCCCGTGGGCTTCCACCATCTGCGCCGACGAGTCCTTTGCCGGTAGCTTCGCCAACCAGGACCAAGCCCGCTACCTGGCTATGGTGGCCCTGATGGGGCAGACTCTCTTCGACCGAGACACCGCGACCGGCCCGGAACCGATGGAGCTGATGGCCCTCCGAACGCCGTCCGTAATCATCCCCGGCGCCGACGCGGCCCACGCCACCAGCGCCGCCCGTTACCTGCAAGAGTGCCTGGAGGGCGCGGTCTACCACGACGTGCCGGTGGAGCAGCAAACCCCCGACGCCGTCCGTCAGTGGATTATCGAGTTCATGGAGTCTAACGCTGTAGTTGAGGCGGCCTGACGCCTCTGTTATTCCAAGAAACGGAATGGGAATGGAATACGAAACCGTAATCGGACTGGAAGTCCATGTGCAGTTGCAGACGCAGAGCAAGATGTTCTGCTCCTGCCGCGCCGACTACCAGAGCGCCCCGGTCAACAGCCGCGTCTGCCCGGTGTGCCTGGGGTTGCCGGGGGCGCTGCCGGTTATCAACCGGCGGGCAGTCGAGTACACCATAATGACCGGCCTTGCCCTCAACTGCTGCATACCCCAGCTCACCAAGTTCGACCGCAAGAACTACCCCTACCCGGACTTGATGAAGGGTTACCAGATCTCCCAGTACGACCTGCCCATCGCAGTTGACGGCCACCTGGATATCGAGTGCGACGGCGGCCCCAAATCCGTCGGAGTCCGCCGGGTCCACCTTGAAGAAGACGTTGCCAAGATGCAGCACTTCCCCGCCGACGGCGGCGGTTACAGCCTGGTGGATGTCAACCGGTCCGGCGTGCCCCTGATGGAGGTCGTCAGCGAACCGGATATGCGGTCCGCGGAAGAAGCCCGTGCTTACCTGATGAACCTGCATTCAATGTTGCAATACTTGGGCGTCACCACCGGCAATATGCAGGACGGCAGCTTCCGTTGCGACGCCAACATCAGCATTCGTCCGAAGGGGAGCGACGAGTTCGGCACCCGTACCGAAATCAAGAACATGAACAGCCTCCGCTCAGTCTTCCAGGCCCTGAACTTCGAGGCGGAACGGCAGCGGCGGGTGGTGGAGGCTGGCGACCGCGTGGTGCAGGAAACCCGGGGATGGGTGGAAGAGAGGGCCGTAACGGTATCGCAACGGAGCAAGGAAGAGGCCCACGACTACCGCTACTTCCCGGAACCCGACCTGCCCCCCCTGGACATCGCTCCCGACTGGGTGGAAGAGATACGCACCCTCCTGCCGGAGCTTGCCCCGCAACGCTGCGCCCGGTACCGGGAAGATTACGGACTTTCCGAATACGATGCCCGCCTGCTTACCTCCACCAAGGCGATGGCGGATTACTTCGAGCGGGCGGTGGCGCTGCGCCCGGCATCCGAAGCCTTCGCCAAACAGGCAAGCAACTGGATGCTCGGCGACCTGTCGGGATTGCTGAATCAGGAAAACCGCGATATTGCCGACTCGCCTGTCTCGCCTGAGCATCTGGTAGAGTTAATAGGGCTGGTGGACAATGGCGCCATCAGCACTACCATGGCCAAGACGGTGCTGGAAGAAGCCTACGCATCCGGCGACTCGCCCAGCCGCATCGTCGAGCAGCGGGGCTACACCCAGATCAGCGACACCTCATCGGTGGAGCCGTCGGTCATCGAGGCGCTGGACGCCAACCCCCGCGCCGTGGCCGACTACTTGAGCGGCAAGGAATCGGCGGCCAAGTTCCTGGTGGGACAGGTGATGAAGCTCACTCGCGGCCAGGCCAAGCCCGAACTGGCAAATCAACTGGTGACCGATGCCCTTGAACGAAGGAGAGACGAGGCCCCGTAGTTTCCTCTGTATAGACAAAGCAAAGGTCTGGGGCCTTCCGAGATAAGGATAGCTTTGATGGATACGGCGATTCTGATAGTCCAGTTACTGGTGTCGGTAATACTGGTGCTGATAATTCTGTCGCAGGTGAAGGAAGGAAGTGGCGGACTATTCGGCTCTGCCCAGTCGACGGTAAGAACCCGTCGGGGAGTGGAAAAGACCCTCTTTCAGATAACCATTGTCCTGTCCATTGTCTTTCTGGTCATATCCATCATAGTCGTGCGGTTGTGAACGCGGTTGCTGGTATTCACCACCGATTTCGGTCTGTCCGACTCCTACACCGGGGTCATGAAAGGCGTGGCCCTGGGCATCAATCCCGACCTGCGCTTTATTGACCTCACCCACCAGATAGCCCCGCAGAATGTGGCCCAGGGCGCATTCGCGCTCGGCGTCAGTTACCGCTATTTCCCCTCGAATGCCATTCACGTCGCGGTCGTAGACCCCGGAGTTGGCACCAGCCGCCGCCCCATCCTGCTGCAAACGCCCCACGGCTCCTTCGTCGCCCCGGACAACGGATTGTTGAGCCGCGTCCTTTCCGACTATCTGCCGGACCCTTCGACCAGCCTGGAAACAGTCGAAGTGCCACCAGTGTTGCGGGCCTTCCACCTCACCAACCCCGATTACTGGCGGCATCCTGTCAGCAGCACCTTTCACGGACGCGACGTATTCACGCCCGTAGCCGCCCATCTGTCGCTGGGAGTTGCGCCGGAATCCCTCGGCGAGCCAACGACGGAGCTTGAGTGGTTGCCTCTTACGCCTTACCGTGTTACCCCGGAGGGAGTTGGCGGCGAGATCATCTACTGCGACGTCTACGGCAACCTGATAAGCAACATCCCGGCAAGCCTGCTGGAAGGGGGTGAACTGGACGAAGTCCGCATCCGGGGCCGTTCCATTCGCCGGTTAAGCGCCACATTCCTCGACACCGCCGTTGGCGCGTCACGGCCTGACCTTGTTGCTTTGATTGGAAGCCACGGCTACCTTGAAATCGCTGTGCCAAGCGGCAGCGCCGCCGCCACGCTGTCCGCCGGGCCGGGAGAGCCGGTGGCGGTGACCTTTCTCCCTCCTTGTGTCTGAATCAGGATTAGCAGGACTTGCTGAAATACATCCTGCCAATCTCATAACCAGACAAATCACAGTTCAGACAATTTCCCTTGACATCGTTTGCCCTCATGCTAGTATTGGGACAAATTTCGACTTTCGCCATTCGGGGGGAATATGGACCTCGACCGCGACACTCTCATCAGGCTATACCGGACCATGAAGACCATCCGCGACTTTGAGGAGCGGGGCATACCGGAAACCGGGCAACGCGGAATGTCGGCCTCTGTGCATTCCTCCGCCGGACAGGAAGCCGTGCCGACTGGCGTCTGCGCCAACCTGAACGACGATGATTACATCGGCAGCACCCACCGGGGCCACGGCCACTGCATCGCCAAGGGCGTTGACCCCAAGGGCATGATGGCCGAGCTGTTCGGGCGGGCCACCGGCCCCAACAAGGGCAAGGGCGGCTCCATGCACATCGCCGACATGAGCAAGGGGATGCTGGGCACCAACGGCATCGTGGCCGGTAGCGTGCCGCTGGCCGTGGGCGCGGCCCTCACCTCCAAGCTCAAGTACAACAACCAGCGGGTGGCTGTGGCCTTCTTCGGCGACGGCGGGGCCAACCAGGGCGTGCTTCACGAGTGCATGAACCTGGCCTCCGTCTGGAAACTGCCTGTCATTTTCTGCTGTGAGAACAATGGCTACGCCGAGTCCACGCCGGTTGAGTACGCCTCCTCCGTGGAGCGCATTTCCGACCGCGCCGCCGGGTACAATATGCCCGGCTTCACTGTGGACGGCATGAACGTATTCGACGTATACGAGGCCGCCTCTCACGCCGTGGCCCGCGCCCGCGCCGGTGAAGGCCCCACCATGCTGGAATGCCGCACCTACCGCTACTACGGCCACACCGTCTTCGACAACCCGCTGTCCTACCGCACCGCCGAAGAGGAGGAACACTGGCGGGGCCGCGACCCCCTCAAGGTCTTCCGCGAAACCGTCGTCCCCCAAGGCGAAATCACTGCCGAAGAGCTTGACTCCATAGACGCCGAAATCGGCGCCCTGATGGAAGATGCAGTGCAATTTGCCGACCAGAGTCCGCTTCCCGAGCCTCACGAACTGTACGAAGACGTTTACGTCGAATACCCGCTGGACATGATGCGCCGCGGCGCGAATATGCCCGCGTAGGCGGTCACCCGCAGCGATTATTCCCTCCCCTTGAGGGGGAGGGTTAGGGTGGGGGTGATACCCCCGCCGCCAACCACCATCAACAGGAGCGAGCGATGACGACAGCCACCGCCACCAGGGAATTGCAGGTACGCGAGGCCATCAACGAGGCCATCCGTCAGGAAATGGAGCGCGACGAATCGGTCATCATCATGGGCGAGGAAATCGCCGGCGGCGCGGGCCGCGAGCATCTGGGCATCGTGGACGCCTGGGGCGGGCCGTTCCGCACCACCGTCGGCCTGATCCAGCAGTTCGGCAACCAGCGGGTGCTGGACACCCCGCTGTCTGAAGCGGCCTTCGTGGGAACCGCCATCGGCGCCTCCTCCACCGGGATGCGGGCCATCGCCGAGCTGATGTTCGTGGACTTCATCGGCGTGTGCATGGACCAGATGCTGAACAACGCCGCCAAGATGCGCTATATGTTCGGCGGGCAGGTCAAGGTTCCCTTCGTAATGCTCACCCGCATCGGTGCCGGATTCGGCAGCGCGGCCCAGCACTCCGAGTCCTACTACTCCATCTTCAGCCACATACCGGGGCTGAAGGGCGTGGTTCCCTCCGACCCCTACACCGCCAAGGGACTGCTGATTTCCGCCATCCGCGACGACGACCCGGTGGTGTTCTTCGAGCATAAGGGCCTCTACACCAACCGCGGCCCGGTGCCGGAAGAGCCGTACACCTACCCCATCGGCAAGGCCCGCACCGTCCGCGAAGGCACCGACGTTACCCTCGTCGGCCTGTCCAAGATGACCTGGACCGCCAACAACGCCGCCGAAGAGCTGGCCAAGGAGGGCATCAACGCTGAGGTGGTGGACCTGCTCAGCATCTCGCCCATTGACTACGACCACGTGCTGGAGTCCGTGCGCAAGACCCACCGTGTCGTGGTGGTGGACGAGGACACGCCGGTATGCAGCCTGGCCTCGGAAATCTGCGCCCGCGTCGCCGAGGAGGGCTTCGACTACCTCGACGCCCCGCCGTCCCGCGTGACCGCTCCCCACACCCCGGTGCCATACAGCCGCGCCCTGGAAAACATCTACCTCCCCAACGAGCAGCGCGTCATTAACACGGTTCGGGGGCTGTTCAAGTAGCAACGCTGTCATTCACCACTGAGAAACCAGCCGGGGCAGGTTCTCGACCTGCCCCTGTCTTTTCCAGGAGGCCTTGCTGCGCCGGGAGCTATAACGCCCCAATACAAGGCGAGTGCCCATGAGACGAGCGGACTACAGTTGGCTGATTCTCGCCGCCGGATTTGCCATCCTGTTCTTCAGCGGCGGCTCCAGATTTGCCTTTGGTCTCATGCTGAAGCCGATGTCCGAAGACCTGGGCGTCAGCCGCTCCACGCTGTCGCTGGCGGTCACCATGTTCATGGTCGTTTCGGCAGTGGCGATGCCCTTCGTGGGTCGGCTGGTGGACCGCTGGAGCCTGCGGGGAACCATCGCCGTCGGAGCCGGCATCGGGGCAGCGGGTCTGGTGCTGATGGGCCAAGTGCAGTCGGCGTGGCAGGTCTTCCTGGTTTACGGAGTGGTCTACGCCCTGGGTAACTCCGGCACTTCCATTGCGCCCGTCGTCGTGATGGTCAGCCAGTGGTTCATCGAACGGCGCGGCGTCGCCACCAGCGTGGCCGTATCGGGCAATGCCATCGGCCAGCTCTTCATCGTGGCGGCGTTGGCATCGTTGCTGGTGGCCATCGGGTGGCGCTCGTCTTTCACCATCCTGGCCGTCGTCAACATCGCCATCCTGCTGCCCATCACGCTGCTGATCGTCCGCCCCGGTCCGCCCCATGTTTCCGAATCCACGTCCCCAACGCCAGAGCACGAACCGGCCCCCCAACCTCTCACGCTACGGCAGGCGTTGTCCTCTCGACCATTCCTGCTCCTGGTGGGCATCTACTCGATATGCGGCTTCCAGGACTTTTTCGTTGCCACCCACATAGTGGCCTTCGCTCAGGACCAAGGTGTGGGAGACGTACTGGCCGGCAACCTGCTGGCCTGGATGGGAGTGATGGGACTGCTGGGCGTGCTGGTTGCGGGAGTAATGGCCGATGCTCTCGGGGCATCCCGGCCCACCGCGTTGTGCTTCCTGATGCGAATCGGAATCTTCGCCCTGATACTGCCGCTGCAAAGCACCCCGGCGATATTGGCCTTCGGTCTGCTGTACGGCTTCACCTTCCTGATTACCGCGCCGCTGACGGTGGTGTTCCTCGGCAACATCTACGGCCCGTTGCGCCTCGGCACTCTGACTGGCACGATCTCCATGATCCACCAGATTATGGGTGGCCTCGGCGCGCTGGCCGGAGGCTGGATCTACGATATGACCGGCAGCTACAACGCCGCCTTCGCCCTGATGCTGGCGCTGTCCCTGGCGGCCACCGCTCTCACCCTCGTGGTTCGTGAGCCGCTCAGGCAGCACCGGACGCCGCTGGGCGCGGCGGTGTGTTGAGCGCGCCTAGTGGAACAGCAAGCCGCCGTTGACGTTGTACGCCTGCCCGGTCACAAATGACGCCTCGTCGCTGGACAGGAAGGCAACCACGTTGGCGACGTCCTGCGGCTCGGCGATGCGGCCCAAGGGGCTGGCCTGCGCTCCGGCCTGTACTATCTGCCCGCGGAACTCCTCCTGCGAAATACCCCGCTCGGCGGCCTGATCGCGCTCCCAGTAACTCATCCGGTCGGTGTTGATGGGACCGGGGCAGACCGCGTTAACCGTGATGCCGTAGGGCGCCAGGTCCAGCGCCGACGCCTGCGTCAGCCCCAGCACCGCGAACTTGGACGCGCTGTAAGCCGCTCCCGTCGCGCTGGCCTGCTTGGATGCGTTGGACGCGATGTTGATGATGCGTCCGCCGTTGCCCGCTTCGATCATCCGGCGACCCACTTCCTTCGTCAGCAGGTATGGCGCAGTAGTGTTGATTCTCAAGAAATGCTCCCAGACTTCCTGTTCCAGTTCCGTGACGGAAACCTTGTCTCGCCCAATGATGGCCCGCGCGTTGTTAACCAGGATGTCTATGCGCCCGTAATGGGCCATAACCTGCTCGACCATGCGCTCGATCTGAGCGCTGTCGCCCAGGTCGCAATAGGCGGGAAAGGCGCGGCACCCCGTAGCTTCCACTTCCTCGCACACCGCGTCAATACCTCGCCAACTGTTGCGCACCTCGGCGGGGGGCAGGTCTTCCGTTTCGCGGTGAACGTCAGTCAGCGCGATGTCCGCGCCCAAGCCCGCCAGCTTCATCACCGTGGCCCGACCCACGCCGCGCATTCCGCCCGCGCCGGTAACCAGCGCCACCTTACCTTCCAGTCCTGCCATCTCAGCACTCCATGCCCTGAAGATTCGCCACTACTTCCCGGCACATTATAGCCCACGCGCCGCCTTGACACGCCACCACGCGGCCCTATCATAAGCGCAACCGTCAAGGCAGGGAGATGCTATGGCAACGTCGTTGATTCGGGGGAGATACGTCATCTGCGAGGCGGGAACTGACACCGGGCGCAGCCGCGTCATCACCGACGGCGCGGTATTGCAACGGGACGGTGTCATCGAGTCAGTGGGAACCTACGACGAATTGAAGGAACGGGAGGTTGACGAAGTAATCGGCGGCCCCCGCTTCCTGGTCATGCCGGGCCTTACCAACTCGCATCACCACGGGCGCGGCGTTTCCACCTTCCAGATGGGAACCACCGACGGCTGCCTGGAACCATGGATCGTCGAAGGCTGGGGCCGCCGCTCCGTAGACTGGCGCCTGATTACCCTGTACACCGCCATACAGATGATCAAGTCGGGCACCACTTCGGTAATGTACAACCACCCTCGTACGCCAGTGACAGGGATGGCAGACGAAGCGGAGCAAGTGCTCCAGGGATTCGGCGGCGCGGGAATGAGGACGGCTTTTTCCGTCTACTACCGGGGTCAAAACCGGGTGGTCTACCATGACGATGAAGCCTTCCTGTCCCGGCTGCCGTCAGACCTGGCCGATGCGGTGCGCCGCTATCTGTCGGTAACGGACATGACGGAGGACGACTATTTCTCGTCCTTCGAGAGTCTGCGCGAGAGTCACGGGGCCGAGGCGTCGGGCGGGCTGGTATCGGTGCTGCTCAGCCCCAGCAACGCGCAGTGGGCCTCCGACGAATTCTTCTTCCGCACTAAGGAGCTTTCCGCCCGCTACGGGGCCGCCGTCCATATGCACCTGGTGGAAAGCTGGTATCAGAAGGAATACGGCATCCGCACCTGGGGCAAGACGCCAGTGGCCCACCTGGCTGACCTGGGCTTTCTCGGCCCGGAGCTTTCCTGCGCTCACTCGGTCTGGTTGACGGAGGGCGACATAGAACTGCTGGCGGACTCGGGGGCCACGGTGTGCCACAACCCCAGCTCCAATCTCCGCCTGAAGAACGGAATCGCCCCAGTCAACGCGATGCTGGCAGGCGGCGTCAACGTGGCGATGGGTACTGACAGCACCGCACTGAACGACGATGACGATATGCTCCAGGAAATGCGGCTGGCCTCAAAGTTGCATCGTCAACCTGGCCTCGAACGTCCGGCATTGGATACCCACCAGACATTGCGGCTCGCCACGGCCAACGCGGCCCGCCCCACCGGATTCGAGGGGCGCATCGGGGCGCTGGAGCCGGGCCGCTACGCCGACATGGTACTGCTGGACTGGGACGCCATGACCGCCCCCTACTTCGAGGGTTCCGGGGACTCCGTGGCAGACGCAGTGAACACCGTAGTCTACCGGGGCAAGTCCGCTCACGTGGACACCGTAATGATTAACGGCGAGGTTGTGCTTCGCGGCGGACGCTTCGTTAAAGCGGACGAAGAGGAAATCACCGATGAACTGCGCGAGCAACTGGCCCGTCCTATTGAGCAAGAGACACTGGCGACGCGGCAGATGGCGGCGCGCCTACTGCCCTACATTGAGGAGTTCTACGGCGATTGGAACATCCCTTCTGACGGCCCGCACTACCTGTACAACGGGCGGATGTGACATATGCCGGCCAGTGATTGATAGGCCGCTATGGTAGTATGTTAACGGCGGCCACCCCGCCAACCCAAATCAGGAATCAGGAGGCGCTTGCTTTGGCTACTGTGGGAAGCGGCAAGTACACTTACGAAGTTATCGAGGACTGGGCGCGGCTGCCCGAGGGAATGACCTTCGGCACCGTCAGCGCCGTGGCAACGGACTCCCAGGACCGGGTCTACGCCTTCCAGCGGGCCGAACCGCCGGTGGTGATTTTCGACCGGGAGGGCAATTTTGTCGGGTCGTGGGGCGAGGGGCGCTTTGAAAACCCCCACGGCATCTATATCGCCGACGACATCGTGTATCTGACTGACCGCGAGGGCAGCATCGCCCAGAAGTGCACCCTTGACGGTACGCCCCTGCTGACCATCGGCACCCCCGGCGTCTACTCGGACACCGGCTGCGAGGTAGCCGGCGAGGTATGTCCCCGCTCCGCTGGGCCGTTCAACTACCTGACTGAACTGGTGCCTTCGCCCAGCGGCGACCTGTACGTCTCCGACGGCTATCGCAACGCCCGGGTACACCGCTTCAGCGCCGCCGGTGAGCTTATCTCATCGTGGGGCGAGCCTGGCAAGGGCGGCCCCAACCAGTTCCACTTGCCCCATAGCCTCATCGTCGGACAGGACGGACGCATCTACTTGTGCGACCGCGAGAACAGCCGCGTGCAGGTCTTCTCGCCCGAGGGCGAGTACATCACCATGTGGACCGATATGCAGCGCCCCCTGGACATCTCGCAGGACAGCGAGGGAATCTTCTATACCAGCGAAAGGCCCGAAGACGGCAAGCCGCCCCAGATCAGCGTTCTGGACGGCGAGGGCAATGTGCTGGAACGGTTCCCCGGGCGTTCGGCCCACGGCTCCTGGGTGGATGCCCACGGCGACCTCTACCTAGCCCTCACCGCCGAAAAGAGCATAGACAAGTACGTGCGGGTAGGGTAACCCCGCAAGGTCGCATCCCCGTCACAAGCAACAAAGGGGAAGGGAAATGAGCACAGACGCCCACGACCCGGAATACAGGACGCTCTCCGGCCTGGAAGTCAAGCCGGTCTATGAGTTGGAAACGGCCACATCCATAGACTTTGACCGCGACTTAGGGCGCCCCGGCGAATTTCCCTTCACCCGAGGCCCCTACCCGGATATGTACCGCGGACGGCTATGGACCCGGCGTCAGATTGCCGGCTTCGGCACGGCACAGGCCACCAACGAGCGATACCGGTTCCTATTGGAGCACGGGCAGACCGGTATCAGCACCGACTTCGACCACCCCACGCTCACCGGATACGACTCCGACCACGAGCTGGCCGAGGGCGAAGTGGGACGGCTGGGCGTCGCCATAGATACCGTAGGCGATATGGACGACCTGTTCCACGAAATCCCGCTGGATCAGGTCAGCGTGTCATTGACCATCAACCACCCGTCCATTGTGCTGCTCAGTATGTTCCTGGCCGTGGCGAAGGAACGCCGCGTAGACTGGGCGGCCCTGCGCGGCACGGTCCAGAACGACTCCCTGAAAGAGTTTCACGGTCAGAAGACATTTGCCTTGGGACCGCAGCCATCGCTCAAGCTGACCACCGATATTGTGGAGTTCTGTACGGAACACGTGCCTAACTGGTACACCATTTCCATCTCCGGCTACCACACCCGGGAGAGCGGATCGGACGCGGTTCAGGAGCTTGCCTTCACCATCGCGCAGGGCATGGCCTACGTTGAATCAACGCTGGCTCGCGGGATTCCCGTGGACAGCTTCGCGCCGCGCCTGTCCTTCTTCTTCGGCGTCCACAACGACATCTTCGAGGAAATCGCCAAGTTCCGCGCCGCCCGCCGGATGTGGGCCCGCATCATGAGGGAGCGTTACGGCGCCACCCGTCTGGAGTCCATGCGGATGCGCTTCCACACCCAGACCCTCGGCTCGACGCTGATGCGCCAGGACGCCCAGAACAACATCGCGCGAGGGACGCTGCAAGCGTTAGCCGCAGTTCTTGGCGGAACCCAGTCCCTGCACGTCAGCGGCTACGACGAGGCGTATGACATTCCATCGGAGGACGCCATGCGGATGTCGCTGGCGACGCAGTTGATTATCGCCCACGAATCCGGCGCGGCAGCCACCGCCGACCCGCTGGGCGGCTCGCTGTTCGTGGAAACTCTGACCAACGACATCGAAAACGCAGCCCTGGAGTACATCAACCGCATTAATGAAATGGGCAACGGCTCCATGCGCGACGGTATCCTGCAAGCCATAGGCAGCGGCTACATAGAGCGCGAAATCGCCCGCTCGGCCTACGAGTACCAGCAACGCATAGAGTCGGGTCGGCAGGTCATCGTCGGCCTGAACCAGTACCAATCGGAAACGCAGCAGAAGCTGGAACTGTTCCAGTTCGACCCGGAAGAAGAGGAAGGGCAGAAAGGCCGCCTCGCCGAGGCCCGCAGCAACCGAAGTCCCGCCGATGTCCGCAACGCCCTGTCCGCACTGAAGCAGGCCGCAAGGGACGACGCCAACCTGATGCCTGCCACGCTGGAGGCCGTGGGCGCACTGGCAACCGAAGGGGAGGTGCTGGACACCCTCCGCGACGTCTACGGCGAGTACGTGGATCCGGGAGTGTTTTAGAACTGTCCCAATCTAACAGCGACTCGTACCGGTCCTGCCAATAAAGGCGCAGCCACTATAGCCATTCTTACGGCAAAAAGCGATAAACATGGAAATCATCCCGCCCCCGAATTTTAGAGATGCCCGCAGCATCCCAGCCAGATTCAGCAGGTATGATCCTCGCTCTGGATCATTCAACGAGGCTGAGGTTGTCGTCAACCTGAGAGACTGCGACGCAGTTCGCCCACCCGCTGCTCTTTGGTGCGTGGTCTATCTTTTGTTGGCGAAAAGACGTGGATGCCGCTGCGTGCTCATCGCGCCCAATAACGTTGAAGTTGCCTCGCGCTTGATGGATCTGGGATTATTTCGCGTCTTGCAAGAAGAGGGAGTATCCGTTCAGCAAGCTCCCAACATTGAGCTTACAACAACTCCATTGTTGCCTATAACTAAGTTTGGCAGCACAACCGAAGCTGAAGATTTAACCAACCGAATCCACTATTCCTTGATTGAATCCAGGCAAAGGTCTGCCACCATATTCCATGTCATTTACGAAACCTTTTCAGAGATGGCCAATAATGCTGCGGAACATTCCATGTCCAAGATAGAAGCCTATGGATTGGTTTTGCTAGACACATTGGAAGAGGAAAATCGGCTTGTCTGCGGAGTCGCAGACGGCGGCATCGGCATACAAACTTCCCTTTTGCGCAATCCACTACACGAAGAGTACGGCCACTACGAGTGGTCAGCGATGGAACGGGCCACAGAGGAATTGGTTAGTGGAACATTAGATTCTTATCGCGGCATCGGCCTCTATGAAACTGTAGAAAAGATGCGTATCCCCGGCAGAGAGCTCATCATCCATTCTGGCACTGGCATTATCAGCAAAGGAGAAAAACTCACCACTCGGATTACCAGCACTAGATTGTTTCCCGGTACAATGGTATACATTTCGATTCCAGCTTGAGCAGGCGGAAAATGAGAAAAATCAAAATTTTCGATGTTTTGGGCAAACCAGTTTTGACTTCCCGTCAATCCGCCAGACGAATAAAGATGAAACTTGCTCAACTGCCACATCTTGATGGGAAACCTTTGTGTCTGGATTTTTATGGCACTCATGGGGTATCGCCTTCTTTCGTTGATGAATCCTTGCGGTTAGCCGAGGAATGCGTCAGCGATTCCGGAGGGCAGAACGCGACCGTAATTTTCGCCCACTTCCCGACCGCATTGTCGTCCAGCCATCACGCCATAGCCAGGGCTCACGGCAGAGCGTTGGTGGTGACTGAGAACGGCGATTGGGAGTTTCGTAAAATCTGATTCGCGCCTTGGATCGCTTGACTTGCAAAGGGCCCTGCAACATTGACTAATCCTGATCAACACCCACCCCCCAACGTCCTCGTCGCCTAGATGGGGCTGGTGGGCCACGACCGGGGCGTCAAGGTCATTGCCAGAGCCATGCGCGACGCCGGCATGGAAGTCGTGTACATGGGTATGCGCGTAACCGCCGACCAGATTGCCCAGACTGCGTTGCAGGAAGATGCTGACGTGCTGGGCATCAGCATCCTGTCCGGCGCTCACATGCGTCTGATGCCTCGCTTGACCGCCGCGCTGGAGCAGCGGGGCCTGACTGGCGAGGTATTGCTGCTGGTGGGCGGCACCATACCGGAGGATGACGTGGCGCCCTTGCAGGAAATGGGGATTCATGGCGTCTTCCCCGTCGGCAGTTTCACCTCGGATATGATTGACTTCATCTTCGCCAACATCCGCCCTTCGACAAGCTCAGGGTGAATGAGCTTAGAGGGCGCAGAATCAACCTTATGACTGCAATAAATTGGCCTCCCCGCTATCCATCCGACTATGTTCCGCCTGCCGGTCAGGAATACTGGTCGTCCATCGTGGAAACCATGCCCCCGGAGCAGCGAGACGCAGCCATTCTGGGCAAGCTGCGGGAGCAGGTTCGCTACGTCTACCACAACTCCGGCTTTTACCGCGAGTTCTACGCCGACGCGCCGGTGGACCCGGCGAACCTCGGCAGCCTGGAAGATTTCACCCAACTGCCCATCCTCACCAAAGAGGAAATCCGGCGAGAACAGGAAGAACACCCGCCTTATGGACGCTTCCTCTGTGTCCCGCCCACCGATGTCTTTCGCGTACATGGAACGTCGGGAACCACCGGCCGACCTACGGTGTTCGGCATAGGGCGCGACGACTGGGAGCGCATCGCAGAGGCCCACGCCCGCATCCTGTGGGGCGCCGGACTGCGACCCGACGATCTGGTGATGGTGGCCGCCGTGTTCAGCCTGTACGTGGGCAGTTGGGGCGCGCTGGTTGGCGCAGAGCGGTTGGGCGCAACCTGCTTCCCTTTCGGCGGCGGCGCGCCGGGCCAGACGGAGCGGGCCGCCGAGTGGGCTGCCATGGTCAAGCCCTCGGCCCTGTACGGTACGCCATCCTATGCTCTCTATCTCGCCGAAACCGCTCGGCAGATGGGCCTCGACCCGCTCAACGATTTCGCATTCAGGTTCATGTTCTTCTCCGGCGAGCCGGGGGCCAGTGTTCCGTCCACCCGCAAGCTGATTGAGGACACCTTCGGATGCTACGTCGTCGACCAGGGCAGCATGGCGGAAATGACCCCGTGGATGAGCAATTCCGGCTGCCGCCACCTGACCGGCGGTATGCACCTCTGGCAGGACATCGTCTATACCGAACTGGTGGACCCCGAAACAAGGCAAAATCTTCCGCTTGGAGCCGAGGGCGTCCCGGTATACTCCCACACCGAGCGCACTTCGCAGCCAATGATTCGCTACTGGTCCGGCGACATCGCGCAGTGGGACATGATTGACTGCCCCTGTGGGCGCACTTATCCCACGTTGACCAGAGGCATTTACGGACGGGCCGACGATATGATTATCGTGCGCGGCCAGAACGTGTTTCCCTCCCGCATTGAGGACATTCTGCGCAGCATGGATGTCTTCGGCGGCGAGTTCCGCCTGCTGTTGGAACGGGAACGCGGAGAACTGGACCGATTGACGGTACAGACGGAGGTACTGGCGGAGACCTTCGCGGAGCGGGAGTTCGACCCCGCCTCGCTGGAGCCGCTGCGCGAGGACATTGCCGCCTCATTGCGCCGCGCCCTCGGCGTAGCCGTCGCTGTGGAATTGAAACCGGCAGGCGAGTTCGAGCGTACACAGTTCAAGGCCCGCCGTATAATAGACCGGCGCACCATCTGACAGCCCCTACCGCCATTCCCGCAGAAGCGGAATAGCGGAAACTGCCGGGGGAGAGGGAACCGCCATGACCTCTCGGCGTCAACCCTGGGCCACGCTGAACCACGATTTGGGCGAGACGGTGGACATCGTCCGGGAGACAGTGCGCCAGTTTACTTTCGCCGAAATCGCTCCTCGCGCCGACGAGATTGACCAGACCAACGAGTTCCCCCGCGACCTGTGGCCTCGCTTAGGCGACCTGGGATTGCTGGGCGTCACCGTGTCCGAGGAATACGGCGGCGCGGACCTGGGCTACCTAGCACACACTGTCGTCATGGAGGAAGTTTCACGCGGTTCGGCCAGCGTCGGCCTGAGCTACGGGGCGCATTCCAACCTGTGCGTCAACCAGATTTTCCGCAACGGCAGCGAGGAACAGAAGCGGCGCTACCTGCCGCAGCTCATCAGCGGCGAACACGTCGGTGCCCTGGCGATGAGCGAGCCGGACGCCGGTTCCGACGTGGTGAGTATGCGGCTGCGAGCAGAAAAACGCGGCGACCGCTATATCCTGAACGGCAGCAAGATGTGGATTACCAACGGCCCGGAGGCCGATACCCTAGTAATCTACGCCAAGACCAGTCCGGAGGCCGGGGCGCGGGGTATAACCGCTTTCCTGGTGGAGCGCGGCTTTCCAGGGTTCCATCCGTCTCCCAAGCTGGACAAACTGGGAATGCGGGGGTCCTCCACCAGCGAGTTGGTATTCGAGGACTGCGATGTGCCCGAAGAGAACGTGCTTGGCGAAGAAGGCCGGGGCGTCGCCGTACTGATGAGTGGCCTGGATTTCGAGAGGCTGGTGCTGACCGGCGGGCCGCTGGGAATCATGCAGTCCTGCCTCGATGCGGTCGTGCCTTATGTACACCAGCGGGAGCAGTTCGGCCAGCCCATCGGCGAGTTCCAGCTCATCCAGGCCAAGCTGGCCGATATGTACACTTCGCTGTCGGCTTGCCAGTCGTACACCTATGCTGTGGCCCGCGCTGCTGACCGGGGTTTGATTTCCCGCAAGGACGCCGCCGGATGCCTGCTGTTCTCTGCCGAGCGGGCAACCCAGATGGCCCTTCAGGCCATCCAGGCCCTTGGCGGCAACGGGTACATCAACGAGTTCCCGGTTGGCCGCCTGCTCCGCGACGCCAAGCTCTACGAAATTGGCGCCGGGACTAGTGAAATCCGCCGTATGCTCATAGGCCGCGAGCTGTTCCGGGAAACAGCGTGATGCACCTCACTTCCACTCCAGCCCGCCTCCTGAGGGGGATGGGATGTTGGATGCTCATTGCGGCGCTGGTAGCGGTCATAGGCTGCTCTTCGGAGCCAGCGCCAACATTGCCCGTGGTCATCGTGCCGCCGCCTACGGCCACGCCCGCGCCACCGGGAACAACTACCCAGCCGACGGATGCGGTAGTGCAGCCATCAGATAGCCCAACCTCCACGACTACTGCTACTCCATCTACGGAGGAAACTCAGTCTGCGCCAGCGGAAACGCCCGTCTACCCCGCTCCTCCATCGCCGCTTAACGCCAATGATCTGGACTTTCTGCCGGACGACCCTACCGCGTTGATGTATGCCGCTCTGGACCAGTCGGTGGCCCAAGTAGGGCGCAAGATGGCCTATTCCCGCAACGACGCCTTTATCCCTGTGTTGCTGGAATTTATGCGATTCCAGCAGAATGAAGAAGCGCTGCTGACTCTGGCATCCTTCATGGTGCGCATCCGGGACAAAATACCCGAGGAAGAATTCACCATCGTACCGGACGGACAAGGCAGCTGGGACTGGTGGCAGAAATGGCTGGCGCAGCACCCGGAGGTCACTCCGCCGGAAGGATATGACGGCTGGAAGGGACAACTGTTCAGCTTCATAGACCCCGCTATGGGCGAGTTCATGTATGACGGCGTACCCGCCACCATCCGCCTGGAGGAGATCGTATGGGGAGGAGTGCGGCGCGATGGAATACCTGACCTGCGTTTTCCGCCTCATCTATCCCCCGAGGAAGCTACTTATCTGCAACCCGGCGATAGAGTATTCGGCGTGTCCATTAACGGGGAACACAGGGCCTATCCCCTGCGCGTCCTCAACGCCCACGAAATGGCCAACGACATTGTTGGAGGGGTCCAGTTCGCCTTGGCGTATTGAACCCTGTGCGGTTCTGGAATCGTGTATTCCACCGAGGTCAACGGCGAAACTACAGAGTTCGGCACTTCAGGAATGCTGTATCGCAGCAACAAGCTGATGTACGACCGGGCTACGGAAACCCTGTGGCATCAGTTCCGGGGCGAGCCGGTGGTCGGCCCGCTGGCCGGCAGCGGCATCCGCCTCAGAGTGCTGCCCAGCGTGCTGACCACATGGGTGGAGTGGCTGGCCGAACACCCCGACACCACCGTCATCAGCAACGACACCGGCGTCTACCCTGCCGACTTTTACAGGCCGGAAGAGCACACCAGGTCCATCTACTACTCATACCGAGCCGACCCGGGAACCATGTTTCCAGTTGCGGGAATTGACGACAGGCTGGACATCAAAGCCCAAGTCTTTGGACTGACATTCGACGGTGAGGCTCGCGCCTACCTCCGCTCCGATTTGGCTCAAACGCCGGTTTTCAATGACACCGTTGGCGAACAGGACGCGGTCATCATCACCATCGCCGACGGAGGAGTTCGCGCCTACGACCGCGACGGCCTGCAATTCCAATCCGCCCGCGATGGCGCAGTCAAAGACGATCAGGGCCGTCTGTGGCGCGTGCTTGAAGACGCCCTGGAGAACGCCGGGGACTCATCGCTGAGGCTGGAGCGATTGCCGTCCCGGGATGCCTACTGGTTCGGCTGGCACGCCTTCTACCCGCATACGGACATTCACACTCCATAGACGCCTGGTTGACGGGCCGTAGTTGTGGCCTACAATATGGGCGGCTAGATAATGTCGCCCCCGTGAAGGCGGGGTAGTCTACGAATTCGGAGGTAAATTATGCCCAGAAACACACCCACGCTGACTCTGGAGGAAGCGGAAGCCATTCTCGCTGGGGCCAAGGCCAAGGTGCTGGAAATGGGGGTCAACATGAGCATCTCGGTGGTTGACCCGCGTGGCGACCTGATTACCATGATGCGCACCGACGGCGCCTCCTGGCGCACACCCCCGATCTCCCGCGCCAAGGCCGTTGCGGCGTCCTGCTTCGGGCGCGCCAGCGGCGAACTGACCGAGAACGCCCTGGCCCCGGTGTTCCGCGGCCTGATGGCGATGGAAGGCGGGCACATGATCCCCGGCCAGGGCGCTCTGCCCGTATTCCGGGACGGCGTGCTGGTGGGGGCCGTAGGCGGCAGCGGCGGCACCGCCCAGGAAGACGAAGACGCCTCCCGCGCCGGTATCGAAGGCGCCGGTTTTTCGGCCACGCCGTAAGGAGCAAAGCAAGGTTCTGCAAACAGCTTAGGGGCGCACAGCCGTGCGCCCCTATACTTTTCGCCATGGTTCCCTCTCCCTCTGGGAGAGGGTTAGGGTGAGGGCGTGTCCGCTATCGTTTCTGGTAGACCTGGAAGCGATGGCGGTTGGTTTCCACCACGTACAGGCGGCCTTCGTGGTCCAGCGATACCGCCACAGGTCCCCAGAAATAGGGTTCGGTCTGCGACGAGATGTGGTAGGGCGTGTTCAGGTGCGGAGGCAACTCCGGCGTAAGGTCGGATTGGTATCGCTCCGCCGCTTCCTCCGGGTTCACGTCGAAGTACTCCTGCGCCCACTTGGAAACGGTGGCCTCGCCGCGCAGAAGCACCTGGAAGTGCCCTTCGTAATCGAGAATCTGCACCCTCTCATTGCCCCAGTCCGCGACATAAATGTAGCCTTCGCCGTCCACGGCCACATGAGTAGGTCGCTGGAACTGGCCCTCGCCGTAGCCGGGAGTGCCGAAGGCAGCCAGAAACTCCCCGTCAGCGGTGAACTTCTGGATGCGGTCGTTGCGCCAGTCGGCAACGTAGACGTTGCCCGCCTTATCGGTCGCCGCGCCCCAGGGCAGGTTGAACTGGCCGGGGCTGCTCCCTTGCGAACCCCATTGCCCGACATAGCCGCCATCGGAAGTGAACTTCTGCACCCGTGCGTTGTGCTGGTCCACGACGTAGATATAGCCGTCGCCTGAGCTTGTCGAAGGCCCTGCGGCTATCCCGGCCGGCCCATTGAACTCGCCGTCTCCAGGTCCCGGGGTTCCCCACTTTCGCAGGAACTGCCCGTCGCTGTCGAACACTGTCACCCGCTGGTTCTGCTCGTCCGTCACATACAGGTGTTCCTGGCTGTCGAAGGTGAGCGCCACAGGCCAGCGGAACTGCGTGTCTCCGTTCCCCGCGCCGTCTCCGAACTCGAACAGGTAGTCTTCGTCCAGATTGCACACCCCGATGCGTATGCCGGTTGCGCGGGCCGGGTCGCAGCGATTCAGGACGAAAATGCGACCATCGCCACTCACCGCCAGGTCATAGGGGTTGGCGAACCCGCGGCCATTCAGTCCATTGTTGACGATGCCAATGGTCTTAAGGTATTCCACATTGATAGTGGATGATTGCGTTTGGGTGGTCACTGGCTCTTACTCCGCTGTCTGAACTGTGATTTTTGAGATTTGGGGATGGCCATGATGGGGATGAGAATCATGTCCATCCTCTACTCAAAGAAATTACAGTGGGATTTCTAGGCCAACTGGTACTCGCGGGTGGCCGCAATCAGGCGCAGCATATTGCCCACGCGCTGCTCGGCATCGTCACCGGGCTCCCGCTCCCGCAGGTCCAGGTCCCCTTGCCGTGCAGCGTAGTCCACCAGCACTGCGCGCGTGTCATCACTGACGGCGATGGGGCCCAGCAGGTCAACACAGCCATCGGCGAACTCGGAGGGAGACAATGGGCCGTCGCCCGATTCCGCCAGCCGGTCAATGATGGAACGCACTCCGGGGCTGTCGGTGTTGGACAGTTCTTTCGCGGCGAAGTTGACCCGCTCCACCAGCGAACCGCTGTCTATCCACTCGACTCCCTCGTGCCAGCCCTCCACGGTGGGAGGCTGCAAAAGACCTTGCCCCATGTACAGCATATTGTTGGACACCCTTTCGATGCCCAGCGTCGGGGTCTGGTAGCTGCCCGCCATGCGGATAGCGCCGACCACCAACTCCACCGGCCCCTTGACGCGGGCGAACCGCGCCTCGTTAGACCTGAAGTACTCGGAGTTGAACAGGGTCCGCAGCACGTTCTTGATCTCGTAGCCGGACTCGAAGTAGGTCTCCTTCATGGCATCAATGGCGTGACGTCCCTGATCGGTCACTTCGTCGGCGGCGAAGAACTGGAACAGCCGGGTGCAGATGAACTCGGCAGTAGCGTCCTGCTTGGCTATGATGGCGATGATGTCTTCGCCGTTGAAGTTGCCGGACTCGCCCAGGAAGGTCTTTTCGCCGTCGTCGTGGTCTTCCTCGCGATAGTCGTAGTGCCATGCGATGCGGCCATAGGGCCAGATGGAGTCCTTCTGCGCGCGGACGGCCATATACTCGGCGTTCCCCAAAGTCCAGCCGGTGAAGGCGCGGGCGCACTCCTTGATGTCGTCCTCGGTATAGTTGCCGATACCCATTGAGAACAGTTCCAGCAACTCTCGCCCATAGTTCTCGTTGATGGCCTCGCCGTGGTTGTCCTGATTGTCCAGCCAGACCAGCATCGCCGGGTCTCGGGAAATCTCCAGCAGCATCTCATCGAAGCGGCCCAGCCCGTTGCGCCGGAACATCTCCACCTGGTTTAGCTGGGAACGGGCCTGGTTCAGCTTGGCATAGCCGGTGGCGAACAGACCGTGCCAGAAGAGGGCCATCTTCTCTTCCAGCGGCTTGTCAGTGGAAATCATCCGGTACATCCAGTAAGCGGCGGAACCGGCCAGGTCCCGAAGCTCCGACTGTTCCACGTGATACCGGCGAATCAGGTCGTCGGGCATACTGCTGGCGTTGCTGGTGTCCAGCAGTTCCTCGATAGTGACCTCGTAACCCTGCTCCGTGCGCCGTTCCAGCTCATCCCGGCTTGCGCCGAACCCGGCCCTGCGCATCAGGTGAGCCATCAGGGCAATGTTGTTGTCGCTCATTTCAGACCTCGCAATTCAAGGTTTCCGCGCCCGCATTCGGGCAAGTCAGGGCTAATGTGTTCCAAGGATCAAGAGGATCTGCTGTGCCCGTTTCGAGTCAGGGATGGAGGCGGCTCGTCAAAGGGCTGCGCGGCAGCGTCGGCTTCCAGCCGCCTCTGATTCCAGCCTTCCCACTTCTCCTGCAACCGGGCTAAGGCTCTCTCGGTCCGTTTCCTACGGTAATCTTCGTAAAGGAGCGTCAGTATCATAACTATGTCCACAATCACAACGCTATCGGCTGCGATTACTCCGATGCCCGGCGCTGCGTCCCTTCCTATCGCGAATATGGTCTCCGGCCAGGAATCCCCTGTCTTGACGAACACCTCGTACCAGACAGCCAACCCGATTAAAGCCGCCGTCTGGATGGAGAAGATGGCAAAGAACAGCTTCCGCCATCTCTCCGGAACGCTCCAGATTGATACTCGCCGCTCCGGGTCGGGCGTTGAAGTCATCTACCGGAGAAACTAGGCGCGGAACAGGTCAAGATGCTCGAACTGCCCGTTCACAATGGGATCGGGATCCAGTCCGAACCACTTCTCCAGGATGGGAGAGTAGGTCGAGCGGAAATCGTTGTTCGAGCGCAGGTCGCCGTTCAGTTGCTCCGCCTCGGCCAGCGACGGGTACTCGCCGTACAGCCCGCCGTTTACCGCGCCGCCGATGAGGAAGGCAGCGCCGCCGGACCCGTGGTCGCTGCCGGTGCCGTTGTCCCGGATGCGACGCCCGAACTCCGAGAATATCAGCACCGCCGCATCGTCCTCGCGGCCATGCTCCTTCAGGTCGTCCATCAGGCTTCCCACTGCGCCGGCCACGTCGTCCCAGAGCTGGGCGTGAGTCGGCAGTTCGCCGGAGTGAGTGTCGAAGCTGCCGTGCTGGGTGTAGTAGACCTTCGTGCCGAGGTCCGCCAGGAACACCTGCGCGATGCTCTTGACGTTCTGGGACAGCGAATCGGTGCGATACTCCACGTTGGAAGAGTACTGCGCCGGCGCAGTCCGAAGGATATCGGCCCCAACGTAGGCGTCCTGCCCGGTCTTGCTCAACAGCGACATTACCGGGTCGCGGCCTACGACGTTGCCGTACATCCGCGCGAAGGCTTCCAGGGTGAACATTCGCAGCTCTTCGTCTTCTATATCAGGGAAGAGACCGTAGGTCTCCAGGTCGCCCACCGAAGCCACCGACACGCCGGGGCAGCCCAGCGCCCGCGGCAGGCCGCGCCCGAAGTTGACCGCCGTCAGCACGTTCTCACCCTGCGGGTCCATTTCCCGGACGGCCCGGCCCAGCCAGCCCTCGGTGCCGATGGCTTCGGGTTCGGCGGTATGCCAGATGTCCATGGAGCGGAAATGCGAGCGGTTGGGGTTCTCGTAGCCGATGCCGTTGATTACAGCCACCTTCCCCTCGTCCCACAGCCTCTTCATCGGCCCCATGCTGGGGTTGAACCCGATCTCGTCATTGAGAGGGATCACCTTGTCCTGCGGGATATGCACCTTGGGGCGGGAGTCGTAGTAACGCCCGTCGCCATAGGGCACCACGGTGTTGAGATAGTCATTCCCGCCGGAAAGCTGGATAACTATCAGTCCTTTTTCATGCTTGGTAGTTGTCATTTTGCTGAATCCCCTCCCCGGTTGGCGGATTTCCTTAAATTTACTATGCGCGGGCTAATCGGGCAAGCGCGCGCTAACAGCTAAAGCCCGAATCCCCGCAACAGTCCCTCACCTCAAATACCTATACTGAAAGCCCGTCTCCCCTCTCGACGCAGTTCGGCATGGAAATCGGGGTGCGAGATGGCGATAAGCTCCTCCGCCCGCTCCCGCAGGGACTTACCGCGCAGGTGGGCGATGCCATGCTCCGTCACCACATAGTCCACCAGCGTCCTGGGAACGGTGACCGCCGCTCCGCCAGGCAGCGTCGGCACGATGCGCGACACGCGTTCTCCTTCCACCAGACTGCTAGAGGGCAGCACGGTGATGGAACGTCCCCCGTTAGAGTAGTTGGCCGCGATGGCAAAGGCCGTCTGGCCGCCAACCCCGCTCCAGATGGTGCTCCCTATGGTCTCGGCGGCCACCTGCCCGGTCAGGTCTATCTGGAGCGCGTTGTTGATGGCCACCAGGTTGTCCTGCTGCACCAGGTAACGGACGTCGTCAACGTAACTGAACTCATACAGCTCGAACGCCGGATTTCCGTCAATGATGGCCATTTCCTCTTCCGGCACCAGCGCTATGCTGGCGACCACCTTACCCTGGTGGCGCGTCTTGCGCTTTCCCGTCACCACTCCCTGCCGCACCAGTTCCGGCACGCCCCCGGTGATTATCTCGGTCTGGATGCCCAGTTCCTGCTTCTCTCCGAGGAACGCCCCCATTGCCGACGCGACGGTGCCGATGCCAATCTGTATGGTGTCCCCGTCGTTAATCAGTTCCGCCGATACCAGGGTGCCAATCACTTCTGTCACCAGATTTTCCTCATCGGAACGGGGAGCGACCGGCAAGACTCCCGTGGGCGCTCCGGCCTCGCACAGCCGGTCCAGTTGAGATATATGCACGTAGTTGTCGCCGCCGGTGCGAATGAAGTTCTCATGCACCTCACCGATAACGGTTGTCGCGTCCCGGCAGAAGGATGGAGAGAAAAACACGCCCGGCCCGAAGCTGCAATAGCCGTGCTTGTCCGGCGGCGAGACCGGCAGCATATACACGTCAGGACGATCCACGAAACCATCAGGAGGAAGGCCACTTTTCCAGCGGGCTACCGGGCGATACTCAACCCTGCCAGCGTTGACCATCTGCCGGTCTGCCGGGGTGGCGTAGAGATCGTGCAACGTGAACGCTCCCTCGTCTCCTTCCCGGATCCATGGGAAGAGGGGAGCGGGGTGATCAATGCGAACCCCGCTCAACTCGGCCCGCCGGTCGTACAGAGCCTGGCACAGCGTGAAGGGTGTACAGTTGATGGCCGCGATTGCCAACACGTCCCCGGACTTGACTGCACTCACTGCCTCTGCCGGACTCATCAGCTTGTCGGATACCATCTCACGCCAGTTCATGGCTGCTCCCTCCTTCGGGATACGATTCCGCTATCGTCCACTGGAAAGGATGGTTGCTTTGAGATAGATAGCGTTCCAGTTTAGGTGGTTTTGCGGTTTACCATCCGTCATTCCCGCGAAGGCGGGAATCCAAACCCCCGTCCCTCTCTTGATTTGACCACCTGAAACGGAACGATGCCCTTGAGATACGGCCGGTTTACAATCGCACCGCTATGCCGATATTATGATAAATAAAATCCCCCATGCTCAGGGGAGGAATGCTCTATGGTCACTTTGCCTGAAGCATCCCACATTGTCCACAGCGAATACGATGTCGTTTTTCTGCACGACCAGGAAGTGCAGAAAGAGGATCTGCGGCGATTGTACGAGAACGCCAAGCGAGACCAGTGGAACGCCTCCACCTACATTGACTGGGCCAAACCGGTTGACCTTGAGCAGGGCTTCGTCGCTGACGAACTGATAGACATTTACGACTCCCCCTACTGGCACAAGATGAATGCCGCCGAGAAGCAGGAGATGAACCGCCTCTTCTCCGCCTGGCGTCTCAGCCAGCTTTTCCACGGCGAGCACGCGGCGGTTCTGGTCTGCTCGCAGCTTGCCAACGTGCTGCCAGACTCCGACACCAAGTTCTTTATGTCCACTCAGGTGATGGACGAGGCCCGCCACACCGAGTTCTTCCAGCGTTATCTCCACGGGCGCGTGGGCCAGGTATACGAGCAATCAGAGGTGGGGCGCGAACTCTTCGACTACATCCTCAGCGACCCCCGCTGGTACATCAAGGTCATCGGCCTGCAACTGGTGGGAGAGACCTTCGCCGTGGCCCTCTTCAAGATGCTGGCGGAAACTGCCAAGGACGACCTGCTGCGAGAAGGGTGCAAGCTCATCCTGCGCGACGAGTCGCGCCACATGGGCTTCGGGATGCTCAGCCTGCCGGAGCAGGTCCAGCAGCTTTCCCCCAAGGAACGCGAGGAGATGGAGGACTTCACCATCCACTTCCTCCGCAACACCCTGACTGGCGGCTTCCCCAGAGAAGCCTACCTCGACATGGGCTTCAACAACCACGAGATTGATGAAATTCGCAAGATGCGCCGCGACAAGGCCCAGAGCAGCGACTTCGTGCTGTTCCGCCAACTATTCAAGCGCGAGATGCACAACACGCTGGTGAATAACCTCTTCAAGTGCGGCGTCCTCAGCGAAAGCGTCCGCGAGCGCCTCGAAAACGAGCTGCGCGTGGACGTAGAGGGCAACCTTCCGGGGGATGATTAGAGAACACAGTGTCATTACCGGCGGACACCTTCAGGCGCATATCCATCATCGAGGCTGACATCACCACGCTGGACGTCGACGCCATCGTCAACGCCGCCAACAACACCCTGCTCGGCGGGGGCGGAGTGGACGGAGCAATTCACCGGGCTGCCGGCCCAGGTCTGCTGGCTGAATGCAGGACACTGGATGGCTGCGAAACAGGCGACGCCAAGATTACGAAAGGCTACAACCTCCCCGCCCGCTGGGTGATCCACACCGTCGGCCCCGTCTGGAGCGGAGGACGCAATGGCGAGGAAGCCGCCCTGCGAAGCTGCTATCGCCGCTGCATGGAGCTTGTGGAGGAATACAAACTGCGCTCCGTTGCCTTCCCAGCCGTCAGCACCGGAGTCTACGGCTACCCCTCCGCGCCCGCAGCGACGATTGCCGTGGAGACGGTCAGCGAGTACTTGAATCATAGTAGCTTCATCGAGAGCGTGTTTTTCGTCTGCTTCAACAGCCGCACCCGCGAAGCGTATAACGCGGTACTCCAAGCATCGCATGGACAGTAATCATAGTTTGCCTTTGAAGATTTCACCCTAACCCTCTCCCGCTGGGAGAGGGGATTAAGGACGGCCAGCCATGCACGTAGGTATGTCCACGGTGTTCCAGAATCCCGGCAAGCGCCTATCCGACTACGAGGTCTACCGCAACGAGTTGCGCCTGGCCGACCTGGCTGAGCCGCTGGGCTACGAGTCCATCTGGGGCGTGGAGCACCACTTCACCGACTACACCATGTGCCCCGACGTGCTCCAGTTCCTCTCCTACATGGCCGGGCGGACGGAGCGGGCCAAGCTCGGCTCGATGGTGGTGGTGCTGCCGTGGCACGACCCGGTGCGCGTCGCCGAAGAGTTCGTGATGCTGGACAACCTGAGCGACGGCCGCGTAGTAGTGGGCGTCGGTCGCGGGCTTGCAAGAGTGGAGTACGCCGGATTCCGGCTGGACATGAACGAGTCCCGCCAGCGCTTCAACGAGTCCGCCGAACTCCTAGTCCATGCGCTGGAGGAAGGATACGCGGAGTTCGACGGCGAATTGGTCAACCAGCCGAGGGTCGAAATCCGGCCCAACCCCTTTCGCACCTTTCAGGGCCGCACATACGCCGCCGCCATCTCCCCCGAGTCCAGCATCATTCTCGCCAAGCTGGGCGTCGGCATCCTGATAATCCCACAGAAGCCCTGGCACGACGTTCAATACGAGCTGGCCTCCTATCGCGCCACCTACCAGGAAGTCAACAACAGCGAGCCGCCCGCCCCGGTGGTGGTCACCTTCGCCTACTGCGACGAGGACGAAGAGCGGGCAGCGGAAATGTCCCGCAAGTACGTCGGCGGATACTGGGAATCGGTGATGAGGCACTACGAGTTCCGCAGCGACCATCTGAAGACCACGCGGGGCTACGAATACTACGGCGGATTCACCGACAAGATAAACACCTACGGAGACCGGGACGTAGTAGACTTCTTCGTCAACCTACAGGTGACAGGCACCCCGGAGCAGTGCTACCAGAAGGTCATGGACATCTACGGCTACACCGGAACCGACTCGCTGGTGGCCGCCTTCAGCTACGGCGGTATGCCCTACGACGACGCCGAGCGCAGTATGCGCCTCTTCGCCTCGGAGGTGATGCCGGAACTCAAGAAGTTCGAGCCGAATCCCGGCTGGGGTTAGGCCGGGGACGGGCACTCGAACAGAAAACCGTCATTCCTGCGAAGGCAGGAATCCAGTGCCCCCTGCTGTTGATTGTATAAGGCTTTTCAGTTCTCTGGATTCCTGCCTTCGCAGGAATGACGGGGCTGCAAACAGATAGGTTATTCCCCAGCGAACCGCGTCGCCTCCCCCGGAGACTCGCCCCGAGACCTCCAAGCGAACCTTTCAGCGTAGCGGTTCGGTTTTCCTTCAATCACATCCGCTGTCACCTTGCCCAGTACCGGAGTGAACTTGAAGGCGTGTCCGCTCCCTCCCGTGGCGATGGTCAGCCCTTCGACCTGTGGGTGGCGCGTGATGTAGAAGTCGGCGTCCCAAGTATCGTTGTAGAAGCAGGCCCGGCTGCCCGCCAACGGAGCATTTGCCAACTCCGGCAGCGAGTGGGACAGGAACTCGCGGCACGACTCGATGACTGCATCCTCGGCATCCCTGGGATCGTCCGCGTCAACCACGCGGCCAGGCCCATGGTTCGCCATCTTCACCACGCCCTCCGCGTTGGCAGGGAAGCCATACCACCCCGTCCGGGGAATGTCAGCGCCCCATGGCGGAAAGGACGGCGGCCTGAAACGCTCCGGCAGGTTCGGGCGCAGGTACACCAGTGTTTGCGCCACCGGCGTCATCATATCCTGCATCTCCCTCACCAGCCGCGGCGTCCACACACCGGCGGCCACCAGCACAGCGTCCGCCCGCACCTCTTCGCCGTCGGCGGAACGCAGTCCCACCGCCCGCCCGGAGTCTACCAGCAGCGAGGTCGCTGGGAAACCGGGTCGAATCTCGACTCCGGCTGCCTCGGCTTCCGCTACCAGAAAAGACACCGTCTCGCCGGCCTCGGCCCAGCCGCCGCGAGGATTATAGTACCCGTCGGTATAGTGTTCCGCATTCCAAAGTGGAAACCGCTCGGCAACCGAGCCGGAGTCCAGCCGCTCCAGCGGCCACCCGGCGGCGGTGAGCAGGTCGTATGACTGCCGCTCTACGGCTGGACTTTCCAACGGGTGGCTGGTCAAGACCAGGAAACCGTCCTCGTGATAGAGCGGCCTTCCACGGCGCTCGTTCAGGACGTGCCATCCCTCGATGGCTTCGGCGGCAAGGTCGCTGTACAGTTTGTCGTCGGCGTAGTCCATCCGCACCATCCGGCTCACGTCATTGGACGCCGCCAGCGGGTGCGGCACCGGGCCGGGGTCAACCACGGTGACGGCGTAGCCCCGGCTGCGAAGTTCCAGGGCGGCGGACAGTCCGAAGATGCCCGCCCCCGCTATGACTATGGATGTTTGACTGGTCATATAGCAGTTCACCCCACCCTAACCATCCCCCTGAGGGGGAGGGAATATAGTGGCTTAGCGGCCCACTGCCTCGATTATGGTCTTGAGTTCTTCGACGCTCAGGTCGCCGAACTTGCGCCAGCCGCCGATGAGGTAGGTCGGCGTCCCGCCGATGCCGCTCGCGCGGGCGGTCTCGTTGGACTCCAGCACCGCATCACGATAGTGGCCCGATTCGAGACGCGGCCTCAGCTCCGACCAATCGAGACCGGCTTTTTCGGCCAATCCCCTGATTACTTCGAGACTCCCCAAGTCGGCGCTCTCTTCCCAATAGGCGGAGGCGGCCACGTGGTGGAAGCGGTCGTCAAGGCCCTGTTCCTTGGCGTACAGCGTGGCTTCCTGAACGTAGAGCGTGTTCGGCGACCACTGCGGACGTCGCATGACCAGCCCGGCGCCACGAGCGCGTTCCTGCATCGCAGGGTTCAACTCGGTTTCCGTCTCCCCGTCGAACAACCTCCGCGGCTGGCCTTCCGGGGGGCAGTCGGGCCGCAACAGGAACGGCCTGCGGTCAATGGTGATGTCCAGTTCCTTGGCAACAATATCGAGCCTGCCCAGGCCCACGTAGCAGAAGGGTCAAGTGTAGTCCTGCCAGACAGTGACCTCGACGGGATTACTGGTAGCCATAGCTCTCTTCCTGAAAATAGATTTTTGACGCAAAGACGCATAGAACCACAGCATTCACCCCCACCCTGACCCTCCCCCTGAGGGGGAGGGGACTTTCTTTGCGTCTTTGCGCCTTTGCGTCGAAAAATTAATCGTCGGCGGGAGCGGGTACAGCGGCCCCGGCAAAGGCAGCCCGCAGAGCGCCGGTGGCCTCTTCCATCACTTGTCCGCTCTTGTCCATCACGCCCACCATGCCGAAGAATCCGTGGATCATGCCGTCGTAGCGGCTGATGGTGGTATCTACCCCGGCCTCCTGCAAGCGGCGGGCATAGGCTTCGCCCTCGTCGCGTAGCGGGTCGTACTCGGCGGTGATTACCAACGCCTGTGGCTGCCCTGCCAGGCTGCCCGCCTTCATCGGCGCCGCATACGGGTTCTCCGCATCGGCGTCGCTGGCCAGGTAGGCATCCCAGTACCAGATCATCGCGTCCCGTGCCAGCAGGAATCCCTCAGCGTTCTGCGAGTAGGACGGCGTTTCGTAGTTGACTTCCGTAACCGGATATACCAGCAGTTGATGCACGATGTCCGGGCCGCTCCGGTCAGCGGCCATCAGCGAGATGGCGGCGGCCAGGTTTCCTCCCGCGCTGTCGCCTCCAACGGCCAGGCGGGAAGAGTCGGCATTCAGGCTCGCGGCGTTGTCTGCGGCCCACACCGTCGCGGCGTAGCAGTCCTCGGCCGGGCCGGGGAACTTGGTCTCCGGGGCCAGCCGGTAGTCAACGGACACCACCACGCAGCCCGCGCCCTTGCACAGGTGCCGCGCCGTCGGGTCGGCGGACTCCAAGTCGCCAATCACCCAGCCGCCGCCGTGATACCAGACCAAGATGGGGAATGGCCCGCTCCCTTCCGGCGTGTAGATGCGGACGGGAACGTCGCCGTCCGGGCCGGGAATGCTGCGGTTCTCCACGGCGGCAACCTCCGGTCCGGCGGGCCGGGGCCGCGCCGCGGCGTTGATGCGAGCCTGCTCCGGCGTAACCTCCCACACCGGGGGCAGGCCGAGGGAGTTCACCGTGTCAATGACTGCTTGCGCTTGCGGATCCAGCGGCATGATGCACCTCCAAAATGAACCCCGCGCCCTTTCGTCGGCGCGGGGCCGTGATGCGGGTTAGCCTTATCCTAACCCTGTTAGCGGGAAGTGGCAAACGCCAGGTTTCTTCAAAACTTCTCGAAGTCTTCCTCCATCTACTCTTTGAAGGTTCTGACCAGACCATTTCGCAGCTTGCGGGCCGTCCGCGGGGCGACGGGCCAGTCGCTTGCGTGCAGAACTATACCGGGTATCATCTACAGACTAGATTGACATTGCGGATATGGGTTGATACAACCAACACAAGTGGGCATCCGTGAGAGAAATAATGGAGATGCTATGGGACGAAAGACGACATCGGCACAGGAAGGCAAGCCTGACCTCTCTCTCTTGAAGCTAGTACTGGCTGTGTTACTTGGAGCTTTATGGCTGATAAACCAGTTCGCGATGGATCGGGAGGTAATGGAATCGGTATCAGGTGCATCTTCGTCCGAACTGAATTACTGGGGGACAAAGGCGGCCGGTTTCGCTCTCATCGCGGCCTCCGCTCTATTCGTAGCGTTGATTCCAGCAAAGTGGCAGTGGGTCAATTTTGCAACAGGGGCAGTAGGAGGACTAGCGGCAGTATTCTCTGGCTACTACTGGCTGGAGGAAACTACGAGCGGCAAGGCAGGAGGATACATCGTAGTTGTCGTGATCGCTGGCATCATAATCGCAACCAGCGTACTAATAGGACCAGCTATCGCCACCATCAAGGAAAAGCGATCCGGTAACGCCGACAACTAGAGTATGTTTACAAAGTCCATCGTTCCGGCTTGCACCGAAAGCAATGGTTGCAGTTTGTAAACGCGCCCTAGTAAGTTACTTTTTCCAATGAAGGTTCCGGCGGAGCAATTGATTGAGTGTTTTAGCACTTGATGCCACTGGCTCTTCAGTCAGTTCTATTTCGACAATTAGCTTGTTTTGAAATCTGCCTCTCTTTTTGAGGTCGTATATCATCCATACGTCACCGTTGGTCAAAATGGCGTATCCTTGTTTCGTTCCCTCAGCATACGACAAAATTTGTCTCTGGACTGTAGCTGAGTCCAGAGGTTTCCATAGCGACTTTGCTTCTACGATAACGCTTGGCGGTCCGTCTGAGCTTTTTAGCAGCGCATAGTCTACCCTTCCCCATTCCGTTTCGTACTCTACTTCGACTTCTTCGACGCTCGACAGATCCCAGCCTAGAGACCTCAGGACTGGGTCGATCAGCGCATAGCGCGTTTGATATTCGTGCGAATTTGTCAGAAACTCATCGTATTCATCAATGGTTTTCACCACTTTCTGTATAGCTTGCTTGACATCAGCTTCGCTCATCGCTTTCTATCTCGGTACTCATTATAAGGATATCCCGATAAACGCCGCTTTGAGCGGAGCGAATCGCATCAAACTCTGAAAATCAAACGCCCCACTCCGTTCAGGCGACATAATACCACTACGAAACACGCCCCGCTACGTGCGAAACGTAGCAAACACCTTGTTCGACGTAAACACCCGCGACTCCCCGAACTCGACGCTGGGGGCCTGCCGTTCAGCCCGACAAGCCCCCAGCCCAGCCTGCGCCCCTAATTCGGCGTCCACGCCAGCCCGCGCACCTCGCTGAACTCGCGGGGCAGTTTGACCCACCAGTCGCCTCCGTCGGCGGTGGCGTAGATCTGGCCGTAGTGGCTGCAACAGAGGATGAAGTCGGCGTCCGAGGCGTGGGTGGCGAAGGCCCACATGGGCGTGTTGGGCTCCTGCGGCAAGGCCATCCTCTCCCAAGTCTGACCCCTGTCGGTGGAACGCTGGATTGCGCCCGTCACCCCAAACGGAGAATCGCCGGTGGCGACCAGCAGGGTATTGGGATCATCCTGCTTCACCGTAATCCCCCGGCAGTAGCGCAGGGGGAAGGAATCGCGCACACCCAAGCCCTGCCAGCTCTCGCCGGTGTCGGTACTAGCGAAGACCTCGCCCGGCGTGCTGGTGAAAACTGTCACGTCTGCTCCGGCGCTGACGGTCATACCGTGTATGTCGGGGTCATTCAGGCCGCCGTTGATGCGCGTCCAGGTATCGCCGCCGTCGAGGCTGCGGCGCACACCGTCCACCTCCACCCCGGCCCAGACGACGTTGCTGTTGCTGGGGTCAACTTCCAGCGCGGTAACGCGAGGGACGCGGACGTTGGGGCATTCTTCGGCCATGTCTACGTTCAACTGCTCCCAGCTTGCGCCGCCGTCCGTGGAGCGGAACAAAGCCGAAGGGCTGGTGCCTGCGAAGATGACCGACGGGTCCGACTGGCTGACCGCGATGTTCCAGACATGCATGGAGTTCATCGGCGAATCCAGCCGTTCGAAAGCCTTGCCCCGGTTGACGCTGCGGAATATGCCCTCGTCAGTTCCCGCATAGACCACGGCGGGGTCTGACGGGTCTACCTTGAGGCCAAATACCTTCATGTCTCCCCAGATACCTCCGGCCCGCCCATAGTCGCGCCCGCCGTCATGGCTGACCCACAGGCCCGCGCCAATGGTTCCCACCAGGATCGAAATGTCCTTCGCCATAGTTTACCTCCCCAGGGGTGTCTGCGTTATTGGGTACGCCCTCACCCTAACCCTCTCCCAGAGGGAGAGGGGACTTTTACGCCTTAAAGGTGGCAAAGACCTTGTTCGACGTGAAGACCCGCGACTCGACGAACTCGATGTTGGCTGGCTTGGCGTCCAGCTCTGCCATCGCGCCCAGCATACACGCCCAGTTCAGCAGTTCATGCTGGCCGGAAGCCTCCATTTCGGCGGTGGTGCGGGTGCGCCACGCCTCATAGTTGGCCTGCTTCAATTCGTCATACAGTGCGCGGTCGGCGGGCACATCGGGCCACAGGTAGTTGTTCTTGGCGGTCAGGAAAGCATGGGACCAGCTTGACGAGGCCACCAGCGCCACGCGGTAGGGCGAATCGCGCAGCACCCGCGCCACCTTCGCCCCCACTTCCATGCACCGTTTCGGGGACGGGCCGGGCGGGTCCGGCTCTAGGGTCTGGCCGTTGACCTTGTGGGGCAGGATGCCGCCCCGGTTGCTGATGACTCCCCGCCCGTAGCAGTTCACGGCGAAGGGTATGACTGGGAAGTCGAACCCCTCGCGGTCGTAGTCCAGGTACAGCAGCGTGTTGATGAAGGCATGGGCCAGCCCCGGCTCGTGCAGCGGCTTGTAGGCGTAGGCCATATCCACACCGGAGTCCAGCAACCCGCTGGCGAGGAACCGCGCTGCCTCCGGGTGCCCCCGGTATATGAAGGTCTTGTCGGCCGGTTCCTCCCACACGTTGCGGCGGGGCGTTCCGTGCCGCATGAATGGCGTGCACTGGAACCCCTCGTATGCCAGGATGCAGAATGGCGGAATTATGTCCTCCCGGAAATTCTCGTACTGGTCGTCTCCAAATACGATGACGAAATCCGGGTCGAAGTCGAGGATTTCCTGGCGCACACGACGGAAACCCTCAACCAGCCGCGCCCGGTGGACAGCAGCGGACGCCAGGCCCTGGTCGTTACCGTACTCTACCTGCATCGGCTCCGGCCAGTTCAGCGGGTTCTTCAGCTCCTCCGGCAGCCGCTCGTCCCGGTTCAGCGTCACGTTGATGGGGAAACCGCGATCCTCGTCAGGGGCAATCAGCGGCGGGTAGTGAGTGCAGCCGACGCCGATAATCTCTGCCATGAAGCGCCTCCTGTTTCAGCGGAAAATGCTCATCCAGTTCAGGTTGGCTAATGATAGCAGACGGGCAGGCAACTCATAAGTCCCGCCCCGGCATTTGCAGAATCGCGATTCCGGGTGCTCAAATCCGCATACGTCCTCTTGCGGTAGGGGCGGGTTTGAAACCCGCCCCTACCGGACGATAATCACCCAAGATGCCACCGCCTCGGGGCCGCTAATCCACCGACAGAACTATCTTGCCGAAGTTGGCGTTGCTCTCCATGTGCCGGTGGGCGTCCGCCGCCTCGGCCAGCGGGTATACGGTATCAACTACCGGCTTGATGACCCCCGATGCTATCAGCGGCAGAACATGGCGCTTGATTTGATTGGCAACGGCGATCTTCTCCTCAATGGGTCGGGAGCGAAGCACCGTTCCGGTGATCCGCAGGCGCTTGAACATCAAGGGTCGCAGGTCCGCCTCGATACCGCCGCCGCCCATGGTGCCGACCAGCACCAGCCGGCCTCGCAGCGCCATTGAAGCCAGGTTGCGCTCCCAGTAGTCCGCGCCGATTACGTCCAGCAGCACGTTCACTCCCGCGTTTCCGGTATGTTGTCGCACTACTTCGGCGAAATCCTGTTCCCGGTAATTGATGCCCACGTCCATCCCCAGTTCGGCGGCCCCTTGCAGCTTGTCCTCGCTGCCCGCTGTACCGAAAACGAACGCGCCGGTGTTGTGGGCCAACTGCACCGCCGCTGTCCCGACGCCGCTGCCTGCCGCATGAATCAGCACCGACTCCCCCATCGCTAGCTCGCAGTGGTTGAACAGAGCATCATAGGCCGTGAAGAACACCTCCGGCACCGCAGCGGCCTGCACGAAGTCCAGCTTGTCTGGGATTCGCATGGCCATGCGCGAGTGCGTCACTACCCGCGACGCATACCCGCCTCCACCCAGCAGCCCGAAGACCCTGTCACCTTCCTGCAAATCGGTGACGTTCTCCCCGGTTTCCAGCACCACGCCGGAAAACTCCAACCCCAGAATATCATCGGGGCTGCCCGGCGGGGCGGGATACCCACCCTGGCGTTGCAGGGTATCGGCGCGGTTCAGCGCCGACGCCTTCACATCAACCAGCACATCGTCCGGTCCCGGCACAGGGTCGGGAACTTCCTGAATCTTCAGCACATCCGGGCCGCCCGGTTCGGTAATCACGACAGCACGCATGGATTTCAACACCTACTGAACAAAATTCACGGCCAGTTTACCACCAGACAAATGAAAACGGCCCCGGCTCTGAACCGGGGCCGCTAAGTGCCATCACGTCAGTCAGCCTACTTGCCGTTTCCGTTGCTGCGAGTGGCGACGTACTCCTCCGCCAGGCGGCGGCCGGTTTCCCGCATCAGCTTCTCGTCCTCTTCGGGAGTCGCGGCGGGTGGAGCGTAGACCACTGTGTCGTTGCAGTAGGTGGAGAAATGGTCGCCTTTCAACTGCGCGTGAGAGCCACCGATCTCTTCGCCGTTCTGCACGGCGCGGATGCCCCGGCGAATCTGGCGGCGGAACATGGTGATGCCCCGGTCGGTGGCGCCAAGGTGCTCCATCCCGTGGACGGCGATGGGCCGCTGGGTCACCTGGGCCTCATAGTCGCCGGGCTGGAGCTGCTGCTCTCGCGGATCGTCGGATATGGGAAGCTGGGCCGGGAGCATCTGGCTGCGGTCCAGCCACCAGGCCGGCTCCTTCTCTTCCGATTCCGATATATGTCGGAGTTCCAGCAGCATGGTGCTGCGGTCGTCCCGCGGCACAATCCAGCGGGTCATCATCGGGCCGTCGAACTCGTGGACGTCCCTGCCGTCCTCCCAGATGGGCGCCACCTGTTGCAGGTTGGGCAGGACGTTCTCCACCGAGCGCACCCAGATATTGTCCCCGACGCGACGGGTGGCGATGTAGATGATTCCGGCGGGGGTCTCCATAAAGTCCAGGTTGGGCACCACGCCGAACTCGTCGGTGAACTGCGAGCCGCTGACGATGGTGTGCAGGAAAGACGTGTGCACCGGGTCCATAGCGTTTTCGAGGATTTGCAGGTAGTTGCACGGGTAGTCGTAGCGCTGGCCCGGTATGAGACGATACCCCTCCCGCTCGAAGCTGTCGGGGATGGGGAAGGGGGGCATCTCGTCCGGCGGGCCCATGTAGGCGAAGACGGTGCCGCAGTGCTCATGCACCGGGTACGCCCCGTGGCAAAGCCGGTCCTTGAAGGTCGAGCCCGCCGGTTCGCCCGGCGTTTCCAGTATCGTCCCGTCCACGTCGAACAGCCAGCCGTGGTAGCAGCAGCGGATGCCCCGCTCCGACACCAGCCCGAACTCCAGCGACGTACCGCGGTGGGGGCAGTGGGCTTCCACCAGCCCGATCCGTCCGCTGAAGTCGCGGAAGGCCACCAGCTCTTCGCCCAGGATTTTCAGCCCGACCGGGGTGTCGCCCAACTCGTCGGCGTAGCACACCGGCTGCCAGAACCGGCGCAGGTACTCGCCGCCGGGCGTTCCCGGGCCGACATGAGTCAGTTCCTCATCTTCTTTCGGAACTTGAGAGTGATAGTAACCGCCATACTTGGTGGAAAGAAACGGAGCGCGTGTGCTTGCCATGATTCTCCTCCTGCGCTTTCAACCTGTTTCCGCAGAGTGACGCGCCTGACTTCGCGTCTTGCTCCATTGTTGGCGGGGATTATATGTATCGCCGCCGGGGTGGTCAACAAAGGCTATGCGTGAGTTGCCGCCCGCTTCTGCGCCTCCTCAATCCTCTGCATCAGCTCGACGACCATCGGCATTGCTGGCCCGTACCGGTCGGCGTCGTCAACCGCATACCCCTTGTGGTACGCCCCGCGGAATGACGATAGCGCGCTCCTCGCGCCTGTTACCGATGACTTACCCTCCGATTCTCCTTCATCCCACTGTCCGCCGTGAATGAGCGAGGGCATCGTCTCCGCATCTCGGAACACATTCATCGGATCGCCGCCGTCCTCCACTATCCTCATCTGCTCCTCGAACTGGCGGCGCATGAACACAATTGGCAGGTCGGTGCGGCCCAAGTGTTCCTGCGTCCGGTCGGTAATCGGCCCCTGCGAAATCCAGGCGTGGGCGTCCTGCGCCAGCACGAAGTCCGGGATCGGCTTGCCTTCGTCGTCGAACAGCGGCACGTCGTAGTATGGGATGCTCTCCTGCACCGGCGCTGGCACTTCCTCCGGCGCCATGTAGCAGCCGTAGTTGATGTGGTAGGTGTTGGTATCGTCCACCGGAACCCGTATCTGGAACTCCTGCCGCACCATGCCCGGCCCGCCCGTCTGCGTGTAGAACGGGAAGATTACCGTGGAGTGGCGGGAAACCCGGTCCCTTTCCGCGCCCAGCGCCCTGGAATACCTGATGCCCTTCTCCATCCCGTATCGTGTGGCGTTGGCGTACAATGAGTCGATGCCTGCCCCCATCTTCATCCGGGCGTACAGCGTATGCATCTGCCCGTCCGCGGCTCGTTCGTCCAGCTTGCCCTGCTTCCGCAGCACATACTCGAACAGGTTCCCGTGCAGGTAAACGCTGTGCGCCGGGTCGCCGGTGTTCTCGTGGCACTGAAGCCAGTTACAGTCAAGGTTCATAATGCCGATCTGCCGGATGGAGTTGGGCATCACGAACAGGTCCCAAGGCGGCAGCAAAGGCGAAGGCTCCGGCCCCATGTACGCCCAGATCAGCCCGCCCATCTCCTGCACTGGGTAGCCTTTGATGCGTATGCGGTCCTTGAAAGGATCGTTGGGAGATTCCAGCGGCGTCTCCACGCAACGCCCGGCGGGATCGAACATCCAGCCGTGGTAGCAGCAGCGAAGCCCGCCCACATCCGGGATTCCGTACCGCATCTCGGTCATGCGATGAGGACAGCGGTCGCCTACCAGACCCATCTGACCGTCGGCAGAGCGGAACAACACCAGGTCCTCTCCCAGGATGCGGACGGCCATGACCTCCTCGTCCATCAGTTGCGCCGTGGGCCTCACCGGAATCCAATACCGGCGCATAAGCTCGCCCATCGGCGTTCCCGGCCCGACGCGAGTCAGGCGTTCATTGGCTTCGGCGGTCAGCATCAAGGCCCTCCGTGGTCAGTCGAGGCTATCGCAGGCGACAGTATACCGCACTTCCGGGCCACGATTGGACTATACTGGCATCCCAACACTTGACAGGGAGAAGGTACAGAATGACAACCACTCGGCCGCCGTTGAACGACACCCTCAACGCCTTCTGCACCGACACTGAAGCCTACTTGGACGGCGCACCCGGCGGGCCGCTGTCCGGGCTTGCCTTCGCCGCCAAGGACATCTTCGACGTCGCGGGCCACGTAACCGGCGGCGGCAACCCCGACTGGAAAGCCACGCATCCGCCCGCTGAGCGCAACGCTTGGATCGTCCAGACCCTGGTGGACGCCGGGGCGGCGATGGTAGGCAAGACCCACACGGACGAATTGACCAGGGGCATCCTCGGCGAGAACGCCCACTACGGCACTCCGGTCAACCCCCGCGCTCCCGGCCGCGTCCCCGGTGGCTCCTCCAGCGGCTCGGCGGCGGCAGTCGCGGGCGGTCTCGTTGACTTCGCCCTCGGTTCGGACACCGGCGGCTCAGTGCGCATCCCGGCCAGCTTCTGTGGCCTCTATGGACTTCGCCCCACCCACGGGCGCATCCCCCTGGACGGCATCCTGTTGCAAGCCCCCAGCTACGACACCATCGGCTGGTTCGCCCGCGATGCCGCCGCCTTCGCGCGGGTAGCAGAGGCCGTATTCGGCGGTTCGATAGCCCCGGAAGCACCGGGGCGTATAGTCATCGCCGAAGACCTGTTTGAAGAGGCTGACCCTGCCGTGGCCGCCGCCCTGCGCCCGGTGGCGGAGCAAGTCGCGGCGATGGCGTCCTCGTCTGAAACGGTACGCCTCGCGCCTGATGGAGTGGACGGTTGGGCCTGGCAGCAGAACACTCTGCAATCCATCCAGGCGTGGCATTCGGTATCCGATTGGATAGACGCCGTTAACCCTCGTTTCAGCTACATGGTCACCGAGAGATACGCGCTGGGAACGTCCTTCACCCAGCCACAAATAGAGGCAGCCCGCGCAACCCGCGACGCCGTCCGCCGCCGACTGAACGAAGTTACGGGCGCAGGCAGCTTCCTCTGCTTCCCCACCTCACCCGTGGTCGCACCGCTGCGGGACCAGCCGCTCTCCGGCAAGCGGGCGTCGCAGGGCCGCATCATTCGGCTGACCTGCATGGGCGGCACGAGCGGGCGGCCGCAGCTTTCGCTCCCGCTGGCCGAGGTAGACGGCCTCCCCGTCGGCCTCTCCATCATGGGCAACCGCGGCGACGACGAGGCGCTCATCGGCTTCGCACTGGAAATAGAGCAGATGATGGCAGGATAGCCGAAGGTAAATGCACGGTGGACAAAGCCGTATGCTCAATTTACTATGCCAGAGGCAATACGTAATTGAGACTAAGAGGGAAGCGCGATGGCCCACCAGGTTCAGGGAGTAGTAGCGGCATCCAGGGGAGCCCCGGTACAGTTGACGACAATCACAGTGCCGGACCCGGGCCCCGGCGAGGCGCTGGTTCGAGTACAGGCCTGCGGCGTCTGCCATACCGACCTGCATTACCGGGAAGGCGCAATCAACGATGACTTCCCCTTCCTGCTGGGCCACGAAGCGGCTGGGGTCATCGAGAGCGTCGGGCCGGACGTTGACAACGTCGCCCCCGGAGATTTCGTCATCATCGCCTGGCGCGCGCCCTGCGGCAACTGCCGTTCCTGCGTGCGGGGCCGTCCCTGGTACTGCTTCGCCAGCCGCAACGCTGCCCAGCCGATGACGCTTGCAGACGGCGCCCCGCTATCACCGGCGCTGGGCATCGGCGCGTTCACCGAGCTGACCCTTGTGGCCGCCGGGCAGGCAGTCAAAGTTCCTTCCGACGCCAGCGCCGCGGCCGCAGGACTTATCGGCTGCGGCATCATGGCCGGTCTGGGCGCAGCAGTGAACACCGGCGGCGTCGGGCGTGGCGACTCTGTGGCCGTGTTCGGCTGCGGCGGCGTGGGCGATGCCGCCATAGCTGGCTCACAGCTCGCCGGCGCGCACACCATAATCGCCATAGACATAGACGACCGCAAGCTGGAATGGGCCAGGGAGTTCGGCGCGACTCACACCGTCAACGCCCGCAACACCGACCCGGTGGAGGCGGTGCGGAACCTCACCGGCGGCAACGGCGCTAATGTCACCATAGAAGCCGTCGGTAACCCCGTCACCTTCGAGCAGGCATTCTATGCCCGCGACCACGCCGGGACAGTGGTGCTGGTCGGCGTACCCAGCCCCGACATGAAAATCGAATTGCCGATGATCGAAATCTTCGGGCGAGGCGGGGCGGTCAAGTCGTCTTGGTACGGCGACTGCCTGCCCACCCGAGACTTCCCCATGTTCATCGAGCTGTACCTGCAAGGCCGCCTCGACCTGGACCGTTTCGTCTCCGAGACCATTAGCATCGGCGACGTGGAGGATGCTTTCCACAAGATGGAGCGCGGCGAGGTCTTGCGCTCAGTAGTGGTGTTCTAGGTGGCTTACGACGAAACCCTTGCTGACCGCGTTCGAGCGTTATTCGTTGGACGTACAGGCGTGCGCGAGCAGAAGATGTTCGGCGGCTTGGCCTTCATGCTGGACGGCAACATGGCCTGCGGCATCCATGGCAGCGAGCTTATCGTGCGCGTGGGACGGGACAATTTCGAGGACGCCTTATCGCAACCCCACACCCGCCCCTTCGATATGACGGGACGGCTCATGCGAGGTTTCGTCTTCGTATCGGAGCAAGGCATCGCCGCAGATAGTGAACTGGCTACCTGGACTGACCGGGGCATTGCCTACGCCGCTTCTCTGCCGCCAAAATAGAAGAGGGAACACCCTCTCCCTTACCCTCTCCCTGATGGAGAGGAAACAATCATCAGGAGAACGAAATGGACATAGGCGCAATGATGTTCGTAACCGACTACTCCATGCGCCCCGACGAACTGGCGCGGGCGTTGGAAGAGCGGGGATTCGAGTCCATGTGGGTGCCGGAACATACCCACATCCCAACCAACCGCATCTCGCCCTGGCCCGGCGGCCCCGACCTCCCGCAAATGTACTGGCACACCTACGATCCCTTCGTAGCCCTCACCGCCGCCGCTGCTGTCACCACCAACCTGAAGCTGGGCACCGGCATCTGCCTTATGATCGAGCGCGACCCCATCACCACGGCGAAGGAGGTCGCCAGCCTCGACCTCATCTCCAACGGGCGATTCATCTTCGGCATCGGGGGCGGCTGGAACGCTGAGGAGATGCAGGACCACGGCACTAACTTCCGCCGTCGCTGGCGCATCCTGCGGGAGAACATCCTGGCCATGAAGGCTATCTGGACGGAAGACGAGCCCGAATTTCACGGCCAGTACGTGAACTTCGACAAGTGCTGGGCCTGGCCCAAACCAGCCCAGAAGCCCCACCCGCCCAAGCTCAATCGAGGATAGTATTACAAAATAACGCAGAACACCAAAATAACGCGGAAGAACAACGAGGGCGCCGGAAGCATAAAAAAAA
>VXOI01000115.1 GCA_009840175.1 Chloroflexota bacterium | reverse complement strand
CCGTGGGGTTGTCAACGCGAATCAGACATGGCGCAGGGGATTGTCTGAATCAGGATTTACAGGATTAAAGGATGAACAGGGTGGGAGAATATCCTGAAAATCCTCAAACCCGGCAATTCCTGATTCAGACAATTACTTTGGAAAGGCCTTGACCACCAAGGGCATCGGACGCCCTGAACCGGAAGAAGAGGTTATACTGAGATGGCCAATTGCCACGCCAAATGATAAGCGGCCTTCGTGGCTGACAGGTGAACTCGGAGGAGGAACACGTCAATGCACTGTGGAGTGATGGTCACCGGATACAACCAGGGCGACTGGCCCCGCCTGATGGCGGAAGACTACGGCCGCCCGCCAGATGTGCCGGACGCCAAGAACCTGGATGACACCCTCTATATGGGGGAACTGGTCGAGCCGTTGGGGTTCGATTCGATCTGGGCAACGGAGCACTACGGTTCGGCCTACTCGATGCAGCCCAACCCTTTGCAATACCTGGCGTTCTGGGCGGGGCGCACCAAGCGGGTGGACGTGGGCACGGCGGTCATCGTCGCCCCGTGGTGGAATCCGGTGCGGCTGGCTTCCGAACTTTCCATGCTCGACATACTGTTGCAAGGCAGGCGCATTCATCTTGGCATTGGCCGTGGAATAGCTCCTCACGAGTATGCCTCGCTGGGCTACCCGATAGAGCAATCGCACAAGTATTTCTACGATGTGATCAACGCCATCAAGGCCTCCGACGGCGCGGAGCGTTTCGAGTTCAAGGGCGAAGTCTATGATATTCCGCCGACCACCATCCGGCCCCAAGCCCGGCATAAGGGAGAGCTGACCAGGGACATCAAGGTGGCGTTCACCACAGAGGCTTCGGCTAGGATGGCTGCGGAGAACGGTCTCGGGCAGATGTTTGTCGCCGGGGACGATGTCGAGGTGATGACCGACAAAGTCCGGCGGTTCAATGCGATTCGGAGAGAACTCAGCCTTCCTCCCGACCAGCCCACCACTCTGTTGTGGATGTACTGCGCTGAGACGGCGGAGGAAGCCGAAGAGGGGTGGACCTATTTCCACAACCAGCTCACCGCGGCGCAGCACCATTACTTCGAGTGGAACAATCCGGGATATGAGGGCATTCAGGGCTATGAGGAATACCTGGCGCGCCAGACCGCCGACGTTGGCACCGCAGACGCCAGCTTCGCCGCCCGGCGCGCGACGCAACCAATCGGCACTCCGGACGAGATTATCGAAAAGATCAAGGCGCTCCAGTGGACCATCAGCCTTGAAAAGGTGGTGATCCACATGTTCTACGGCGGGATGCCGAGGGACAAGGCGGAAAAGAGCCTCCGCCTCTTCGCAGAGAAAGTTCTGCCGGAGGTGCAGGCAATGCCCACTCCGGTCAATCCCAGGTCATTGGGGTAAGGCTGCGATTGTGCAAGCAGGGCTTGGCCCGGAGGCGCGTTTTCCGGCTTGGCGGGTTATGCTAATATGTCCGGCGGAGGTCTTTATGTTCGGATTGGGCGTTTTGACGGTCAGCACCTCGGGGGCGCAGGGAAACCGGGAGGACACCAGCGGGCAGGCAATCCGCGAGATTCTCACTGCCGACGGCTTCGAGGTCGTGCGTTCGGAAATCGTGTCCGACGACTACGACACCATCGCCGCCAAGCTGTCCGAGTGGGCCGATGCGCCGGACGTCAACCTGATCGTGAGCACCGGCGGCACTGGCCTGGGGCGGTACGACTGTACGCCGGAAGCCTGCCTGTCTATCCTGGACAAGGAAGTGCCTGGCATGGCGGAGGCGATGCGGGCCAAGTCCCTGGAGTTCACGCCCATGGCGATGATCAGCCGGTCGGTGGTGGGGATACGCGGCACCACGCTTATCATCACCTTACCAGGAAGTACCAAAGGGGTGCGTGAGTGCCTGGAGGTGGTGCAGCCTGTCCTGCGGCACGCCATTGATCTGCTGCAACGGGAGACGGTGAGCGAGCACCCCAACTGACCGCCTTAAACAGGGGTCTGTCTGTCACATTGTCCGCGCCCCTGAATTTCCGCAGGCGGGCGGAGCACGGAGCACTAAAATACTAAGAGTTCGGAATGGCAAGCATGAGCGAAGGTTCCAGCAACGAGAAAGTGGTTTACTGGCCCCGGGTGAAGGAACTTCTGGACGGCATTATGCACAAGTGGGAAGAGCGTTGGGGACGCGACCCGCTGCCGGGCATCCACGCCTACTACTGGGAAACGCCGGAGGAACTGCAAGAGGCAGTGCTGTCGGGCATACGCGCCATCGAGCCGGGCGTTCCCGGGCGGGAAACGCAACTGGTGCGGTCGCTGGCCCGCAGCGTGGGGACCTCCGGGCGGATGCCGTTGCGCGGCCCGTTCATGCCCCGGGACGAGATTGAGGAAATCATCGCCTGGATAGACAACGGGATGCCGCACGGGCCGGACTGCTAACCCACATTTCTCGCTCGGTCCCAGTCGGCTTTAATCACGACATATTTCGACAAACGGCGTCCCTTTGCAACTTCGCTGTGGTATGAATCATTCAGTCCAGCTCGACGGACGATTTCTGGGTTAGTCAAGCCCTCAAGCTGATCAGCGTACTTGATTCCAAACAGGTGAATGTGTGCTACTTGCTCCCCTCTCGGCGCGTGTGGTACATCTGTCGCAGTATCTGGGCCGCCTCGTCTATTGTCATTCTTCTCTTCCAAGCTCAAGATTCAATATAAAAACAGGGGCGCACGATTGTGCGCCCCTTCGCTTTTGCGTGGAGGTGAACGTCTAGCGGAGGACGGGCTCGTCTTCCTTGACGTAGACCTGGATGCGGCCGCGGGTGTGGTCAATGATGGCAATTCGACCCTGGTCGTCAATCCGCACACCGCAGGGGTGGGCGAACTTCTGCTCGTAGGTGGGGTCGTTGGAGTAGGCTATATTCCGCTGCCGAATCATGTCGGGGTTGGAATTCAGCTTGTCCTTGCCCCACTTGGACAGGGCTGCGTCGCCACGGAACATGGTGATGAAGCGGCCGTCGGGAGCGAAGACCTGCACCCGGTTATTCATCCAGTCGGCAACATAAATGTCGCCGTCGGCGTCAACGGCCACGCCGTTGGGGCGGTTGAACTGGCCGACGCCATCGCCGGTCTCGCCGATGGACTGCTGCCACTCGCCAGCGCTGTTGAAGACCTGGATGCGGTCGTTGCGCCAGTCGGCGATGTAGATGTTGTCGCTGCTGTCGAGGCTGATGCCCCAAGGCAGGTTGAACTGGCCGGGGCCGTCGCCCTCGGAGCCGAAGCTGCCGACGAACTGGCCGTCGATGGTGAAGGTCTGGACCCGGTTGTTCTTGCTGTCCACCACGACCATCTGGCCCTGGGAGTTGATGGCGATGCCGGAGGGGCCGTTGAGCTCGCCCTGGCCGGAGCCGGCGACGCCCCACTTGCTGATGTAATCGCCATCGGCAGTGAACTTGGTGATGCGGTTCAGCCACTCGTCAGCAACGTAAACATTGCCGTCGGCGTCTATTGCCACGGCCGTGGGCCAGACGAACTGGCCGTCGCCCTCGCCGTACTCGCCGAAGGCGCTGATGTATTCCTCGTCCAGGGTGCACACGGTCATGTGCACGCCGTCGGGGCGGTTTTCGTAGGAGCGGTTGATGACATAGACCGAGCCGTCGGAAGCGATAGCCATGTCCACCGGGTTGCGGAAACCGGTGCCGGCGAATTCGTTCCGGCCGACGGCATGGCTATGGTAAAACGTCCGGTCTTTCAGACCGAAGAAATGTGTTGCCATATCCTTACCTCGTCATGCTTTGTGCATGGGAAGGCATCACTTTGGACACCTTCCCGTTGGATTCAGTGGCCGGAACCGGTCTTACTTGTTGAAGAACGGTACGCGCTCGAAGTTGCCGTTGACGATGGGGTTGGCGTCGAGGCCGAACCAGTCTTCCAGGATCGTCGAGTAAACGGAGCGGAAGTCGAGGTTGAAGGCCAGATTGCCGCCTTCTTCCTGCTGGGAGGGCTCGAGCGACGGATAGACGCCGTAGACGCCACCCTTGACGTGCTCGCCGACGGCGAAGGCCACGCTGGCTGCGCCGTGGTCGGTGCCGGAGCCGTTGTCGGCGACGCGGCGGCCGAACTCACTGAACAGGAACAGCGTTACGTTGTCGCTGGCGTCGTGGTCGCGCAGGTCGGTGAAGAAGGTGTCCACGGTGTTGGAGACGTCGGTCCACAGGGCGGCGTTGGCCTGCGCCTGGTTGGCGTGGGAGTCAAAGCCGTTGTAGGGCGACGTGGTGTAGAGGACACGGGTGCCGAAGTTGGCCAGGTGGGTCTGGGCGATGTTCTTCATATACTGGCCGACGACGGTGCCGGAGTACTCGACGTTGGAGGAGTACATATCCGGGGCGGTGGCCAGGATGTCGGCGCCCTTGAGAGCGTCCGTGCCGGTGGCGTGGATGTAGTCCATCACGGCGCCGGAGCCGATGGCGGGAGAGTACATTCGCCCGAAGACGTCCAGGGCGTCGTTGCGCTGGGCTTCGCCGTCGATGCCGGTCAGCAGGCCGTAGGTCTCCAAGTTGCCGACGGAGGCGACGGGGACGCCTTCCATCACCAGGGCGCGGGGAAGGCCGCGACCGAAGTTAACGGAAGTGAGCACATTCTCGGCGTTGGGGTCCATCAACTTGGCCGCGCGGCCCAGCCAGCCCTCGGTGCCGATGATTTCGGGCTCGCAGGTGTGCCAGATGTCCATGGAGCGGAAGTGGGAGTAGCTGGGAGTCGGGTAGCCGATGCCCACGAACACGGCCAACTGCCCGGCTTCCCAGTACTTCATCAGGGGAGCCATGGTCGGGTGGAAGCCCAACTCGTCGTTGATGGGCAGGATCTGGTCTTCCGGCACACCGATGGTGGGGCGGAAGTCCCGGTACAGCGAGTTATTGCGGGGGATGACGGTGTTCAGGCCGTCGTTGCCGCCCGACAGAGAGAGGACTGCCAAGACAGGGTCTTTCGCGGTCGATACCATTTGTCGCTCCTTTCAGCGTTGTGATTTGCTTCTTCGCTGTTGCCTTTATTGGCTGCCCAACCGCTCGTCCTTCGACAGGCTCAGGACAAGCGGTCAGACTAATGGAAACCTGGATTACTCGAACTGGAACTCGGCGGTAGCGGCGATCATCTGGAACATTTCGCCGGTGCGGCGGGTGAAGGTGGCGCGCTCGTCGTCGCTGCCGTGGCTGAGGTCGCCTTCCTGCGAAGCGTGCGCCACGAGCTGGGCGTGGGTGTCGCTGGTAACCTGCACGGGGCCGGTCATGTCCAGACAGCCGTCCACGAACTGCTCCGGGGTCAGGCTGTCGCCACGGGCCATAAGCCGGGAGACTAGGCCCTGGACGCCTTCCAACTCGGTGTTGCCCAGCAGCTCGGCGGCGAAGTTGATGCGCTCTACCAGCGTGCCGCTGTCGATCCACTCACGGCCGGTGTGCCAGCCTTCCACCGTGGGGGGGTTCATCAGGTCCTGGCCCATGTACTTGGGCTCCTGGGACAGCTCGAACAGGCCGGGCTTGATTTCCTTGTGCTCGCCGACCATGCGGAGCAGGCTGACAACCATCTCGGCGGGGTTCTTGACCTTCTGGTAGCGGACCGACTCGTCCTTGAAGAAGTCGGAGGTGAACATAGCCTCGAGCATGGCCTTGATGGAGTAGTTGGAGTCGAAGTAAGCCTGCTCAAGGATCTTGATGGCCTCGATGTCCCGCGGCGGGGTCAGACGCCATGCCGGAATCTGCGGCTCGTCGGCCACGAAGAAGTTGTACATGTGGCGGGCGAGGAAGCGGGCGGTTCCCGGCTGCTTGCAGATGATGTCTATGATGTCGTCGCCGTTCCAAGGACCGGTCTCGCCCAGGAAGGTCTTTTCGCTGTCGTCGTGGTCGGCAGGGTCAAACCGGAAGACCCAAGGGCTGCGGCCATGAGGGAACGGCGGGTAGGAGGGAGCCACGTTCCAGCCGGTGAAGGCGCGGGCGCAGACCTTTACGTCGTCCTCGGAGTAGTTGAAGGCCTCGTCCATGCCGACGCCGAGGGAGAAGAGCTCCAGAAGCTCGCGGCCATAGTTCTCGTTGAGGTTGGCCTTGTGGGACTCGGTGTTGTCCAGGTAGTACATCATGCCGGGGTTGGTGGACAGCCTGACCAGCAGGTCGCGGAAGCTGCCCATGCCATGCTCCCGGAACATGTTGACCATGATGCCCATTTCCTGGCCGCTGTCGATCTTGCTGTGGCCGGCGCAGAAGATCATGTGCCAGAACAGCGCGACCTTTTCCTGGAGCTGGTTGGGGTTGTTGATCATCTTGTACACCCAGAGCTGGGTGTTGACTTCGATGGCGCCCGGTTCGTAATAGGCCGGGTTGTAGCGCATCAGGATGTCATCATCGACGCCGCCCTTCGGGTTGAGCAGTTCCTGGACCACGTTGTCGTAGCCCTGCGCTGCCTTGGCCTCGATCTCATCCCGGCTCGCCCCGAAGCCGGCGCGGCGCATCAGGTGAGCTACCAATGCAATGTCCTGGTCAGCCATATGCTCCTCCTTAATAATAGCCTTCTTCTCTTGTTTCCCTGATTTCGTTCCCTTAGTTCGGGCATGGCCTGAAATGTATGCCAGTTACAGAAAGAGACGCCCCGTCC
>VXOI01000246.1 GCA_009840175.1 Chloroflexota bacterium | reverse complement strand
GATGTTGCCACCGTCACCGAACACTCAAATACCCCGCAAAACTAAACAGAACCGCTGCGCTGGTGGGCGAGGGAGTTTGGAACCTGGCGGAAGGACTACCAGGGCATGGCCCTGGCCCCGGTGCAGACCCGGCTGGCCTACTACGCATCGTCCAAGACGGCAAGGGCCATCCTGGGCCAGCCCCGCTCCACCATCGACCTGCGGGAGACGATCCTGGACGGCGGCATCCTGCTGGTGTCCACCGCCCAGGGCGCCGTGGGAAGGGACGTGGCGGCCCTGGTGGGCTCCTCCATCCTGAACCTGGTGGACGGGGTGATCCGGGAGCAGGGCAGCCTGCCGCCGGAGCAGCGGCGGGGCGCCCTGGTGGTGGTGGACGAGATGCAGACCATGCCCGGCGTGGACTACGAGTCGATGTTGTCGGAGTTGGGCAAGTTCGGGGCCAACTTCATCCTGGCCACCCAGAGCCTGGGCAAGCTGGAGGACCTGTCCAAGACCATGCGGGACACCGTGCTGGCCAACGTGGGCTGCCTGGCCGCCTTCCAGATGGCGGGCACCGACGCCCGGCAACTGGTGTGGGAGTTGGGCAAGGAGCGGGTCAGCGAGGACGACGTGACCTCCCTGGACGTGCACCAGTGCTACGTGCGGGCCACCGTGGGCGTCGAGCGCATGGACGCCTTCTCCATGCGGGTGCTGCCGCCGGAGCCGGGAGACCTGGCCGTCGCGGAGCGCATCCGGGAGCTGGCCATGTGCTACATCACCCCCGAGACGGAGATCGGCCTCCAGGACGACGAGATGCGGAAGCTGGTGGAGAAGTACCGTCAGGAGTTGGCCGAGCTCCGCCAGGGGCCGGGACAGAGGAAGCAGAACGCTGGAAAGCCGCCTCCACAGCCCAAGCCCCAGAGCCGGCGCAACCAGCGCAGCCGGCGGCAGGGGCAGCAGAGCGCGCCCGGACCGGACCCCGAGGCGGAAGGGGAACCGGACGATGACGATGAGTTGGTCAACGGGGAACAGGACGGAGAGGAACCGGGCGACGGCTGGGACCAGGATAGCGAGGCGCAGGACGGCGAGGGGGAGGCGGAGGAATGACGCGGCTGCTGAGCCAGGGCCAGGCGGACCTGCTTCATCTTCTGGCCCAAATGCCCTTCCTGGATCGGCTGGAAATGGCCGCCCTGGCCGGCCGGTCCCGGGGCGGGGTCTACCAGGCGGCTGGGCGGCTGGAGGAGGCCGGGCTAATCGACTCCGTGCCCCACGGTACGCCGCTGCTGGCGTCCACCCGCCGCTACTATCTCACCCAACGGGGTGTGAAGGCCCTGGCCCTGGCGGAGGTCCTGCCCGTGGGGCGACTGCTGCGCGAGTATCCCATCTCGCTGCGCTTCCGCCGGACGCTGCTGGAACGCCTGGACGCCGCCGCCGTCATCTACCGACCCGCCTCGGTCCTGGCCGGCCTGGGCCATCCCGTGGACTTCCGCTGGCGCCGGGCCCTGCCCCAGGACGCCGACATAGTACTGCCCGACGGTTGCGTCCTAACCATCCTCCGACGGGGCGCCACTGCCGAGCGAGCCGGCTTCGCCAAGCGCCTCTGGCGGCTGGCCCAGGGTCCCCGGCCGAGCGCCGTCCTGGTGATCGTCCCCGACGAGGTGCGCCTGCGCCAGGCCGTCGCCCTGCTGCGGGAGGCCCGCCCTGCGGCGGCTCCGGTCCCGGCCTTTTTCGCGTTGGAACACCATGTTGCGGCGGCCGGGGCCGGCGATCCAATCTGGCGGTCCTCTGCGGGCGCCGCCCTCTCGCTGGACGAGGCCGTGGGCCGCGCCAACTCCGGCGGGATGACGGCGGCGGAGCCGCCCCTGGTGCGGGTGTCCATTCCAAAGGACATCGATCTGAGCGGAGGGGGCGAAAACATCCCCGACCACCTGCTGCCCGTCTTGCTGCGTCCCGCCGAGAAGCGCGCCCTGGACCTGCTGGCCGACTGGCCCTGGCTCACCCGCGAAGACCTGGCCGGACTTCTGGACGTGAGCCTCCCCAGGGCCTCCCAACTCACCGCCGCCCTGGAACGCCTGGGACTGGCAACCGGCTTTCAACTTGACGCCCGCCGCCTGGCCCTCACCGACAGGGGGCTGAAGCTGCTGGCCCGAAGGGACCGGGTGTCCACCGGCGAGGCCCGGCAGCGGTGGAGCGTAAACACGGGAAACGACGGCGAGGGCGTATCCGGCAGGCGGAGCCGCCAGTTGCTGCGGGACCTGGAGCACACCGCCGCCGTCCACCGCTTCGTCGCCGCCCTGAATCGTCAGGCCCGTGGTCTCGGCTGGGACGTGGAGCAACTGGACCCGCCCCACCGGGCGTCGCGCTACTTCCGCCACTACGGGCGCCCCCGCGCACTGCACCCCGACGCCTTCGGAACGCTGCGCCGGAACGACCTGCTGCGGCCCTTCTTCCTGGAGTACGAGCGCCGGGCCGTGCGCCCCGCCACCATGGCCCAGCGCCTGGCCCCCTACCTGCGCTACTACTCCTCCCACCGCCCCGCCGACGACCACGGCGCAAGGCCCCTGGTGCTGGTGGTCTTCGACGATCCCGTGGCACCAACCCACTTCCTGGAGGTGGCCCGCAGGGAGATGTTGCGCCTGCGGGTGCCGTTGCCCCTTCTGGCCTCCCACCGGGAGTTGGTGGGAATGGAGGGACCCCTGGGCGCGGCCTGGCTGGCGACGGGCGGCGACTTCCAGCCGGTCGAACCCCTGCACCGCTATCAGTGAAACGCCATTACATTACAAAGGAGGATCACCGTTATGAGAATCTACTACGTCGGAGAATCCCGCAGCCGGTCCCTTTCCGTCGCCACGGCCCTGGGGGTGGACGGCGAGCACTGGAACGCCGTGTCCGAGCACGTCCTGGACTGGCGCCGGGTCATGGAGGACGAATTCAACGTCCCCACGGGCCGGACCCTGCGCGGCGCGGACCTGCTGTCCCCCAACGGAAGCCTCCCTCGGGCTCTCCGGCGCCGCCTCACCACCCTGGAGGAGGGGCTGGATATCATGATGACCGGCCTGCGCGTCCTGGAGAGCGCCGGATGGAGACAGGGCGGCATCGGCGTGATCAATGTCTGTCGGCGCAATTCGCCATTCCGCCAACACCGCCGCCGCGACCGCGCCGCCGCTCGGGAGCGGCTCCTGGAGCTGGTCAACGCCTCCCTGGCCGAGGACCGCCGCTACGCCTTCTTCGTCGAGGACGAGGCGGAGCGGGACGATCTGCCCGCCCTGGCGGCCGGGCCCGTTCACCGCGACCCCGTTCTGGCAGCTTGCCCCTACGCGGGGGACGGCGAATCCGGCGGGGAGATCCGCCGGGACACCCTCGTCTACGCCCCGCCGTACCGGGTCGCCGGGGACGACGAGTTGCTACAGATGGCGGGCCTAGTCTCCTACGCCTTGCTCCAGCAGGAGGACCCAACCGCCATGTCCGAGGCCCTGAACTTCCACCTGGCCTTCGGCATCCTGAAGAGTGTCCTGGACCGCCACGCCTGCCCCCACGACCCCCAGGGCGTGGACCGGTCGTGAGCAGGAGTAGGGAAAGGGCGAACGACAAAAAAGGGGCCGGACGGATGGTTCCGTCCGGCCCTGCTATTGTTGGTAAACCTGCCGTGCTTGGATCCGTCAAGTGATGTCCAAGAAGAGTGCCTCTTCGTTTATTACAGCTTCGTGCATATCCACCGGAATTCGCAAGCGCGGCGCCAAGACGCCCTCCTCATCCATCTCACTGAGCCGAACCGCCACTGCGTGGACCTGGGCCCTATCCCTCACTTCATATCCTGGGCTAGGAGGGATAAGACTCGGATAAATTTCAGCCAACACGTGACGCCGGCCTTCTCCCAGCGTCTCAAATGGCCAGACCTGTAAATCCTCACGTTGCTGTCGTAAATCTTGCAGCCTTGCGATCCCGGTAAGCGACTGAAGTCCAACAGCACCTGGACCGGAGACTTGCCACACGGACTGGCCCGGAAACACCCGCTCGAAATGGCGGCGGTAAGGCGGTAGGTTCACTCCCCACCTATTGTGCGGCATCCCCCTGGAAAGAGCCTGGGGAGCGTCGTTGGGCAGGTTGATGCCCCAAAAGGGGCCCTCACCATGGCAATGCTGGTTCAGATCGGCTGCTGCCTGGAGGGCCCCGTGCCGGTTATTGTCCTGATCAGTGACCAATCGGGCAACCACAGCCCAAACGGCCTCCCAATTATCGCCGGCGTTCATCATCTGAGCGGTCCCTTCTGGATATCCGAACGCAAAGTCGAATCCGCACAGCAGTCTGCGACCAACTCTGGTTGCTTCATCCAGCAGTTCCCGAATGCGATTCATTGCCTCCCGACGAGTAGGGGGATTCAAAAACTGAACCTGTCCAGGACCATCGACGATGGCAATCCAGATGCTGTTTGGCCCAGTAGCGGGCCTGCCCTTTGCCGACCAATCCACCGCGATGTAACCGTTAAACAGAGCTTTGTTCGCCTGCAAGGACGTGATTCCTCCTATAAGACTGTGGGACTTCTTGCCCGTCGTTCTATTCTGCGGAGTCGCCGACTAACACCAGCCGTGTGCTGGTATGGCGCCCTAGAGGACGGTTCAAATCGTCCGGCGACGACAATTGCGGATTCCGAACTGGTCCTACCCACCTGAATAATCCTATAACAGAAGGAAAACAACCCAAAGCGGCGTAACGCAAAAGCAAAAAAGGGGCCGGACGGAATGATCCGTCTGGCCCCGTGATTGTCGGGAAACCCGTCGCGCCCGGGTCAGTCCTGGATTGCCAGGCACACGGCGCAACCCCCGCTCCCGGTGTCCAACTCGGTGGCGGCCACCGGCTTTCCCGCTTCGGGCAGCAGGTGATGGAGCAGCCCCAGCCGGGCTGCCAGGGCGAACAGCGAAATCAGATGGCCGGAGCCGACCCGGGAACCGGCCTTCCAGCGCCGCACCGTGCGGGCGTTGACCCGCAGCTCCCTTGCCAGGCCGCCCCAGGTGAACCCGGCGGCCTGCCGGAAGCGGTCCAGCCGGTCGGGAAAGTCATCGGGGAACACCTCCGGCTCGACATGGTACACGTACTGCTGGCGGCGTCCCATCCCCTAACCCCCTTCGCCCTCGGGTCCGTAGTTGCCGTTCAGGTCGTCGCCGCCGTTCAACTCCCCCATCAGGGCAAGAATACCCCGCTGGCCGGGCACCGTCCGGCAACGCTCTGCCCGCCGCAGCGGTATCGCGCCCCGGTCCGCCACGACCATCCTCGCGGCCAGTCCCGGCCAGGTCAGGCCGGACTCTTCCCGCAAACGCTCCAGCCGTTCACCGACACGCTCCAGGGGCAACGGGGAAATGGCGCCGTCAATCGGTTGTCTTCCTTCCGTGGTCATGTATTCACCTCCCTATTTCCAAGTATTACGATCACGTCCTCGTCCAGGAGCAGGGCCAGGCCGCCGGGCACCCGCAGGGAGATGCGCGCCAGGGCCAGCATGGCGCCGGCTCCAGGCTCGCCGCCCCGCTTGCGCCAGCGCCACAGCTGCCGGCTGTCCACCCCCATGGCCGTGGCCAATCCCTCCCAGGACAGGCCGGTCAGCCGCTTGATGACCTCCAGCTTCTCCCGGAAGTCCTCGGGCACCAGGGCCACCCCCGGGGGAATGGCGATGGGCGTCCCCGACTCGGGGCGGGAGCTAGGCATCGATCCGCTCCTGTACGAAGAGAACGTCGAAGTCGGTTACGCCCAGGACCCGCATCAGCCGACGGCGGGTCTCCGCCGAAGGAAAGCGTTCCCCGTTGATCAGCTGGGACAGGTAGCCCGAGGAGCGCCCGATGCGCCGGGCCAGTTCGTTCTGAGTCAGGTTGAGCCGGTTCAGCAGTTCCCAGACCGCCTCGGCCTTCAATCTGACCCGGTAGATAATCCGCTTTTGTTTCATTGGTCTGCCTCCTTTCGGGCCGTGTCCCCGCCGGTACGCACAGCGGCGTTGACGGCGGTGTCTTCCTGGCCCACGTCCCCGGTCCGGTCGCCGGCTGGAGCCGGGTACAGATCGGGGTGTTCCAGGTAATGGCGGGCGATGATGCGGGCCAGGAGGCGCAGGCCTTGGATGCGCCCGTCCTCCTGTTCCCCGGTGAGCCTGCGTTTCTTGTTCAATGGCCTCCCTTGGCGTAACCCGGACCGGCCCCTGGGGGTTGGCCGGGCAAGCGGCGTGTTGTATACTCGGCAGGACGGAGTAGCCCATCCGTTCTATATGCTAGAGTGTAGCAATATATATTCGGCACAGGCAATAGATAACCGGCAAGTGTTGCCTTTTATTGACCAAGTGCTCGCTTTGATGTAACAATAATGGGGCAGAAATGTAACAAGAATTCCACCGACGCGCCGCCAACGGGCGGGAGGAGACCATCATGGGCGACGTTGACCAACAGCAGACGGGCCAGCCGGAAGGGGTCGAGGAGACGGAAACAACGGGCAACGAGGACTTCGGCGCCCTGCTGAAGCGGCTCAGGGGCCGGGTCAGCCTGAGAGAGGTCACCCGGCGCACCGGCGCTTCCAGTTCCTACCTGTCCCAGATCGAGCGGGGGGAGCGCGTTCCCGGCGCCAACCTGCTGCGCAAGCTGGCCGGTCTCTACCGGGTGGACCCCGACGACCTGATCCGGCGGGCCGGCCACGGCGCCCAGCCCGACCCCTTCAGCGACCAGGCCATGGACGTGGAGCGGG
>VXOI01000154.1 GCA_009840175.1 Chloroflexota bacterium | reverse complement strand
GCAGGTCCCGCAGGCTGCCGGTGGCGAAGGGGCGCAGCAGGTGGGCGATCTCCGGGGTCTCCTGTTGCAGGTAGGCGTAGAAGTCGCGGAAGCCGGTGCGTTCCCGCCTTTCCGCGTAGTAAGAGGCCAGGGCGTGGTCCAGGGACGACCGGCGCTCGGCGGACAGCCTTTCCCCCACCATCACCTCGATGAGGCGTCTGAGGCTGCCGATGCGCTGGAGGAGCTCCTCCGAGTCCCCCCGGTCGATGACGAAGGGGTTCATGCCCTGGCCGGGCACTCCGGGCGACAGCACCCTGCCGCCCGCCGCCCTTGCCATGTCGGCGTACTCGCCCTCGGGGTCGATGACGTAGGCCCGCACTCCCCGGCACAGGCCCCGTAGCACGCCCAGCTTGGTTGCAAAGGACTTGCCTGAACCCGACCGCGCCAGGACTGCTGTATTCGCATTGAGATGCGTTCCGTCGAAGGGGTCGTAGACGATGGGGGCGCAGGCCCTGAGGTCAATGCCGTAGAGGGTGCCGCTGCGGGTGTCCAGGTCCGGCGGCGAAAAGGGGAACAGTCTCGCCAGGCTGGATGTGTCCAGCGTCCGCCAAACGGCCACGGCGTTCAGGCCCAGGGGCAGGGTGGACAGCAGCCCCTCCCGCTGCCGGAAGGCCAGGTTGTCCAGCTTGCCCAGGGTGGCGGCGAAGTGGGCCCGGGCCTTCTGCGTCAGGTCCTTCAGGGTGTCCTGGTCGTCGGCGTGGAGCGTCACCGACAACGATGCGTGGAACAGCCGCTCCCGGCCCCGCTGTACTTCGTCCCGCAGGCGGCTCACGTCCTCCAGGGCGATCTCCGCCTCAGGAGACATGGAGCGGCCCCGCTTGAAGGACAGCGATTGCGCCGACTCGAAGCGGACCTTCTGCCACTCCAGGATGCGGGCCGCCTGCTCCGTGGGGATGGCGCCCAAATGCACCGACAGGTCCATGGGCGCTCCGGCGGCCATCAGCCCCTGGAGGAAACCCGGGGCCAGTGACCGGGGCCACTTCCCCAGATGGAGGGAACGGGTCAGATGCTCGCCGATGCGGATGTCCCGGCGGTTCACCTCGACCTCAAGCTCGGCGTCCTCGTCCCTCTCGTTGGGGGAGCCACCCAGGGCTGAGGCCAGGAGCAACAGCCGCAATGCCGGGCCGTTCAGGGGAAAGACGCCGAGACCGGCGCGTACCAAGAGCGCCCGCAATTCGTCGGCCCGGGCGTGCTCGCACACGGCGTAGAAGCGCCGGTCCAGGATGCCCGCCCGGTTCTCCAGCGCGGTCAAGAGCCGCCCCAGGGAATCGGCGGCCTCGCGGGTCTGCCGGGGCAGGTCCCCGGGCTGGGAGTCGGTCAGCCTCTCCCGCAGTCCTTGCAACACCGGCGGGTGCTGCCGCACCAGCAGTTGCACCGGGAAGTCCAGGGCGTTCAGGGAGCCGGCGAAGGCACCCAGCCTGGGCTCGTCCAGTTCCAGCCCCATCACCTCCAATACCGCCAGCTTCACCCCGTCCAGCCGGACCGGGCCATCGTCTTCGAGATGGGAAAGCATGAAGAACAGGGACAGCGGGGGAGGCAGCTTGGGTTCCGCCGCCTCGCCGTCTTGGTTTACTTCGGTAGGTCCGGCGTCAGCAGTCTGTTGGGCCCTGCCGCGTCCGGCCAGTTTCTTCAGGTTGAGTAGGGTTGCTTTCAATGCTTGTTGCTCCTCCTCTTGATTTGATTACAGGCTGGGGATGATGCCGCTGTTGATGGCGGTGGCGATGCCCTTGGCCAGCAGCACCAGCACCAGGCCGACGACGGCCATGAACACGGCGTTGCGGGCCCGGCCCTGGCCCTCGCTCTCGGTGCCCTCGGCCATCAACACGAACCCGGCCCAGACGATGGCGAAGAGGCAGAGGCCCGCCCCGGCGTAGGCCATCCCGCTCAGCACCGCGTCGAAGGCGGCCAGCATCTCGGTCCGCTTGTCCTCCGGCGCGGTGACGCCGACGCTCGTCAGCGCCGCGCCGGTGGCGATTAGGATGTTTGCGACGCGCCCTACCACGGCTCACCCCACCAGGTGGAGTCGCCAGCCGTGGTCTGCTCCGCCCAGGGCGGCTCGGGCGTGGGCGGGGGAACGTGGAGGATCACGTAGGGGTCGTCAGCCCCGATGCCCAGGGTCTTGACCTGCCCGGTATCTGGTATGGGCGCCAGAGTCACCGCCTCCGCCCTGATGCGGGTGACGGAGCCGCGCCGGGTCTCCACAGCCCGCACGTGCTCCGGATGATGGACGAGAATGGTGACCGTCCGGGACGTCGAGCACTCCCCGCAGGCGAGGCTCGCCGTTCGCCGGTGCACGTCGGTGCGGGCCGGGTGGTGGACGGTCTGGAGCATGGGCGGCAGCGGCACGTTCAGTGTGGCTGTCAGGTCCGCCGTTATCTCCAGTTCGTGGTCCGCCTTCTCCTCCGGCACGGGCAGGATGAAACGGCTTTCTCCGCCAGCGACGAAGGCTGCCGTGGTCCGGTGGCCTCCGGCGGCGACGCTGACCCTTCCGGCAATGCCGGTGACGCTGGCATCCAGCAGGGCGGGGATCATCCGGCTGAAGTGGCCGCCGTAGACCGGCAACTCAATCTCCTGGCGGGCTTCCGTGACGCACTCCGACGCGATTACGCCGGCTATCCGCCCCGGAGTCCACTCCAAGGAGGTCAGTTCCAGGTCGCACAGCCCGCCGTCGGCCTTTGGCAGCGGGTAGGGGATCTGGTCGCTCCCCAGGCTTGCCGCCCCGGTGCGGCCCAGGGCGTCCAGCCAGGAGAAGGTGAAGGACGGCTTTGGCCCGTCCAGGCTCAGGTTGTAGCTCCTGGCCTGGCCCGCGCTGAGTTTGCCGTTGGCCCCCATGCGCAGGGTTCTGCCGGTTCTGCCGCCGTACGCCCGCACTCTCAGGTCCAGGTCGTGGGCCGCCCGCAGTGTGATGTCGGCGTGATTGCCGCTGACACTGAGCTGTTCGATGAATATGCGGCGTCCCGGCACCGGCTCCGGCGGCACGAAGTAGATTTCGTCCAGCCGCCAGCCCCTTTCCTCGTCGTCGGGATCGTCGGCCAGGACGGCGCCGGGCACGGCCAGCACGGTCAGCGCCAGCAGTCCCGCCACTGCCAGCAGTTTGTGCCATGGTTTTCTTTCCCTGCTCTCGTTGACGCCGGGACGGCTGCCCCTGGTTCCCTGGTGGTGTCCGGCCCGGCGCTTGCCGAACCAGCCGTGGGGGCGGAAGGGGCGGCGGCCCCGGCGCCTGGCGGCCTTCACCGCCCTGCCGATTCCGCTGGCCGCTTTCTTCGCCAGCAGCCGCATGGGGTCGGGCTTGACCTCCACCGGTGCCGGAGCCTCGCTGAGCACCAGCTGGGCGGGGGCGCCGGCATAGCGCCTGGCCCCCAGATTGAACTTCAGCAGGTCGGCGGCCACCAGGGGCAGCCCCCGGCCTCCCACCTTTCCCACCACGGCAGCGATGCCCAGGACTCCCAGCAGGACGGCGATGCCCAGCCGGAACTCCGAGGGTCCGAAGGGGAAATAGCGGTAGGCTCCGTAGCTCACGGCGCACACTGCCACCATCGCCACGATCTGGGGGAAGGTCAGCCACAGCAGCACCTTGTCCTCGGCCTGCACGTGGGTGGGGACTTCATGCTCTCTCATACCGTCCCCCTACTTGATCTTCTTGGGGTCGGGGACCTTGGGATCCACGGTGTTGCCCACCACGGCGTTCATCACCAGTTCGACGACGCCATAGGCGACGAGGGCCAACACGATGCCGGCCAGGGCGGTCATCATGGCGCTCTTGCCCCGCTCCATCTGGTTGGGCGCGCCGGAGGCGGTGAGGTAGAGGTAGGCGCCGTAGATGAAGTAACCGACGCCCACCACGCCCACCAGGCCCAGCAGGATGCCCACCAGGTTGGAAATGGTCTGGGTCAGGTCTGACATTTCTCTTTCTCCTTGAGATCGGCTTGGTTGGCCCTGTTTCGTTGGGGCGGTCCGGGTCTGCGTCTACTGGCACATTTCTCCACCTCCCGGGCGGCTCTGGCGCGGAGCGTTTCCGCGCCGGTGGTTGTCGCGTTTGTCGTTCAGGCGAGCTATGGCCCCTGGCTCCTGGGCGTGGGGCTGTTCTGGGCCGGGGCCGTGGCGTTGGAGGCCGCTGTGTTCACTGCCTGTCCGGCAGTGCTGGCGGCGGCACCGGTAGCCGTCGCCGCGGCTGCGGCTCCCGCCGGTCCGCCGGCTGCGCCTCCCGCGATCAGTCCCAGGGCGCGCCCCGAGCGCACCATCTGGCCGGGCAGGGACATGCCGAAGTAGAGGGTGTGCAGCCAGGCGTCGAAGGTCCCGTGGTTGCCCAGCATCGAGGGAACGCGGCCTGCCAGGTACATGAAGGCGATGGCCATCAGCAGCATCCACACCAGGTCCTGGGCTGCCTCGCCGCCGCCGATGTCGGCGAACTGTTCGAGAAAGGCGAAGGCCAGCGCCACGGCGATGAGCTGCACCGCCTGCTGGAACACCGTGGTCATGAAGAGCCTGAGCCAGTGCCGGCCCCAGCCCGCCGTGTGGGGCAGAATCCACAGCCCCAACGCGACGGGAGCCAGGCAGAGCAGGATGTCGATCAGGGCCAGACGCAGGACCATCTGCACCAGCAGGTAGAGGACGAAGAATCCGAAGACCAGGTACAAGAGGGCGATGAATATGGCCAGCCCGGTGTTGGCAGCCATCACCGCCGTGAGCAGCGAATCCAACGGGGCGCGGAGCAGGTCGCCGGGGGTGACGTTCAACTCGGCGGCGATGAACTGGGAGACGGCGTGGCCCACGTCGATGACCAGGGCGCACCACCACAGTGAAGACGCGGCGGCGGTCAGCCCCAGCACGAGGCGGGGGACCATCTCCCGCCAGCCGGATTGATGCCTGCCCAGGTGTTCCTGGACGATGAAGCTCAGGCCCATCCAGCCCAGGATGACTACCAGCATCCCTGACGCGACGGCCCAGACCGCCAGCCATGCTTTCTGCACAAAGGGGTGGGCGTAGGTGAGGTTGGGAGGGGTGCCGGTGAGGATGTCCCCCATCACTCCCCGGGCCTTCCCGTCGCACTCGGCAATTGCCTTTCCGGTGATTCCTTTCACCACGCCGCACAGGGTCCCGTGGGCGCCCTGGACCAGCCATCCGGCGGCGGCTCGCGCCCAGCGGTTCGGGTCGAGAGCTCCCAGCACCTTGTCCCACAGCCCCTTGGGTTGGTGGACGGGTACCAGGGCATGGAAGATATGGCGCTCGCCCCCGCCGGTGCGGGGGACGGCCAGGATCATCAGGTATGCTTGCTCCGGGTCCAGCTTGGGCTGCTCCTTCAGGGCCGGGTACTCGAAGGTGTACTCCCAGCCCTCGGAGAGCTTCTTCTCCCCGCCCTGGACCCGGTAGGTGCTGGCGATCCACTCGCCGGTGTCGGGGTGGCGGATGGAGTAGTAGAGGGCGCTGAGCTGGCGGTTGAAGATGGGCCGGGCCACGAAGTCGCCCTCCTTCTTTCGTTCCACCATCTGACGGTCCTTGTTGACCAAGGCGATGGTGTCGCTGTCCGGTGGCGGAGACTGGGCCAGGGCCACGCCGCTGCCCGTTATGGCAACCACGGCGGAAAGCAGGAGCGCCGCCGACAGGAGGGCCAGGCGCCTGGTTCGGCCCGAGGTGGGAATGAAACGCCGGAACATGGTTGCCTCCTGCTGCCGGTCTGAGACCAGATGTTCGGCAACCAAGTGTGGCGTTCCGAGGGGCCGGACATAATTCCCTCCAGGGAAGGGTTGGCCAACCCCTCCCTGGAGGGAATGGATTTTCCGACGGCCGGCGTGATGTGATGGACGTGTACAGGAATCCGGACTATTGGTCCGGGAGGAAGCGCAGGGGACTTCGTAGCTGAGACGGGCCAAATAGGCCCATCCCAGACCCATTACAGTCAGCACCTGGATTCCAGGGCAGGTTCCAGGGGGTAGGTACATCGGCCCTATTGGCAAAGGACATTTCTGTACTCCCTATCGGACCTGGAGGGTGAGCAATTGCCCTTCGTGAATGGGACATTTTGTGCCAGGAGGTGAATCGCATGGACGAGAGAGGCCCGGTCGCTGCGGAAGATGGCGCCATGGTGCCCGGCGAGCCTGATGAGGGCGCCGACTCCAACCTGGACGCGGAAGAGGAGGAGGGGCCGGACGATTTTCTGAACCAGGCGGGCGATGCCGCTGCGGATCCCTACAACCTGCGGCTGACGGCGTTGCTGCACCAGATGGTCCGGAAGCGGGGACACCGGGGTGCGGCCAAGGCGCTGGGCGTCGACCGCCGGACCGTGGCCGCCAGCGTCAGAGAAGGGCTGTCCCGCCGGGTCAGGGATGCGTTGGAGCGGGCGTTGGTGGAGCGGGACGGCGACGCCAGGGATCGGCTTGAGGAGGACTTGACGGAGGTCAGGGAGCAGTTGGCCGCCCTGACCCAGGAATTCCGCGACGGTTTGCAGGCGGCCCAGGGCCGGACGGAGGCGCTGGAGCAGCGGCAGGTTGAAGGTATGAGGCGAATAGAAGGCCGGCTGGCGCTGGTCGAAGCCGCGCGGAGCGGAAGCCCGGCAGGCGGCCCCGGCCGGCGCCCCCGGCCGGGGGGCGGGCGCCCGCCGGCGCCCCCCGGCCCGGCGGCCCCCGCACCGGCCGGTGATGTCGGAAGTGGGTTGGGGGGGGGGGTGCCCCGGGGG
>VXOI01000135.1 GCA_009840175.1 Chloroflexota bacterium | reverse complement strand
GGCCCTGTACCCCTCCGCCGCGGGGTAAACCCTTAAATCTCACCCCCTCCGCAAAATTCTCTTTCCTTCTGGGAGAAGGTTAAGGTGAAGGCGTTGAGGTGGGAGTGAAATCCTCGCATAACCAGTGCCCGCCGGTATCTGTTATCATAAGTACATCGGTATCCGATGGGCATATCCCCATTCAGACCAAAGCGAGGACAGAAATATGCCAGGCCCAGACCTGAAGGCCGGACTGAAGGGCCGAATGGAAACCGTAGTCAGCGAGGCCAACATCGCCCCGCACGTCCCGAAGTTCAGCACGCCCTCCATGATCCAGCTTATGGAACAGGCTTCAATGGATAGCGTCGTCGCCCATCTGTCTGCTGGTGAGACCACCGTGGGGTTCGAGGTGAACGTCAGGCATCTGGCTCCCGCCGACATCGGCGACATCATCCGCGCCTGCGCCGAACTGACCGAAGTTGACCGTAACCGGCTGACCTTCCGTGTCGAAGCCTACCATGGAGAACGCAAAATCGGCGAAGGCACCCACCGCCGCGCCATCATACAGACGCCTTAGTGAACCCGCAGGGCCTTTCAGAAGTCTCCATCAGGGGTACTGCCTGAATCAGGGTTATCAAGATTAAAGGATGCTCGGGATTGGGACGCCTATCCTGAAAATCCTATAATCCAGTAAATCCTGATAGGACTTACGCAGCTGGGTAGGACGCCCTCACTCTAACCCTCTCCCAGAGGGAGAGGTGATAGCTTTCAACTGCGTAACTCCTATCCTGATTCAAACAATTACCTCGCAAAGGCCACGGCGAACCCGGCCCCAAGATTCCCCAATCTGAGCTTGTCGAAGAGCTGAGCCTGCCGAAGGGCCGCTCGTGTGCTAAAATCCGCTCTATCATCTGACCTTGTCAGGAGCGGCGATTATGGCGAACATGGAGCATGTGCAACTGGTAAGGCGCGGCCGGGACGTGGTGGCCCGCTGGCGGGAAGCCAACCCCAACGAACTTCTTGACCTGAACGCGGCCTACATGAGCTATGTCCGCGCCCCCCAGGTCAACATCAGCGGCGCTGAACTGCGGCACGCCGACCTTATGGGCGCGGTGTTGCGCCGGGCCAACCTTTCCGGCTGCTTCCTCAATCCCTGCCATCTCTACCACGCAGACCTGCGTGAAGCCGACCTGACCAATGCCCTCTTCAACGGCTCCAATATGCGCGGGGCGGACCTGCGCGGGGCCGACCTCACCGGCGCAGACCTTGACCGCGCCATCTTGTCCGACGCAAACCTGTCCGGCGCAAACCTGACCAATGCCAATCTCCAGCGCACCAGCCTTATCGGGGCCAACCTGAGTGGGGCCAACCTGAGCGGCGCCAACTTCGCTGGGGCATCGCTGGTCCGTTCCAACCTCACCGATGCCACCCTGAACGGCACAGACCTGTTCCAGACCCAGATTTGGGACTGCAACATGACCGGCGCAAATCTCACCGGAGCAGCCCTGGGCTACACGGTGTTCCAGGACTGTGACCTCCGGGCCACGGCCGGGTTGGACCAGGCGCGCCACGACGCCCCGAGCACCATCGGCGTAGATACTCTCTACCGCTCCGGCGGGCAGATACCGGCCGCCTTCCTTGCCGCTACTGGCATACCTTCGTCCGTGGCGTCCCTTCAGGAATCCATAGCCGCCGCTCCGCCTGACTTGACGGAGTGTTACATAGCCTGCCGCGACGATGACGAAGAATTCGCCCGCCAGCTCAGCGACGGCCTCAACGCGCTGGGAGTAAGGAGTTGGGTGTTCTCGGAGAGAGTGAGGGGCAGTGCATTGGTGTCCCGCCTCAGTTCTTCCGACCAGGAAGAAGTCGAGCGGTGGCTGCGCGACTACGACAAGATAGTGATTGTTGCCTCATCCCGCGCTCTTGACACCGAGACCATCCTGAACGACATAACCGCAGCCCGCGACAAGCAGCAGGCCGCCGACCGGTGGCTGCTCTACTTCGTCGCCCCGGACGACGGGTTGATGCGCCCCAGCAATCGCGCCGCCCGCAACATGTCCGCCGAGAACATCATCTTCGACCTGCGCCCCCCCGCGTTGAAGGATGACGGGGCCGCCACCTATGAAGCGGAACTGGCCAAGCTGGCCGACGCCCTCAATCAGGAACAGCCCGCCAGCGCCGGCGTCCCGGTGGTGGACTTCCAATTGTAACCGCGAGACCCCGGCGGGCTTATGGCGTTTCCGGCGGGTCGGGGCTTTGCTGTTGGTGTAGTTGCGCTTCCAGTTCGCGGATGCGGGCTTCGGCGCGGATGCGGGCTTCCCTTTCGGTGTTAGCGCGGGCTTCGGCGGTATCGCGCTGGGTCTCAGCGGCGCGGAGCTGTTCGTCCTTTTCCTGGAAGTTAGGCAGGTAGCGCTGTGCCAATGGGTCATACAAGCGGAGTTCGCCGTATTCCCAACAGATGTCGAGGTTCAGGGCGTCGCTGTGCCCCCGGTAATGCTCATCGTCTATCTTGGTAATGGCTATCGGCTGGTATTCCTCACCCACCAGCCGGTCCCCGGCCAGCGGGACGCTGTGAAAGTCTCCGCCTGTGTGGTCGAAGCGCCAGTATTCGGAAACGCCCATCCCAGCGTAGTCCCGGCGCTTTTCGTCTTCATCAATGTCTCCGGTGCTTTCCGACGCCACCTCCAACACGAAGTCGGGTGGCTTGCCCTGCTCCGGGATGAGGTAGCCGTTGCGGGGGATGATAGCTGCGGGGTTGGCGTTGAAGGCGACGAGTAGGTCGGGATAGCGCACCCCCCGTCGGTCTCTGGTGGGCATCAGGGCGGCGGCAACCTCGCTAAGGATAACGGTGGTTTCCGGGTTGCCGAAGTGAAGGGACAAGGAGCCAGGGTATCCCGGGAAATTCACATGATGGTAAGCAGTCATTTCTTCCGGCGGCGCATCAGGGAATCTGATGATTGCGCCGTACTTTGGCAACGGTGTGACAGGCTTGGTCGTCATTACGGGCCTCTGGGCGCGAATGTGGAATGATGATGGGCTCAGTCATCATACCACCCAAATATAAGAGCGGGCTTAATGCCCGCTCTCATTTCCTTGTCCGTTTCCCGAAAGGGTGGGGTTAGCGCCCGACGAAGTCGAACTGTTCGAACTGGCCGTGGACGATAGGGTCGGGGTCCAGGCCCAGCCAGCGGTCGAGGATGGTGGCGTAGGTGGAGCGGAAGTCGGTGGTATAGGCCATGTCGCCTTCCGACAGATCAGCTTCCCGCAGCGACGGGTACTGACCGAAGAGTCCGCCCTGCACCGAGCCGCCGAACACGAAGGCCACGCCGCCGGAGCCGTGGTCGCAGCCAGTGCCGTTGTCCCGCACCCGACGCCCGAACTCGGACCACACCAGCACCAGCGTGTCCTCCCACAGGCCCTGCTCCTTCAGGTCTTCGGTGAAGTCGGCGATGGCTGTGGAAGCGTCCTGCCACAGCTTGCCGTGCGCCCGCAGCTCGTCGCTGTGGGTGTCGAAGCTGCCGTGCTGCGCATAGAGGATGCGGGTGCCCAGCCCCGCGCTCATCACTTGGGCCGCGTTCTTCAGGCCCTGCGATATGGGCGTGTCGGCATACTCCACGCTGGAGGAATACCGCTCCGGCGCGGTGCGCAGGATGTCGGCGCCCATCAGGGCCTGCGAGCCGTTCTCGCTCAGGGCTTGGGCCACCATGTCCCTGCCGCCGGCGGGGCCGTACATCCGGCCCAAGGCATCGAGAGCATGGTGACGTACGTTCTCGTCGTCAATGTCGGGGAGCAGGCCGTAGGTCTCCAGGTTGCCCACCGATGCCACAGGAACGCCCTTGCACACCAGCGCGCGGGGCAGGCCGCGCCCGAAGTTCACGCCAGTTAGCACGTTCTCGCCCTTGGCGTCCAGGTCCCGGATGGCCGCGCCCAGCCAGCCTTCGGTGCCGATGGCGTCGGGCTCGGCGGTGTACCAGATGTCCCGCGAGCGGAAGTGCGAGCGGTTGGGTTGGGGATAGCCGATGCCGTTGATTATAGCCAGTTCGCCCCGGTCCCACAGGTCCTTGACCGCGGGCATATTGGGGTTGAAGCCGTATTCCTCGTTGATGGGCAGCACGTCCTGCTGCGCGATGCCGATTCCGGGCCGGTAGTCGTAATACAGGCCGTTGTTGAAGGGTACGATAGTGTTCAGGGCGTCGTTTCCGCCGTTGAGTTCGATAACTACCAGTGAGCGTTCCTTCTTGGTGGATACCATTGTCCTGCTCCTGCCGGGTTGTGTGTTTCTTGTCGTTCCCTCTCCCTCTGGGAGAGGGATAGGGTGAGGGAGTCTCTCTTACGGGCAATTCCCGCTTTATCGGAAATGACGGATCGGAGCGCTTACTCGGCCCTCCGATAAATCTGAAGCCGGTGCCGGTTGGTCTCGGTGACGTAGAGCCTGCCCTGGCTGTCCAGCTTGACCGAAACCGGACACCAGAAATACTTTTCGATGTGCGACGATTCCTCGTGAGGGTCGTCTATGAAGTAGTCTATTTCCATGTCCAGGTTGGCCGTAGTCCGGGCGGCTGCCTCTTCCCGGTTGATGCTGAGGAAGTTGGCGGCCCACTCGGAGATTGTAGCCTCACCGCGAAGAAGCTGCACGAAGTTGCCTGTGGCGTCCAGCACCTGCACCCTCTCGTTGCCCCAGTCCGCCACGTAGATGTAGCCTTCCCGGTCCACAGCCACCGAGGCGGGACGGGTAAACTGGCCTTCGCTGCGCCCGGAGGAGCCGAAGGCGGCCAGGAACTCGCCGTCGGATGAGAACTTCTTTATGGCGTCATTGCCGAAGTCGGCGATATACACGTTGTCCTGCGCGTCGCAGGCCAGGCCCCAGGGCAGGCTGACGCCCCGCTCGCCCTCGCCGCTGATGGACAGCAGGAATCGGCCGTCTGCGGTGAACTTCTGCACCCGGTTGTTATAAGTGTCGGCAACGTAGATGTTGTCCTGTCCGTCGAAGGCCAAGCCCGACGGTGTGTCCAACTCTCCCTCGCTGGACCCCTGATGTCCCCAGTGGAACAGGTATGCGCCATCGGCGTCATAAGCGGTCACACGGTGCAGCCTCTCATCGCTGATGAAGAAGCGGCCCTGGCTGTCCGTCGCGCCGCAGGCAGGCCAGACGAACTGCCCGCCGCCGAAACCATAACCGCCGAAGTTGCCAAAATAACCGCTCTCAGCATCGCAGATGGTGACGCGAATGCCGCGAGTGGTCTCTTCCTTGCTGCGGCTGATCACGTAGAGGCGGTCATCCTTCCCAACGGCGGTATCCACAGGATAGTAGAATCCCTTGCCCTCCATGACCGTCATGCCCATGGTGTGGGAGTATTCCAATCGTTTCGTTTTCTGTGCAGTGGTCATTGTTGCGCTTCCTTGCAGTGCCCTCTCCTGTTGGGAGAGGGTTAGGGTGAGGGCTGCGGGGCCGGTTCAAAAGCCCGGCTCCCAGATGGGTTGCAGATCCAGGGTGAAGCCCGGCAGTTCCGGCTCGCCGGAAATCGATTCCGGCCCTTCCAGTATCTCGACGGACTTATCAGGACGATAAACGTAGACCCGGCGTAGAGGGTCCAGCGGGTCAATCAGCCAGCCCAGCCGAACGCCGTTCTCCATGTACTCTGCCATCTTGCGGTGTATGCTTGCCAGCGTGTCGGAACTTGAGCGCAGTTCAATCACGAAGTCGGGAGAGATGTGAGCAAACCCGCGTTTTTTCTCTTCGTCTGTTAATTCCGCCAAGCGGCTCTTTAGAACCCAGGAGGCGTCGGGGGAGCGCACCGCGCCGTTGGGTAAGGTGAAACCGGCATTGGAGTCAAAAACAATGCCCCTACTGTCACTTCTGCCCCAAAGACCCAAGTCAACATTGATGTTAGAGTTCTGGTTTCCGGTGGTGATGTTGGCAGGGGGCAAAATTTCCAGCGCTCCTTCGGCGTTCTTCTCAAGGCGCAGGGAGTCGTTCAGCGAACTCAACTTGAGGAGCACGTCATCCGTGATCTCCACTATAGGGTCCAACCGTAGGACGATAGGGCCAAGCGGCTTCACCAGGGCCGTGTCGGCCTGCGCTGAATCCTGCTTTGGTATCACGCTCCGGGTGGTCACTGAAACGACACCTGCCAGATCCGTCTTGCCATTGGAAAGAGACCCCTAAGACCGCTGGAACTCCTGCGTTGCCGCCACCATCTGGAGCACGTCGGCAATGTGCTGCCGGTCGGTGTTGCTTCCCTGCCCGGACTTTTGAGAAAGACCATGCGCCGAGAAGTTGACCAATGTCCGGCGGGTGCTCTCGTCCACCTCCAGCGATCCCACTTCCTCCAGGCAGGCGTCCACCAGCCGCTCCGGCGAGGTGGCTTCGCCGAGTCCGGCGCTTATGCGGCCGATCATGGCCTGGATGCCCGGCTTGTCGGCATCGCCAATCTGCTGGCTGGCGAAGTTGATGCGCTCCACCAGCGTGCCGCTGTCCAGCCAGTCCGTGCCCTGGTGCCATCCCTCGACACTGGGCGGATTATTCAGGTATTGGCCCATAAAAGTGGCTTGATTGAAGCGATCAAGAATCTCGTAGCGGGGCCGGTCGAACTCGCCGGTCAGCCGCAGCACTCCGGCCACCAGCTCCACCGGGCTCTTTACCTTGGTGTAGCGCACGTCCTCCGCCTTGAAGAAGTCGGAATTGAACAGAACGCGGAGCACTGGGCCGATGTTGTAGTCATTGTCGAAGTAAGCCTGCACCAGGGTCTCGATGGCCTCGGGGGCGCGGGGTGGCGTGTAGGGCCACTCGGGCACGGGTGGCTCGTCGGCCACGAAGAAGCTGTACAGG